>NZ_JBOHDN010000309.1:0-12294 GCF_050699375.1 Nocardioides sp. | reverse complement strand
GTGCGAGCTGCACGGCGCGACTGGGTGATGCGGGGGGGAGCGGTTCAGCTCGCCTTGGTCCAGCGGTAGACAGTGCGCTCGGAGACGGGGCGGCCGGCGGTGGCGCTGAGCCGGCGGGCGATCTCCTTCACCTTGTGGCCGTCGGCGCGCAGACGGGCGGCCTCGAGCGCGAGCTCGACGGTCGAGCTGGTGTCGTCGCTGTGCTTGGCCGGCGGCTCGGGCTCGGGTGCGTGCTGCTCGCTGACCTTCTCTTCCGCGGGCATCGTGGGTACCCCGACCAGGTGCGGCCGGGCGGGAGGCTCTACGGGCTCTGAGGGCTCCGTGACGGCCTCTGTGACGTCCTCGGGCCCCTCGGCCGGGGAAACACTCGCGGGCTGCTCTGCGGGGGCGTTTACGGCGGCCTGGAGGGCGCCGGCGACCCGGCCCGGCTCGGGCATCGGGGCGAGCTGCTCAACGTGGATCGTGGCGGTGTCGCCGGTCTCGATACGGCGGGCGCGGTGCTGGAGCTGCTGCACGGTGATGACGCCGGCGCCGAAGGCCTCGAAGGCGGCAACGAAGGTGGAGATCTCGTTGTCCATGGCAGCGGGGTCGACGGTGCGGCGTACGACGCGGCCGGCGCGCTTCATCTGCTGGCGTGCGCGATCGAGCTGGCGCCGGGTAGCGGCGGTGCCGCCGCGCTCGGAGTCGTGGTGGAGGTCCCAGGCGTCCTGGTAGTCCTCGACGGCCTCAAGCGCGGTGTGCATCCGGGCGCTGGCGCGGAGCTGCGACCAGGTGCGGCCGGTGGCCAAGTGGCGATCGCCAACGAGCACCAGGTGCCACATCAGGGCCGCGAGGAACGGGACGATGAACCGGAACGCCGCGGCGGCCGCGGAGTGCCCAAGGGCGATCTCATGCCAGGCGGCGAAGACGGCGGAGGCGCCGGAGAAGCCCCAAGTGAGCCACAGGAGTAGACCGTTGGGGCGCTGCTGCTGGGCGGCCTCGCGAGCCATGATCGCGACCATGACGAGGCAGGCCTCGAGGATGCCGGCGGTGGCGTAGGCAACGCCGGTGGACATGCCGACGACGTCGCGGCCGAAACCGACCATCGCGATGTAGGCGCTGGTCGTGGCGATCGTGGCGACGCCTGCGGCGCCTACGAGGATGAGCCGGCGTGACTGCTGCGCCGGCGCTGCGGGCTGTGCGGTGGTGCTGGTCATCGGTCTCTACCTCTCTGGCTGGGTGGGGCCAGTGCTTAGGAGTTGTCTTTGGGGATGCGGTCGATCAAGCGGGCGCTAAGGCCGCTCTCGTCCTCGTCGTCGGTGTGCTGGGCTGCTTCCCATTCGGCCTCGACCTCGCGGAGGAGGCGGGCGCGGTGGTCCTGGGCGAGCGCTCCGTTGAGTTCGTCGGCGGCGTTGATCAAGGTCTGTGCGATCGCCTGGTGAAGGGCGGGGTTCGGCCCTGTCTCGGCGTACTTCCGGTAGCGCTCGGCGTCGGACTTCCAACGGTCGGCGAGCGCGCGAACGTTGGAGTCCGGCCCGTTCTTGCGGGGCTCGTGGATGCTTCGCCTCATCAGAACTTGCTTCCGCCGCGGGGTGCGTCCTTGGCGAGCCGGTCGACCGCGGCGCGGAACCGGGCGTTGTGCTGCCACAGGGCGATCATCGCCCGCATCCGCGAGTTGAGGTCGGCGCCGTCGTCGAGCTTGGCGAGCTGGAGCGCGCGGTAGTCGTCGGGGTGGAGGTAGAGCGAGGCGCGCTTGGCGTCGGCGGTGTCGACACCCTTCACGCGCAGCGGCTCTGCCTCGGGCTCGGCCGGCGCCGCCGGCTTCTTCGCGGCCGGCTTCCGGGCGGTGGTCTTCTTCGCCGGCGTGGCGGTGCTCTTCTTCCGCGGGCTCCTGGTCGCCTTCTTGGCCGGTGCCGGCGTCTCAGACTCGGACGCGGCCTCGGCCGCCTGGACGTCGCCGGCGCTGGGCTGTGCGGTGGTGACGTCCTCGGGGTGGCCGTCGGTGTCGATGACGACGGAGAGCGGTGCGCGCTTGCGTGCAGCCATGGTGATTGGTCCTTCCGAGGTGATGGGTTAGCGCCGGCGGGAAGCCGGGGTGTTGAGCATGGAGCGGATCTCGTTGACCAGGGCGCGCTGCTCGGCCTCGAGGATCCGGGCGTAGGAACGGGCGCCTGGCATGTCGATGACGGTCATCGCGCCTTCGTGAGCGTCGAAGTAGGTCATCGAGTGACGGATGATCGTGTCGGCGACCTTGACCGGCGGGCGGTGCGTGCGTCCGCGCAGCTCCTCGCGTCGCTCTTCGGCGAGCGGGAAGCGCTGGGTCGGAACCTGGTTGAGCACGAGCAAGTAGGGCAGACCAGTCGGGGCTACCTCGTTGTCGATGGCGTCCACCGTGGCCTCGAGCTCGATGAACTCCGCCTTGGACGGCATCACCAGGAGATCCGCGATCGGCTTGCCGTCGGCACCAGTGAGCATCGACTGGAAGGCGCCGACCGCAACGCCGGGCAGGTCGACGACGATGAAGTCATACGGGCTGTCGCGGCGGAGGTCGGCGAGCCTGTCCAGCTCGCCGACGGCGTCGGCGAGGTCGAACGGGAAGTGCTCGTCCTGGCCGCGGTTGATCACGCGGACGACGGTTCGCACGCTGTCGGCGTTGACCAACAGCACGTTGAAGTCTTCGGCGAGGATGCGCGCGGTGATCAGGGCTTCGGTGGATTTACCGACGCCGCCTTTGTCGCCGCTGCCGTAGCCAATGATCAATGCCATAGGGCCACGCTATCACTGTTTAGCGTGAAAACGCTATAGCGCATTCACGCTAAACAGTGGTGTCTACCGGCTATCGGTTGCGGTCTTGCCTGTGGCGAGCCAGAGGCGCGCTAGAGCCTGTTCGGCGGGCTCGGTCCGGGGGTCGCTGTAGTGAGTGGCCAGCGGCCTGCGAGCTAGCCAGGCTCGAGCTTCGTCGGCAAGGAGTCCCATTAGGCCGCTGGACTTCTGGAGTGGGTCCTTCGTCGTCCAGGCCAAGTGTCGGGGGATGCCCAGGCGCACCGCGGCCTCGCGGAGTGCTGCCTTGTCGTAGGCGACGCCGCCGCGGTCGACGTAGAGGGCGCTCTCGGTGAGTCGGGCGGCAGTGCTCCACATCGCCTGGGTGGCGTACGGCTGTACGTAGCGCTGTTTCCCGTCGGGTCCGATGAGGCGTTCGTAGAAGTCGGGAATCGGGAAACTGAGAGTCGCGGCCGCACGTCGCAACTGCTCACCGCGAAGTGCGCCGCTGGGGGACCAGCCGCCCAGGAACACCGCGTCAGCTCCTCCGCCGGAGATGACTGGGCCGGTGATGCCCAGATCGTTCAGCAGCGAGAAAACCGCGACGAGGGGGACTCCGGCTGTGACTTCCCAAAGCTCGTCGGTCTCCAGCGCGGTTGCCACCTCACGCCACCGTCCGACCACCTCGCGGGTGTCGATGAGGTGATGGTCGAGCCGGAGGTGGCCGGCGGCAGAGGCTGCGCCCACTGCGTCAGGGGAGCCAGGAACCGCGACGGTCACGGTTAAAGGGTTGAGGCCTTGGGCCTCGTAAACCGCGGCCAGGAGCTGTGAGTCGATCCCGCCGGACAGCATGAGCGCGGGTCGGGGGCCAGCTTGAAGACGTTCCTTCCCCCACTGGTCTAGGAGGTCGACCACGGCAGATGCTGCGTCGCCCGGGTTGTCGATGTCGCGTGGCCCGTCGAAGACAGTCAGCGTCTGAGCGGTGGGTTCGGCAAGGTCGTTCGTGCGGGTCACGCGTCCGTTCCTTCTTTCCATGTGGGCAGGTCGACTCGATACACGAGTTCGGTGATGTCGCCAGGAAGGACGAAATCGGAGTACTCGAGGAGCTGGTCGTTCGCGTCGTAGGTGAGCTTCCGGAACACGAACACCGATACGCCGGCCTGGATCGCGAGGGCTTCCGCCTCCTCGGGCCGTGGAGGTCTCACGGTGACCCGGTCGACGACGTAGGCCGGCTCAGCATCGACGGTGAGCAGCTGGTGCATCGTGCCGCCCTCCCATGGCTTGTCGCTCTCGTTGAGCAGGGCCGGGTTGCGCTCTGCGACAGAGTGCAGGAGGTACGACTTGCCGTTGCCCAAGAGCCGCTCGGAGTTCCGGGCACGTGTGTAGTACTGGCGCGCCAGGAGCTGCGTTCCGGGCGCGACGCCGAAGAGGGCCGCTTGCTCGTCGTCCGCCGGCTCGATCGAGCGGACCGTTGGGGCGAAGCTGAGATCAGACTTGCTGAGACCGGTGTCGAGCTCGGTGGCGCCAATCTGGCCGCGCTCACCATCAGGCAACAGGGCGCTGCGCTTTTCCTCGCGGTAGCGCTCGGGCTGCCGGCGAACGATCCTCTCGGGCTGGATCCGAACGCGAGTAGTTCCACCCTGTGCCCCTGTCAGAACGCCCATCGTCTTCAGGCGCTGAATCACCTTCGAGACGGTGTTCTTGTGGGTTTCCCACTCGACGGCGAGGTCGGAAATCGGCGGTAGCCGACCGCCGGGCTTGTAGTCCCCGCGGTCGATCGCGGCGAGCAACTGTCGCTCCAGCTCGTCTACGCGCACGCCGGGAGAACCGGCCGTCTCTGTCGTCTCCATGCGAACCATCCTAGGAAGGTTTGGCTCGAAACGGTAGACAACGCCCCGCGACTCGTGGCAACCTTCCTGTGAAGGTTCATCACGTGAAGGTTCAGCACAGGAAGGTTTGACCATGAAGGTTCAGCTTGAAGCGGCGAACACCACGGAGCTCCTGGCGAAGTACGCCGACGAGCTCGCGGCGATGCTCGATCAGATGGTGGACGCGCGGAAGGTCTCGTCCCACCGACTTCGCGAGGTCCGCGACTCGCTCGGCGAGATGCACGTGGAGCTTGACCAGGTGACCGCCGATCTCCGCCAGAGCGTCCGCGACGACGTTCGCCAGGGCGTCGAGCAGATCAAGTACGTCCGCCTGGTCGGGACCGCGGCGTGAGCACGCCGGCAACGCAGATGAGGAGTGGTCACTGATGATGGAATTCTTCGATTGGTTCACCCAGCCGCTGAGCCTGGGCGGGCAGATGGTGATCTGCGCCGGCACTCTCGGTGCCGGCGGTGTGGCTGCCGCGATCGTTCGGATGGCAGTTCGCGGCCAGCACGCGGGAATGGTGGCCGCGGAGCGCGGCTCTGATGTCGCGGAGGTCGTCGACTTCCCGAAGTCCGAGAAGGTCCGCGCTCGCGTCGAGCACGTCGACCTGGACCTGAGCGACCTGATCCGGTGGGGCCGTGCGGCTGGCGCAGGTGCAGGCGAGCCGGACCGTGGCGACCTGGACGAGGAGTCCGACGAGATCGCCGATGTGCTGCCTCTCCTTCCGCGGGCTGAGCGCGCCGCGCTCCGGGCTGGAGGTGCGCGATGAGGTTCATCAGGAAGTCGCCGGCGCAGCCGCCGGCAGGGGTCCGCCTCGAGGACGTACGCGAGGCTCTGGAGGGCGCCCGATCGGGCCAGGTCGTGTTGGGCCTGGGCGAGACCGACGGCGCGATGATGCTGGATCTCGACTTCGCGCACACGCTCCTGGTCGGTGACACCGGTTCGGGCACGTCGGGGCTGATGCGCTCGGTTCTGGGCCAGGTCCTCGCCCATGGCGCCGAGGTCGTCGTCCTGGACCGCACCGCCCGGCAGAGCTGGGCCAAGGCTCACGTGGACGTGACCCACGCCGGCCGGATCGACGAGATTCACGCTGAGCTTGTCCGTCTGGGTAAGGAGCTGGAGCGCCGCGAGAACGTCGCGGCGTCCGACATCCTGACCGCCCGTCGGGTCGTGGTGGCGATCGACCACCGCGCCGGCCTGGCCGAGGCTCTGCAAGCGCGCTGGACCGAGCGCCGCTCCTGGGGCGAGCCGCAGGTGTCGCCGGCCGTGGAGGCGCTGGCGGCGCTGGAGTGGGCCTCACCGATGCTCGGGCTGCACATGGTGGCCGCGACCAACTCGGGGTCCTCGCTGGCCGCGACCACTCGCGAGGCGTACGGCGTACGCATCGTCTCGGGCCGTGTGGGCACTCAGGCCTGGCCGGTGTTCACCGGTGGCCTGTCGCGCCCGCTGGCCGCGACGTCGCGCACGCCTGGCCGGTTCTGGGCGGTTCGAGGAGCGACCACGGCGCCGCTGAGCGCGCTGTACCTCTCCGAGGTCGAGGCGCTGCACCTGCCCGCCGCGCTCCTTCTCGCCGACGCGGGTAAGTGGGGTGCGGCATGAGGAACGTTCGCAGCTACACCCGCACCGTCAACGGCAGGCAGGTCAACGTCGGCGAGCACTCGCGGACCGGCGATGCGAAAGCCAAGGGGAAGGGCGGCGCAGCTCGTCGCGGTGGTGGGAAGGGTCCCGCCGGCCGTTCGCTGGCTCGCCGGGCCTGGACCAACACCAAGAAGGCGTGGAAGCACGGCCGCCGCAAAAACAAGAAGGCGATGGTCCTGTTCGGGGCGCTCGCCTTGGTCGAGATCGTCGCCTTCGTGTCGCTGAACACCATCGCGTTCGCGCTGGTCTCGGTGGCAACGATCGCGATTGGCACCGCCCTGGCGGCGGCCTCGATCGCCAATGGAGGGAGCAAGAAATGATCATGTGGCTGATTCTTCTGCCGTTCCGCTACGTCCTCGGGATGCCGCTTTCTGGCGAGCGGCAGACGAACGCCACCTTCTTCGCCGATGGTGACGGGTGGGCGGTGGCTGACGCGCGCCGCCGGTCGTTCTTCGGCACGCGCGAGCCGTACAAGTGGGACCTGATGGCCGGCTGGAAGCGCGGACTCTGGCGGCTGGGGATCCCGGCCGCTCTGGTGGGCATCTGGTGGTGCTGGACCAATCACCAGACGCTCACCGCGACGGCCCTGGTCATCGGTTCCGGCATGGGCCTGGGGATCTACGCGGCCGCGACCTACCGCCGGGTGCGGGAGGCCGAGCACATGCGCCGCTACGTCCTGCCGCTGCACCAGGCGCTCGCCCCGCAGCTCGGGTACGGCCCGGAGATGAAGCCCCGGCACTGGATCCACGTCCCGATGAACTTCCGCGACGAGGACGCCGAGATCCGCCTCGAGCTGCCGGTGAGCTTCTACGCCGGCCCCGAGGAGGCGGGCACGCTGCGCGCCGGTCGCTCGATGCGCGGCGCGATCGACGGCTATGTCTACGAGAAGCTGGGCCTGTCTAGCGCGGACATGATCGCCTCCTACGCGATGCAGGGTGAGTTCCCCGCGGTGACCTACAAGCACCGCGCCCGGGTCCCGAAGCTCGTCACCGCCGACGACATCCGCGAGCACATGGAAGCCGCGGACGAGTCGGCCCCGGTGATCGGTCTGACCCGCGGCAAGAAGCCGGTCTCTATCGACCTGGACTCGGAGTCGCCGCACGTCGCGGTCTCGATCGGCACCGGTGGCGGTAAGTCGATGCTGACCCGTTCGGCGATCATCCACGTTCTGATGCACGGCGGCCTGGTCGTGGTGCTCGATGTGAAGCGCACCTCTCACCGGTGGCTGAAGGGTCACCCGCGGGTGCTCTACGTCCGCGACCCTGCCGACATCTCCGCGGCTCTCCTTCGCCTTCGTGCGGAGCTGGACCGTCGTCAGATCCTCACCGACGACGAAGAGGACGCCTGGCCGGGTCCGCGAATCCTGGTCGTGGTCGAGGAGCGCAACACGATGGTGGGCGCGATCAAGTCGTGGTGGGCCAAGACCCGCACCAAGGAGGACCCGACGACCCCGCCGGCCCTGGACGCGCTCAACGAGCTGGCGTTCATGGGCCGTGAGCCGATGATGCACCTGTGGTCGATCGCGCAGAGCGCGACGGCCCGGACGATGGGTGGTCCCGAGGGTCGCGAGAACTACGCCTGCCGCATCCTGGGCCGGTTCACCTACGGCAACTGGAACATGCTGGTGGGCAAGGCTCACGCGATGCCGAAGTCTTCGCGGCACCGCGGCCGGGTCCAGGTCGTCATGGAAGAGGTGGTCGAAACTCAGACCACGATGTGGGAGAAGGAGGAGGCGCAGGAGGCGGCCTGGTCGATCTTCCCGGAGGGTCTGGACACCCCCGAGATCGCGCCGTCTGTGGACGACTTTTTCGGCCGCCTGGTGGTGGGCGATCTGCCCGGTTCGCCGGTGGTTTCGGGCGAGGTTCTGGAGGCTCACGACGATCTCCTGGCGCTGCCGTCCCCTGTCCCCGCGATGCCTTCTGACCTGGGAGAACAGCGGGGGACAGTCCCCGAGGAGTCCCCGGTTTCGCGTGAAAACGTGGAAGCGCCAAAGCGCGAAAACGTGATCCAGTTTGAGCGTCCGGTGACCCTGACGGAGGCCCTGGAGAAGGGCATTCTGACCGGGTTCTCCCCGGACCTGAAGAAGGCCAAGGACGCCCTGAAAAAGGCCAAGCGCCGGGCCGGTAGCGAGTTCCCCCAGGCGGTCGGCAAGCGCGGCAACGCGGACGTCTACAAGCCGTCTCAACTGGCCCATTGGGAGCGCAACCGCCCCCGCGCGACGAGCGAGGAAACCGCATGATCGCGCGGCGTGTCTCGGGCGCTTTTGAGTGTGAAACCCCTACGTTTTTGACCCATGAAGCGGGAGAAAACACGCGGGGATGCCTGGTCGCTGACGGATGTGGTCAACGCGTCTGGTCGTTCGCGAAACAGCGTGAACGTGCTGGCGCGCTTGCTCCTGCCGGCGGAGCTTCTGGAGAAGCGCGCGGGGCGAGGAGCTGCGGTGCAGTTGCCCGAGGACGTGGCGCTGGCGCTGGTCGCCGCGTTGCGAATCGGGCTGCTGGATCCCGGGGTAATCACGGCGATGAAGAAGGACCCTGCCGCTGCGCTCGAGGCGGCGGACGGTCTGGCGAAGCTGGCGCGCCTGGTGGCGACGCCGGCCGAGGGCAAGGCCGCGTAGATGAGCTGAACAAAGAGGTGACCCCCTCCGCTGCGCCAACAGCGTCGGGGGTCAAAGAACGGGTTTGCTGGCTGGCTTTCCCGGGTTGTCACAAGCGTTTCGCCACGCGAAGCGACGTTTTCCCTAGCTATGCGACGAAATGAGAGTACCAGTGAGCTCCGCTCCAGTTGAAGAAGTGACCGACGGGTCCTCCTACGACCGCGTGATTGACGCGCTGGCCGCGGCCGGCGTTGTGGTTGGCACGCCAGGGGCGACGCAGGCCTACGTTCGGTGCCCGGCGCACGATGACCACGAGCCGTCATTGTCGGTGACCTGGAAGGTCAACAAGCGCGGCGGAGGCGAGACGTTCGTCTACTGCCAGCGCAAGTGCAACCGGCACGATGTCCTCGCCGCGATCGGCCTGGTCGACGCGGACCGCTACGACACCCCTCCCTTCCGCGGGCGCTCTTATTCGCCACGGGTGGCGAAGTCGCCGAAGGTGGCGAACACCGTGGCGAACCCGGTGGCGAAGGCAGTGGCGAAGGTTTCGCCACGTGGCGACGATGGCGAAACGGGTGGCGAGATCTCCGCCACCGCCGGTGGCGAACTTCGCCATGGCGAGCCGGTGGCGAACCCGGTGGCGAAGAAGGTGGCGAAGTCTTCGCCACGGCGAAAGCGCGGCGAAGCGGCTGGCGAAGCTGGTGGCGGAACCGGTGGCGATCGCCTCGAGCTGGTGGCGACGTACGTCTACCGCGACGAGGCTGGCGAGAAGGTCTTCGACATCCGCCGGTGGCGTGGCGGGATGGCGAAGTTCTCGGCTCGCCGCTACGACAAGAACGGCAAGCCGACCAAGGGCGCCCCGGCGGCTGCCCGGCGGGTGCTCTACAACCTGCCCGCGGTGCTGGCCTCGAACCCGAACGCGGGCGGCGTGGTCTACCTGTGCGAGGGCGAGAAGGATTCGGACGCTGTAGCGGCTCAGATCGACGCTGGAGGCCCTAGCGCGTCCACCACGGCACCATTCGGCGCCGGCGACTCTGACGGGCGTTTCTCGGCTGTCTGGCTGCCCCAGTACACCGAAGCTCTGCGCGGGAAGTTCGTACGGATCATCTGCGATCGCGACGTCGCCGGCTGGAAGCACGCGCTGCGCCTGCTCGAGGAGCTGGCGCCGGTCGCGTTCGGTGTCGAGGTCGTCGAGCCGGTCGACGGCAACGACGCTCACGACCACCTGGCCGCCGGCTACGGCCTGGCGGACCTGGTGCCGCTGACCCGCGAGGACCTGGTGGCGAGGATCGCCGCTGGCGAAACCGCTGGCGAAACCGCTGGCGAAACCGCTGGCGAAGACCGTGGCGAAGTTTCCGCCACGGCGGGTGGCGAAGTTTCCGCCATGGCGAACGTGTCGCCGGCGCCGGCGACCCCTGGCGAAACCGGTGGCGAAGACCGTGGCGAAACCGGTGGCGAAGTTCTGCCGTTCCCGGGTCGTGGCGGTGGCGAAGGTGGCGACGGTGGCGAACGTCGACCTGGTGGCGGTGGCGGATGGGGCGATGTGCCCCGGCGCCGCATCATCCTGCGCGACAAGTTCGAGGCGAACCCGGAGGGTCTGTTCAAGGTCAAGACCGACGTCGAGCGCGACCGGGCCGGCGCCGTCACGCAGGTGACCGAGATGCTGACCGAGATCCTGCCGGTGCGGGTGCGCCTGGCGGGCCGCTGGGTCGAGGACCTGTGCGACGGGTCGCCGGCGCTGATGACTCACGTCGACCTGGTGGCCGACCGCGAGGGCGAGACGCACACGATGCGCGCGGTCGAGCTGGACCGTTGGAAGAACTGCACCTGGGTCAACGAGCTGCCCTGGCCGGCGACGTTCCAAGACACCGGCGGCGGTCGCTCGACGCTGCGCAACGCGATCATGGCGACGTCGGGTCCGGTGCCGCTGACGGTGATGTACGGCGTTCTCGGGTGGCAAGAGATCGCCGGCCGCTGGGTCTACCTCCACGCCGGCGGCGGGATCGACGCCAACGGCCCGGTCTCTGATGTCCGGGTGAAGTTCGATGAGGTCCTGGCCCCGTTCGAGCTGCCGGCCTCGCCGGCGACCCGCGCCGAGCTGCGCGATGCGGTGATGGCGTCGGTGTGCCTGTTCGAGGTCGTCCCGTCCCGCGTGGCTGCCCCCTTGCTGGGCGCGGCCTACCGGGCGCCCCTGGGCTTCTCGCGTACGACGGTCATGCCGTTCGGGCCGAAGGGTTCGGGCAAGACGGGTGTTGCGGCGTTCGCGGTCCAGCACTGTGCGCCTGGCGCTCGTCACGACCGGATGCCCGGCGCCGGAGCTGGCGAGGACGCCGGCACGGTGACCGCGCTCGAGGAGCTGCGCTACCGCGCCGGCGACGTGCTGCTGCCCCTGGACGACCTGGCCCCGGACCGTGGCACCGAGCGCGCGTCGGTGCGCTGCGCGGTGATCGCCCGGTCCCAGTTCAACCGGACCGGCAAGGCCCGCGGAAAGCGAGAGGGCGGCGTACGCGCGATGCACCCGCCGCGGTCGCTGCCGCTGGTGACCGGTGAGGAGACCACCACGGTTGAGTCCGCGGAGTCGCGCATCGTGACGCTGAAGGTCGGCCGCGGTGATGTGAACCTGGCGGACTTGGAGCTGTTCGACAGCAACGGCGACCCGGAGCGCCGCGCCTCGCTGACGGCGGCGCTGGTGCGCCACTACGCCCCGGTGAAGGGCACGCTCGATGACACGCTGCGCGAGAAGCGAGCCGAGCTGGCGGCCGAGCTGCGCGACGAGAACGCGGCTGACCCTGGTCTTGATGCGCGTCACTCGGAGTCGGTGGCAGACCTGGCCGTGGGCTGGTGGGCGATGCTCGCCATGGCCGAGGAGCGTTCCGCGATCACCGCGGCCGAGCACGCCGAGCACTGGGCGCGAGCCTGGGACGGCCTGGTTGAGTGCAAGCGCCACCTGATGGCCGGCGCCGCACGTCGCACCGCGTCCGACCGGGTCCGCGAGCTGATGCGAACGCTGCTGATGCAGGGCAAGGCGACGTTGCGCGCCCGCGATGGTGTCTCGGCGCCGTCGGGAGCAGAGACGCTGTGTGGGTGGGAGCAGGACCCCATCAACACGATTCCGGCGGCTCAGCCCGGGCAGGCGCCGCTTCCGGTGTGGCGCGAGCGCGGCGAGGCGATCGGCTGGACCGACGGCGAGAAGGTCTGGCTGAACCCGGGTGCGGCTCACTCGGCGCTGGTGGCCCAGAGCCGCCGCGAGCACGACGAGCTGACCTACACCGGCCGCGGCCTGGCCGAAGCGCTGGCCGATGCCGGCGTGATCCGGACCGAGGACGACCGCGGCATCCGTCGTACGACGATCAAGGCGCCCCGGATCGGGACCGCCCGGCCGCGGGTGTGGGAGATCGAGTTCTCCTGGCTCTTCGACGACGAGGGCGACGAGGACGGCACCCCTGCCG
>NZ_JBOHDN010000308.1:0-13322 GCF_050699375.1 Nocardioides sp. | reverse complement strand
ACCCCAGCTGGGGTGGCGGGCCGTCTGCCATCCGTACGTCGGGGAGCTCCGCAGGGTTACGCGCCGGCACCCCATGTCGAGCTCCCCGTCGTGTCGGGAAGCGGCGCCTCAGGTCAGCGACGCGATCCTCGTCCGGCTGTCCTCTTCCAGGGTGGCCAGGAGGGCTTCGAAGGGCTCCTCGTGGTCGCCGGCGGCGGCGACCACCTCCCCTAGGGTCTCGTCGGAGAGGCCGGCGAGCATCGGGTCGAGCACCGAGGGCTCGTCGAGGAAGAGGGCTACCTGGATGATCTCGGAGCCGGAGGCGCCGTCCATGACCTGGAGGGATACGTCCGGGCCGACGACACCGGTGAACCTGGCCAGCGTCAGCAGGTGACCATCGGCGAGGAGCCTGCGGCCGACGTCGACGACCAGCGCCTCGTCGAGCCTCGCGATGATGCCCTCTACCCGGCTCGGGTCGAGGTGGACGGAGAGCTCGGAGAGGAACTCTGGCTTCAGGTGGCCGGCGAGCTTCGCGGCGTCGGCCGGGTCCATCACCGCCGCCACCCGTGCGCTGAGCATGGGTCCCATCGCGATCTCGGTGATCTTCGCCGTTACGGCGGCCGGGAGCTTCTTGCTGACCGCGGCGAGCCCCTTCACCCGGGACTCGTGGCGGCTGAACATCGCGTGCGAGACGATCCCGCGAAGGTCGCGGAGGTCGTCGGGGGAGGTGGTGGCGAGGAAGGCGAGCTCGGTCTCGTCCACGTGCATCTCGTGGGCCAGCTTGGTGATCTCCAGCGCGCTGGTCAGGGCGGTCATCGTGCACCTCCGAGCATCTTCTGGACGACCCCGCGCAACATCTTCGGCACCAGCTTCAGCGCCTCGTCGAGGGAGGCTTCGAAGGCCTTGTCCTCCGCGGTCATCGCGCCCTGGGCCAGATCGTTGAGCCGGCCCAGGTGCTGGTCGTCGTACGCCTCCAGCGGCGCGAGCCGCGCAGCCGGCACGCCCAGCGTCGCGGCGAGCCGGTCGAGTCCCTCACTCATCTTTTCCTTCCACCGCAAGCGGCACCCTCGGCCCTCCCGGCTGCGCCACTATATGCATGCGCGTGACGGGACTGGATACTGTTTCGGCATGCTCGCCGCCTTCTCGATCGCCCCGACGACAACCGACGACCGCGATGGATCGGTGGCGGCCTCGGTCGCCGAGGCGATCCGCATCGTCCGTGAGTCCGGACTGCCCAACGAGACCAACGCCATGTTCACCAATCTCGAGGGTGAGTGGGACGAGGTGATGGCTGTCATCAAGCAGTGCGTGGACGCCGTCGCCGCTGTCTCTCCGCGGGTCGGGCTGGTGCTCAAGGCCGACATCCGGCCCGGCTACACCGGCCAGCTCACCGCGAAGGTCGAGCGGATCGAGCAGGAGCTCTCCGCCGACTAGAGACGAAGACTGGAGGCTAGAGCCCTCGGGCCATTGCCTCCTGGCCCGTCTTGATCGCCTCTCGGATCCGGGAGTAGGTGCCGCAGCGGCAGACGTTGCGGATCGTGTCGAGGTCAGCCTCGTTGATCGCCCGACCCTCGTCGCGGACCATGTTGACCAGGGCGACCGCGGCCATGATCTGGCCCGGCTGGCAGTAGCCGCACTGGGCGACGTCGTGCTCGAGCCAGGCCTCCTGCATCGGGTGCAGGCCGTCGCCGTCGGCGGTGTCGGCGAGCCCCTCGATCGTGGTGATCTTGTCCTCGGCGCCGATGTCGGAGACGCGGACCGAGCACGGGTTGAACGCCTTGCCGTTGATGTGGCTGGTGCAGGCCTTGCAGACGTTGATGCCGCAGCCGTACTTCGGACCGGTGACACCGAGCACGTCGCGAAGCACCCACAGGATGCGTACATCGTCCTCGACGTCCACCGTGACGGTCTCGCCGTTGAGCTGGAAGGTGTGAGAAGGCATCGGTGACCTCAGAACGTGTAGGCGAGGCCGTCGGTCGGCGACTCGGGGACGGACGGGATGAAGGGCTTGGGCTCGAAGTGGAGCGGGTCGCGGAAGTTGATCGGGAACTCGGTCGGCATCTTGCCGGTGGCGCGGGCGTACGCGCAGGCGACCGCGGCCATCGAAGCTGCCACGCCGGCCTCGCCGACCCCGCCGGGCTGGGTGCCGTGCGACTCGATCACCTCGCACTGGAAGTCGAACGGCGTGTTCCACTGCCGGGTGTAGGCCGAGTTGTCCCAGCTGGCCTCCAGGAACTGGCCGTCGACCAGGTGGTTGCTGTAGGTCAGTGCTTGGCACATCCCGTCGGAGAACCCACCCATCATCTGGGCCTTGACTCCCATCGGGTTGATCACCAGACCGACGTCGGCGACCACGACCGCCTTCGTGACCCGGGGCCCGGTGACGCCGTCACGTACCTCCCGGTTGACCGTCTCGGGACGACAGTCGAGCTCGACGAGGACGGCGGTGGCGCCCTTGTACTCCTTGTGGACGGCGATGCCCTGCGCCGTGCCCGCGGGCATCTCGCGGCCCCAGTCGCCGAGCTCGGCGGCACGGTCCAGCACCCCCTTGACGGTGCCGCTCTTGAGATGGTCGCGCCGGAAGGCGACCGGGTCCTGCTTCAGCTTCTTGGCGAGCTGGTCGACCATCAGCTCGCTGGCGGTGGCCACGTCGGGGGAGTAGATGTTGCGCACCGAGCTGGTGTTGAAACGGTCGACCGCGGGCTTCGGCTCGTTGAGCAGCTGGGTGATGACCCCGAAGTTGTAGGGCAGCTCCTGACTGAGCACGAAGATCGACTCGGAGAAGGACAGGTTGGACAGGCCGGGCGGCAGGGCCGCCACCTCGGCGGTCAGTCGCTCCCCGAGACCGTGGGTGAAGTCGCAGGCCACGCTGGCGTGGCGCTGCTCGAAGGTGAGGACGTTGCCCGCCAGCACGGTCGCCCGGATCCGGGAGACCGCCATCGGGTGCACCCGACCCTGACGCGGCTCGTCGGCCCGGTGCCACATCAGCTTGACCGGTGCTCCGAACGCCTTGGAGGCATGAGCGGCCTCGACCGCCGCGTCGCTGAACAGCTTGCGGCCGAAGGAGCCGCCGCCCTGGACGACGTTGACCTTGACGCTCGTCTGCGCGAGGCCCAGTGCCTTGGCGACCCTGCCCTGGGCGTCGATCGGTGACTTCAGGCCGCCCCAGACGGTGGCCTTGCCGTCGCGTACGTCGGCGACCGCGCAGTTGGGCTCGAGCGCGGAGCCGCTGCGGAAGTGGAAGGTGAACTCGCCGTCGACCGAGGTGGCTCCGAGCTTCGGTGCCACGAGCGGGATCTGTCCCGCGCGCAGCTCGTCGCGTACGTCGTCGGCGGACATCGTCGTCACGGTGCCGGAGTTCCAGGTGATCTCCAACGCACGGACGGCGTCGATGCACTGGCCGAAGGTCTTGGCCCGCACCGCCACACCCGTCGGGATGATCTCGACGTGGGTGACGCCGGGCATGGTCTCGACGGCGCTCTTGTTGTTGATCGCGTGCGCGGTGCCGTTGAGCTCGGGCGCCCGGCACACCATGGTCGGGAGTGCGTTCGGCACGTCGAGGTCCATGGCGAACTTCTTCTTGCCGGTGATCGCCTCGAGCGCGTCGACGCGCCGCTGCGGGGTGCCGACGACCTTGTGCTCGGAGGCGTCCTTCAGCTTCACCTCGACCTTCTCGGTCGTCGGCGCGGCGGCCTTCGCGGCGGCCTCCCCGTAGCTCACCGAGGAGCCGTCTGGGGCGATGATCTGGCCGCCCTTGGTGGTCAGCTGGGCGAGCGTGTCCCCGAGCAGGATCGCGCCCGCCTCCAGAAGCGCCTTGCGGGCGATCGCGGCGGCGACCCGGACCGGCGTGTACATCGAGACCATCGTGTTGGAGCCGCCGGTCAGCTGGTTGAAGAGCAGCTCGGGCCGGGCCGGCGCCAACGTGACGTGCACGTGGTCGAGCGGGAGGTCCAGCTCCTCGGCGATGAGCATCGACATGGCAGTGGTGATGCCCTGGCCGACCTCCATCCGGGGCAGCGCGAAGTTGGCGTGCCCCTTCTCGTCGACCTCGATGGCGATCAGGTTCGACGTCGGCTGAGCGCAGTGGGTCAGGAAGTCGTTGAGATCGTAGTGCTCTGGAATCTGAGGCGGCGATGGGATGACCGCGGCGTGGGCGGCCGATGGGGCAAGGCCCAGGTCTGCGGCGGCGATGAGCGTGGTGCCACCGATGACGTACCCGACGAAAGATCGTCGGGAGACCCGAGCAGGGCCGTCCGAGTTATGCGTCCCCATGTGAAATCACTCCTGGCGTGGGCGAGGTCCGAGATTGTGACCCCTGACACATAACACCATTCACCAGGCGTGCGTGGTTTGAGAAGGGGCGCGCCGCAATTTGGTTGACACAGATATCAATGAGGCGCGCGCGCCTATATATCCAGGTAGATGCGGGCCTGGGTATCTCCCCGAGCACCCCGAGAGGGAGGCGGATCAGGCGGCTGCGGGCTTGCGTCCGATGAACCAGTAGGCTGCTGCGCCGAGCAGGTTCGTGCTGCCCCACAGGCGCCACAGGAGTCGCGGTCCGCGGATCTCGTCGTCGGAGCGCTTCTGGAGGTCGCGCAGAACAACCGGCGCGACGGCCGCCTGAACGACGACCGCGCCGGTGGTGAAGATCGCCTTCTGCTTCGTGGTCAGTGCCATGTGGCCAGTCTTTGCTGTGGTTTGCGTCCCGTCAAGGGACGTACGTCTCGGGCAGGGCCGAGGCTGGACAAGCCGACGAACTAGGCTCGCGCCTCATGACCGAGTTCGCCGCCGTGATCCTTGTCGACCCGCGTGGGTGGGTGCTGCTCCAGGAGCGTGACGAGCATCCGCGGATCGCGCCGGAGAAGTGGTCGTTCTGCGGAGGCCATCTGGACCCGGGGGAGGATCCCCTGACCGGTGCGGCGCGCGAGCTGGAGGAGGAGACCGAGGTCCGGCTGAGTCCCGCCGACCTGGAGCTGGTCGCCGTCCACGACGTCCACCATCCCGAGACCGGGACCGACGACAAGCTTCACCTCTACGCGGCCGGCGTCGCCCTCACCGACGCTGACATCGTGTGCCACGAGGGTCGTCAGATCGTCTTCGTCGACCCGGTCGAGGCGCCTGACCTCGACCTCAGCGACTCGGCTCTGATCGGGCTGCCGCCGTTCCTCGGGTCGGCGCAGCATGCCGAGCTATCCGGGTCGGCGAGACTCAGGTAGGAGTCGTAGAATCCGGGCCATGGGTCTCCTCGAACGCATCGGCGCGCCACAGGATCTACGCAATCTCTCCGACGACGAGCTCGAGCTCCTCGCGAGCGAGATCCGCGACCTGCTGATCAGGACGGTCGCCACCAACACCGGTCACCTCGGGCCGAACCTCGGCGTCGTCGAGCTGACCCTCGCCATGCACCGGGTCTTCGACAGCCCGCGCGACCGGATCGTCTTCGACACCGGCCACCAGTCCTACGTCCACAAGCTGGTCACCGGACGAGCCGGCGACTTCGGCACGCTGCGCCGCGAAGGCGGGATGAGCGGCTATCCGAGCCAGGCGGAGTCCGACCACGACGTGGTCGAGAACTCGCACGCCTCGACCTCGCTGTCCTACGCCGACGGGATCGCCAAGGCGTTCACGATCCGGGGCGAGGACCGGCACGTGGTCGCCGTGATCGGCGACGGCGCCCTGACCGGCGGGATGGCCTGGGAAGCGCTCAACAACATCGCGATCCAGCACGACTCCAAGCTGGTCATCGTCGTCAACGACAACGGCCGCTCCTACACCCCGACCATCGGTGGCCTGGCCACGGCCCTGACCGCGCTGCGTACGAACCCTCGCTACGAGCTGCTGCTCGACATGGTCAAGCGCCGCCTCAACGCCGTGCCGGGGATCGGCGCGATGGCCTACGACGCGCTGCACGCGGTCAAGAAGGGGCTCAAGGACGCGGTCGCGCCCCAGGGGCTCTTCGAGGACCTCGGCCTGAAGTACGTCGGGCCCGTCGACGGCCACGACCGGCAGGCGCTCGAGCAGGCGCTGACCTCTGCCAAGCGGTTCGGCGGACCGGTGATCGTGCACGCGATCACCCGCAAGGGCTACGGCTACGACCCGGCCGAGCGCCACGAGGCCGACCAGTTCCACTCGCCGGGTCCCTTCGACGTCCAGACCGGTGCCGAGAAGCCCAAGGGCCGGATCTGGACCGATCACTTCTCCGACGCGATCATCTCCCTGGGGGAGCGCCGCCAGGACATCGTCGCGATCACCGCGGCCATGATGCACCCGGTGGGGCTCGACAAGTTCCAGACCAGGTTCCCCGAGCGCACCTTCGACGTCGGGATCGCCGAGCAGCACGCCGCCACCTCGGCCGCCGGCCTGGCCATGGGCGGCCTGCACCCTGTCTTCGCGGTCTACGCGACCTTCCTCAACCGGGCCTTCGACCAGGTGCTGATGGACTGCGCGCTACACAAGCAGGGCGTCACCTTCGTCCTCGACCGCTCCGGGGTCACCGGCGACGACGGCGCCTCCCACAACGGGATGTGGGACATGTCGCTGCTCCAGGTCGTCCCCGGGCTCCGCCTGGCCGCCCCGCGCGACGTCACCCGCCTGGGGGAGCTCCTCGACGAGGCCGTCGACGTCGACGACGCACCGACCGTGGTGCGGTTCCCGAAGGGTCCGCCGCCCGAGGACATGCCCACCGTCGCCAAGATGGGCCAGGCCGACGTGCTCGTGCGCAACGGCACCCGCGACGTCCTGGTCATCGGCGTCGGCTCGATGGCCGAGACAGCCATGGGTGTCGCCGAGCGGCTCACCGCCCAGGGGATCGGCGTCACCGTCGTCGACCCGCGCTGGGTCAAGCCGGTCGACCCGGCCCTGATCGAGGCTGCCGCCGACCACCGACTGGTCGTCACCATCGAGGACAACGGCGTCGCCGGCGGCGTCGGGGCCTCCTTCCTGCAGGCCATGACCGCCTCGGACGTACGCACCCCGGTCAAGATCCACGGCATCCCGCAGGAGTTCCTGGACCACGCCAAGCGCCCGAAGATCCTCGAATACATCGGCCTGACCCCGCAGGCGATCGCGCTGGACACCATCACGGTGCTCGACGGCGGCCTCTCGGACGACGCCGTTCTGCGCCTGGACGAGGCCGGCGAGCCCCCCGAGAGCGAGGGTCGCTCGCCGCGCCGGGCACGGCTCTGACAGCGGAGGTGAGCGCCGCGCAGCTGACCTCGGACCTGGCGCGGCAGGTCGTCGAGCGGACGATGAGCGTGATCGGCCACAACGTCAACGTGATGGACCCGCACGGGATCATCCTGGCCTCGGGCCACGACGACCGGATCGGCGCCGTGCACGAGGGCGCCCTTCTCGCGGCACAGCAGGACCGGGTCGTGGAGATCGCCCGCTCCGAGGCGCTGGCGTTGCGCGGGGTCCAGCCCGGGATCAACCTGCCGCTGCGGTCCCACGGCCAGCTGGTCGGGGTCGTCGGCATCACGGGCGAACCCGACCAGGTGCGAGTGCTCGGCGACCTGATCAGAGTGACCGCGGAGCTCATGGTCGACCAGGCCCGGGCCGCGGAGTCCCGCCAGTGGCGCTACCGGGAGCGGGAGGAGTTCGTCGGTCATGCGGCCGCCGGACGGCTCGCGCCGCGCGAGCTCGCGGAGTGGGCGGCAGGACTGGGCATCGACCTCGAGACGCCCCGCCGTGCCACCGTGATCGCACCGGCCACGCGGACGCAGGCGCACACGGAGGCTCTTCGCGGGCTGCAGCGGGACCTGGTGCAGGTACGCGGCATCCTGGTCGGTCGGGTGGAGCCGCAGGAGCTCGTCGTCTTCAGCCCCGCCGGCCGCTCTCGTGGCCCGAACCAGGATGCCGCCGCGCTGCTGCATGCCGCGGAGGGTCGTCTCCGGCACGCCACCGGTCGTGCCTTCACCGGGTCCGCCACCTTCGAGCAGGCGTACCTGACGGCCCGCGACACCCTGACGGTCACCGGCCTCATCGACTCCTCCGGCGGCGCGTACGACTTCGACGACGTGCCGCTGCTCGCCCTGGTCAGAGGCATGGGTGAGGGGTGGCGAGGCGACCTGCTCGCGGAGCCGTGGCAGCGGCTGGCGGAGGCGGACCGCTCCGGCGAGCTGGTGGCCACCTTCGGTGCCTACGTCCAGCACAACGCCAGCGCGACGGCCGCCGCCGGGGCTCTGCACGTGCACCGCAACACCGTCCGATACCGCCTCGCCCGGATCGGCGAGATCACCGGGCTGCGGATGGACCATCTGCCGGACGTCTTGACGCTCTACCTCGGCCCGGTGCTCGGCTCGGGTAGATAGCCCGGGTAGATAGCCCGGGTCGACAGAGGTCACCGTTGTGCGGATGCACAAGATCTGGCCACCGGCCCTTGGCCATCTGCCTGTGGACGTCATCACATCGCGACGCGGATGCTGTGCGGTACATGCCTGGCGCACGCCAAGCGCACGCCGGTGCGATCCCGTCCGACCGGCGCGTTCCTGTACGACGACGAAGGACCTTCCATGGCAGACCTGCTGATCCTGCTCGCCTTGGTGATCGGGTTGATCCTGCTCACCGCGTGGGCACGGATGCATCCGTTCCTGGCCCTCCTGCTGACCGCGATGGTCGGCGGCCTGGCCTTCGGGCTACCTCCCCTCACCGAGGGCGACACCCTGGGTGTCGTCTCGATCGCGACCGGTGGGTTCGGCTCCACACTGGGCGGTATCGGGATCGTCATCATCCTCGGCACGATCATCGGAGTCTTCCTGGACCGGTCCGGCGCCGCGATCACGATGGCCGATGCCATCGTGAAGGTGCTCGGCCGGCGGTTCCCGACGCTCACGATGAGCATCATCGGGTATGTCGTCTCGATCCCCGTCTTCTGTGACTCCGGCTACGTCATCCTCAACTCGCTCAAGGAGTCGATGGCCGCCCGCACCCGCACCAGCCCGGTCGCGATGTCCGTCGCCCTTGCCACCGGCCTCTACGCCACCCACACGCTGGTCCCGCCGACGCCGGGTCCGATCGCCGCGGCCGGGAACCTGGGCCTCGACGCCAAGCTCGGCCTGGTGATGGCCCTGGGGCTCGTGGTCGGTCTCGTCTCGGCCGGCGCGGGGGCGCTGTGGGCGACACGTTTCCGCGACGTACAGCCCGATGGTGTCTCGGACGCCGAGGTCGACCGGCGGATCGCCGAGTTCGAGAAGCTCGCCGGCACCGTCCAGCGGCCGGGCGCCGCCATGGCGTTCGCTCCGATCGTGATCCCGATCCTGCTGATCATGCTCGGCTCCGCGATGTCGCTGCCCTTCCTGCCCGGCACGGACACGATGGCCGCCGACGTGCTGCGCTTCGTCGGCCAGCCGGTCATCGCGCTGCTGATCGGCCTGGCGATCGCGGTCGCCGGTCTCCGCCCGACCAACCACGAGAAGACCGTGACCGACCGGGTCGGGGAAGGCATCGTCGACGCCGCCCCGATCCTCCTCATCACCGGTGCCGGCGGAGCGTTCGGCGCCGTCATCCAGGCGACCGACATCGGCAGCTACCTCGGCACCGAGCTGTCCGCGCTGGGTATCGGGATCATGGTGCCGTTCCTGATCGCCGCGGCGCTGAAGACGGCCCAGGGATCCTCGACGGTATCGATGGTCACCACCTCCGCCCTGATCGCGCCCCTGGTCGCCGACCTGGGTCTGGGCAGCGACATGGGACGTACGTTGGTGGTGCTCGCGATCGGTCTGGGCGCGATGACCGTCTCGCACGCCAACGACAGCTACTTCTGGGTGGTCAGCCAGTTCAGCCGGATGAGCGTGCCGCAGGCCTATCGCGCGCAGACGATGGCCACGCTGGTCCAGGGGATCGCGGGCATGCTCGTGGTCCTGCCGCTGTCGTTCCTGATCGCCTGAGCCGTGCGCGTCGTCATCGCTCCGGACTCCTTCAAGGGCAGCTGTGAGAGCCCGGCCGCGGCGGCTGCCATCGCGGCCGGCTGGCGGCGTGGGGCACCCGGTTGGGAGACCGTGACCCGACCCGTCGCCGACGGGGGAGAAGGCACGTTGCACGCCCTGGTGGGCTCCCTCGGTGGGGAGATCGTCTGCCTGACCGTCACGGGCCCGCACGGTCAGCCGGTCGGCGCGGAGCTGGGCCTGATCCCCGCCGACGGGCCCGGGGGCAGCGTGACCGGCGTGGTCGAGATGGCCTCCGCCTCGGGACTGCACCTGGTCGATCCCACGCCCGCGAGCGCCGCGGCCGCCACCACGTACGGCACCGGCGAGCTGATCAGGGCTGCCCTGGACGCCGGCGCCGAGCGGCTCATCCTCACGCTGGGAGGAAGCGCGACCACCGACGGCGGCGTCGGGATGGCCCAGGCGCTGGGCGTACGCTTCACCTCCGCGACCGGCGGTGGTCTCGCGCCCGGCGGCGCCGGCCTGCACGACATCGCCACGGTCGACCTCGATGCCCGGCACCCTGGCCTGGCGCGCTGTGAGGTGATCGCGGCCTGTGACGTCGACAACCCGCTGCACGGTCCTCGTGGGGCCGCCGCCGTGTTCGGTCCCCAGAAGGGCGCCGACCCGGCGACGGTACGGATGCTCGACGAAGGGCTGCGCCGACTCGGCGAGGTGTGCGGCTCGTTCGCGGACCCCGCGTCCCCGGGGGCGGGCGCGGCGGGAGGGCTGGGATTCGCGGCGCTGGCGTTCCTGGGCGCCGAGCTGCGCTCCGGCTTCGAGCTGGTCGCCGAGGCCGTCGGGCTCGCCACCGCGATCGCCGGCGCCGATCTGGTCATCACCGGTGAGGGCAGGCTGGACACCCAGTCGCTCGGAGGCAAGACGCCCGTCGGCGTGATGCGGCTGGCCCAGGCACAGGGTGTCCCGGTCGTCGCGATCGCGGGTGATGTGTCGCAGGGGTCGGACGAGGCGATCGCGGCCGGCATGACCGCGGTGTTCTCCGCAGCGCCCGGCCCGGGGTCGCTGCAGGAGGCGCTGGACCGTGTCGAGGAAGACCTCTCCCGGGTGGCGGAGTCGATCGCGCGGGTGTGGAGCGCTGCGGCTGGCCGCTGACGAGCTTCACCGCCATCGCGCGGGCCTGTCTCTGACCCTGAGACGGCGACGCCCGTGTGACGAGAGGTTGGTTTTCGCAGGTCAGGACGCGATGGTCGATGGTAGCGACGGCGTCTGACGTGCGGTGCTCCGACCGATGAGGCCGCATCCCGGGTCTAGAGTGTCTACGGTCCGGGGGCCGGCAAGCCCCCGGGATCGTCACCAATCTCAACCAATCAGCATTTCGGGGGAATCAATGCTCTACGACGACATCGTGGCCGAGTTCCGATGGTCACCGGAGCAGATGTCGGCGCCGTTCGACCTGCACGCGGCGAACGAGCTGGTCCGCAAGAAGATCGAGAGCCGGCGCGGTCCGACGCAGCCCGACGGGCAGAACCAACGGCCCCGAGCGCGCCAGAAGAGCGCGAAGGCGGCCGTAGCAGGCGGCGGGAGCAGCGCGCTGGCTGACAACAGCGTCTGAGCCCGGACCAGGGCCCAAATAGAACCGCCCCCGACCACATCGTGGCCGGGGGCGGTTCGTGACGGTCAGTGGAACTTCTTGCCGTTGACCGTCTCGGAGATGCCCTCACGGTCGAGGAGCTGGGTGATGCCGCCGTTCCAGAACTGGAAGCCGGCGCCGGTGATCATCGCCAGGTCGATGTCCTCTGCCGCCTGCGCGACGCCCTCGTCGAGCATCCGGCGGATCTCGTCGGCGAGCGCCTCCAGCGACTGCCGGCGGGCCTCCTCGGCGGTCTTGACCACGTCGCCGGAGGTCAGCAGGGCCTCGACCTCGGGGTCGAGGGTGCGCCCGTCGGGACCGAAGAAGGAGCTCTTCTTCGCCTCGACGACCTTGTGGAGGTTCTCGGAGAGGTAGAACCGGTCCGGGAACGCCTTCGCGAGCGTCTCGTTGTTGTGGTAGGCGATCGCGGGGCCGACCAGACCGATCAGCGCGAACGGGCCCATCGGCGCGACACCGGCGAAGGCCAACTCGACGACGTCGACCGGGGTGCCCTCGTCGGCGATCTTGGAGACCTCGCCCATGAAGCGGCCCAGGAGCCGGTTCACGATGAAGGACGGGCTGTCCTTGACCAGGATCGAGGTCTTCTTCAGCGACTTCGAGACCGAGAACGCCGTGGCCAGGGCAGCGTCCGACGTCTTCTCGCCACGGATGATCTCCAGCAGCGGCATCACCGCGACCGGGTTGAAGAAGTGGAAGCCCACGACCCGCTCGGGGTTCTTCAGGTCCGCGGCCATCTCGGTGATCGAGAGGCTCGAGGTGTTCGTGGCGAAGACCGCGGTCTCCGGCGCGACGGCCTCGGCGTTGGCGAAGACGGTCTTCTTGACGCCCATCTCCTCGAAGACGGCCTCGATGATGAAGTCGGCGTCGGAAAAGGACTCCTCGTAGTCGACCGAGGAGGTCACCAGAGCCTTGAGACGGTTGGTCGCGTCCTGGCTCGCCTTGCCCTTGGCCAGGCGCTTGTCGAGCTCGGCGTGGACGTACCCCACGCCCTTGTCGGCGCGCTCCTGGTCGAGGTCGACCATGACGACCGGCACCTTGAGGCGCTGGACGAAGAGCAGCGCGAACTGCGAGGCCATCAGGCCGGCGCCGATGATGCCGACCTTGGTCACCTTCTGGGCCAGCGCCTTGTCGGGGGCACCCGCGGGGCGCTTGGCGCGCTTCTGCACCAGGTCGAAGGAGTAGAGCGAGGCGAGCAGCTGCGGGGTCTTGGACATCGCCACGAGCGCGTCGTCCTCGGCCGCGAAGCCGTCGTCGCGGGTCGCGGTCTTGGCCAGGGTGAGCAGCTCGACGGCCTTCTTGGCGGCCGGGGAGGCATCACCGGTCTTGGCCCAGGCGAAGAAGCCGGCGTTCTTGGCCGCCTCGTCCCATGCCTCGCCGCGGTCGATGGCCTCACGCTCGACCTCGACATCGCCGTTGATGACCTTGTCGGCCCACAGCAGCGACTGCTCGAGGTAGTCGGCACCACCGAACATCGCGTCCGCGATGCCCAGCTCGTACGCCTCGGCGCCCTTGAGCACCTTGCCGTTGTTGAGCGGGTTCTCGATGAAGACCTTGGCCGCCTTCGCCGGACCGATCAGGTTCGGCAGCAGGTAGCCGCCGCCCCATCCGGGGACCAGGCCGAGCATGACCTCGGGCAGTCCGACGGCCGGCACCGAGTCCTGGATCGTGCGGTAGTCGGCGTGCAGCGCGACCTCGAGGCCACCACCGAGCGCGAGCCCGTTGATGAACCCGAAGGACGGCTTCTGGTTGGTGCCGTCGCCGTCGGCCAGCTTGCGGAAGACCGCGTGACCGAGCTCGGCGATCGTACGGAT
>NZ_JBOHDN010000307.1:0-5512 GCF_050699375.1 Nocardioides sp. | reverse complement strand
CTCCGGGAGGGCGTTCGTCGTCGTGGACCCGCTGCCGCGGATCCCGGTCCAGTTCAGGCCTTCTTGCGCGGCTTGCGTGGGGTCGGGCGTACGACGAGCACAGGACACGGCGCATAGTGCTGGATGCGCTGGGCCGTGCTGCCCATCAGCACGGTGTCGCTGAGGCCCCGGCCACCGGATGCGACCACGATGAGACCGGCCCCGATCTGGGAGGCCGCCTTGATGATCTCGTTGGCCGGCGAACCGCTCCGGATCCGCTTGTGGACCGGAGGCCCCCAGCCGGCGAACTCGGTCGCGACCGATGCGACCGCGGACTCGGCAGCCTTGCGGAAGTCGAGCGCCTCGAACTTCGAGGTCTTCGACGGAGCGAGGTCGTCGGAGAAACCCACGGCCGCGAGCGGCCGAACCACGGCGATCACCGAGATGTCGCTGATCTTGTCGGGATCGGCGAAGGACTTGAACTTGCGAGCAGCCTGCAACGACTGTCGAGAACCGTCCGTGGTGACGATGACGTGCATGCCGGTCATGAGCTCTCTCCTCTGTGCGATCCGTCTTCGGTGGTGTCGTCACTGGCCGGGGTCGGTTCTCCTCGCTCGACGCCCGCCGATCGGTCGCGGTGGCCGAACAGGCGCTCGGCGGCGTACAGGGCAAGGCCCAACCCGAGCAGGCCTGCGCACCACCACAGCGATGACGGGTCGTCGACGATCACGTAGACGAGCAGAATCGCGTTGCCGAGGAGGCCGACGTAGAGCAGGCCGGTGTTGGCGCGGAAGGTGTCCGGCCCCTCGTCGGACCCGCGCAGCTTGAGGGCTGCCACGATGACGAGCCCGTAGATGAACAGCGTGAACACGACGGTGACCGTGGCCAGGCGGGCGACGACGTCCATGCCGACACCTGCCTCCGAGATCAGCTTGCCGATCACCAGAAGTCCGATCACCACGGCCGCGGCGAAGCTCAGAGCGACCCAGGGGCTGCGCCGCGAAGGGTGGATCTTCGCGAAGGCTCCGGGGACGACGTCTTCGCGAGCCATGCCGTAGAGGATGCGTGACTCGGTGACGACCGCGACAAGCGTCGTGTTGGTGATCGCCACCATCGCGATGACGGCGAAGAGGACGGTCATGAACCCGACGGGGAACGGCAGGATGCCCTCCTTGACGACCTCGAGCAGTGCGGCGGGCGACTCGGCCAGCTGGTCGACCGGTACGGTGAGCGCCGCGGTCATCGCCACGATCACATAGATGACACCAGCCGCCGCCATGCCGCCGACGAGCGCCCGTGGGAAGGTCTTGGCCGGGTTGACGGTCTCCTCGGCAACGTTGGCGGCGTTCTCGAACCCGGTCATCGCGAAGAACGCCAGCGCCACGCCCGCCACGATCGCGAAGATCGGGCTGCCGTCGCTGGAGAAGTCCGTGAGCACCCCGAAGTCGGCGTCGCCGCGACCCACGTGAATCGCCCCGATCACCATGATGATGATGAGCCCGGCGATCTCGACGAACGTCATCAGCATGTTGATCACGACCGACTCGGTGATGCCGATGAAGTTGACCACCGCGAGCACGAGGATGAAGACGATCGAGATGAGCAGCGCCGGCGGCAGTGCCCAGACCTCGGCGAAGTAGGACGAGAAGCCGGTCGCGAGCGACCCGGCGGCCGCGAAGCTGGCCGACAGCATGCAGACGGTGACCAGGAAGGTCAGGAAGGTGTTGCGGAAGGCCTTGTTGACATAGAGCGCCGCACCGGCGGCCCGTGGGTACTTGGTGACGAGCTCTGCGTACGCGAGTCCAGTGATGGTTGCGATGCTGACGCCGACGGCGAAGGCCAGCCAGAACGCGCCGCCCACTGCACCGGCGACGAGACCGATCAGGACGTAGATACCTGAACCGAGGACGTCTCCGAGGACGTAGAAGAAGAGCAGCCGCCCGGTGATGGACCGTTTCAGGTCACCGTCGTCCGGGTGGTCGAGCTCTGGGGCTGTCGTTGACAAGGTGCCTCCCGAGTCGGTTGGTCGATCACCCAAGCCGACCCTGTCCGTGCCACCATGTCAAGCATGCATCGTCGTCGGGGGCGTCGATGCTCGACAGCCGGACTCGTCTGAGGCGTCAGGTGACGAACAGCCCGACGACCCAGGTGATCGTGGCGAGAGTGGCCGCGATGGCGTCGATCAGGATGAACAGGCCGATCGCCTTCAACGCGGTACGGGTCGAGGCCCAGGCCTCGCCGGAGTCGCCGCCGTGACGGCGCAGCTCGGCGAGGAAGACACCCAGCGGGAAGCCGACGAAGAGGCCGACGACGGGGATCACGAAGAAGCCGACGATGGCCAGGAGTCCACCCATGACCTGGGTGGACAGCGGCATCCCGGAGGCCTTGAGGCGCTTGCCGGGGATGGCGTACTTGGTGATCAGCCCGATGGCGATCAGGCCGGCGGAGATGCCGAAGATCACCCACCCGGTGGGCTCTCCCAGCCAGATCGCCCAGCCGAGGATCGCGGCGGCGACGAGCAGTGCGCCGCCGGGAAGGATGGGGACGACGATGCCGGCGATGCCGAAGGCGATGACCAGCGCGACGATGACTTCGACAAGACTCACGGGGCGAACCCTAGCCCGAGATGGTCAACCCGAGATGGTCAAAACGCACCGTAGGCCCGGACCATCGTGGTCCGGACCTACGGGGAGTCGGTGGGCGGGTCAGCTCTTCTCGTTGAGCTTGTGCGTCTCGTCGGTGATCGAGGTGGCGATCTCCTTGAGCTTCTCGCCGTGCTCGCGGGCGTGGTGGGCACAGAACAGCAGGTCGCCGCCGGAGCGAAGCTCCGCACGTACATAGGCCTGCGCTCCGCACCGGTCGCAACGGTCCGCGGAGGTGAGCGGCGAGCTGGTGGCAACGGCAGTGGTCACATCGGCCTCATTTCTGAATCATCATTGCGCCGGGATAACGTACGTGAGCCTTGGAAGATTCCCTAGATGGCTAGCGTCTCTTCGCGGACTCTTATCTCGTCGCACCTCTAATCCTTGCAGTTGTCGCTCTGGGTAAGGGGTGTGGGTGGGACCTACCCCGCGGGACATCGCTGTCCGTGACAGACATTCTTACCTGTCGACTGACCATTTCGTGCATCGAAACCCGCAAGTTCCACGTAACGGACCGGTCACGACAACTGTGCTCGGCCCGATTGACGTGGGGGAGTGCGGCCCGAGGCGACCGAGCCGGTTGCCGCGTGCCTGCGCAAGACCCGGGCGTGTCGCACGGTAGATTTCATCTGAGCAACCCCCACGCAACACCCCACGCAACAACGCAGCAATGCAGGACAGCCAGGAGCCGATCATCTCTGACAACACCTACAACGCCGCGCACCTCCTCGTCCTCGAGGGCCTGGAGGCCGTACGCAAGCGTCCAGGTATGTACATCGGCTCGACCGACACCCGCGGCCTCATGCACTGCCTGTGGGAGATCATCGACAACGGCGTCGACGAGGCGCTGGCCGATGTCGCCGGTCACGTCGAGGTGACGATGCACCCCGACGGCTCGGTGGAGGTCTACGACGACGGTCGCGGAATCCCGACCGACAAGGAGCCCCGCACCGGGCTCCCGGGCGTCGAGGTGGTCGCGACCAAGCTGCACGCGGGCGGCAAGTTCGGTGGCGGCTCCTACAACGCCACCGGTGGCCTGCACGGTGTCGGTCTCTCGGTCGTCAACGCGCTCTCGGCGCGGATGGACATCGACGTGGACCGTTCGCCGTCCCAGCAGGGGATGTCGTTCCGTCGGGGCGTTCCCGGTGTCTTCGCGGGGGACGGGCCGAAGGCCGAGTTCACGCCGCAGTCCGGGCTGACCCGCAAGGGCAAGCGCGTGGCCAAGGGCAAGACCGGGACCAGGGTCCGGTTCTGGCCCGACCGGCAGATCTTCACCAAGGACGCCCGCTTCGAGCTCGAGGGGCTCCTCGGCCGAGCCCGGCAGACGTCGTTCATCGTCCCCGGTCTCGAGCTGGTCATCCGGGACCAGTCCGCGGCGGACCCGATCGAGGAGAAGTTCCGCCACGACGGAGGCATCGCCGAGTTCGTCGACTTCCTGGCCAAGGACGAGCCGGTCAGCGGCGTACTTCGGCTGCAGGGTTCGGACACCTTCAGCGAGACCGTCCCGATGCTCGACGACGCCGGCCACATGACGCCCCAGGACGTCGAGCGTGAGCTCGGCGTCGACATCGCGGTGCGCTGGGGCAGCGGCTACGACACCGAGATCCGCTCCTTCGTCAACGTGATCGCCACCCCGAAGGGCGGCACCCACGTCGGTGGCTTCGAGGCCGCCATGACCAAGACCTTCAACGACGCCATGCGTGCCGCCAAGGTCCTCAAGGTCAGCGACAAGGACATCATCAAGGAGGACGTCCTCGAGGGGCTGACCTCGGTGGTGACGGTGCGCCTGGCCGAGCCGCAGTTCGAGGGCCAGACCAAGGAGATCCTCGGTACGCCGGCGGCTCGCAGCGTCGTCCGCAAGGTCGTCGCCGCGGAGATGAAGAAGTTCCTCGTCGACTCTCGCGGGGCGCAGAAGCAGCAGGCCAAGCTGGTGATGGAGAAGGTCTACTCCGCCTCCAAGACGCGCCTCTCGCTGCGCCAGCAGAAGGAGAACCAGCGGCGCAAGAACGCCCTGGAGTCCTCCGCGCTGCCCTCCAAGCTCGCCGACTGCCGCACCACCGACGATCGTGCCGAGCTGTTCATCGTCGAGGGTGACTCCGCGCTCGGCACCGCCAAGGTGGCCCGCAACTCCGAGTTCCAGGCGCTGCTCCCGATCCGCGGCAAGATCCTGAACGTCCAGAAGGCCTCGGTCGGCGACATGCTGAAGAACACCGAGTGCTCCTCGATCATCCAGGTCGTCGGCACCGGCACGGGTCGCGGCTTCGATCTCGACGCGGCCCGCTACGGCAAGATCATCTTCATGGCCGACGCCGACTCCGACGGCGCCCACATCCGTACGCTGCTGGCGACCCTGTTCTTCAAGTACATGCCCGAGCTGATCTCGGCCGGGAAGGTCTACACCGCGGTCCCGCCGCTGCACCGGATCGAGGTCTCCAACCCCAAGAAGGGGATGGAGAAGTACATCTACACCTACTCGGACCCGGAGCTGCAGCGCCGGCTCGCCGAGCTGAAGAAGAAGAACGTCACCTGGAAGGACCCGGTCCAGCGCTACAAGGGTCTGGGTGAGATGGACGCCGACCAGCTGGCCGAGACGACGATGGACCCGCGCCACCGCACACTGCGCCGGTTGACCCTGGACGACGCCGACTCGGCTGCGGGGGTCTTCGACCTGCTGATGGGCTCCGACGTCGCGCCGCGCAAGGAGTTCATCGTCGCCGGCGGCGGTCAGCTCTCCGAAGACGACCTCGACTTCTAGGCGCGCTGATGGATCAGAAGGCGGCACGCGCCGCGGCGACCAAGGCTTTCAAGGCCGGCGGCATGCCGCTGCGCAAGGGCCACCACCGCCTCGGCGACCCGAAGCGGGACGACCTCGTCTGGTACGTCGACCTGCG
>NZ_JBOHDN010000306.1:0-5557 GCF_050699375.1 Nocardioides sp. | reverse complement strand
TACGCCGACTCGCGCTTGGTCGGCAGCGTGGAGGGGAAGACCTCGAGCGACTCGAGGATCTCGACCTGCGCCTCCTCCTGAACCCGGGCACGCTCGAGGAGCACCGGGAGCGAGCCGATGTTGTGCGTCCCGAACACCACGTCGACGTACGGCGCCTTCTGGGTGATCGTGGCCCGGTCCTTCTGTGCGAGGCAGCCACCGACGGCGATCTGGAGATCCGGGTTGGCCGCCTTGATCGGGGCCAGGTGGGAGAGGTTGCCGTAGAGCTTGTTGTCGGCGTTCTCCCGGACCGCGCAGGTGTTGAAGACGACTACGTCGGCCTGCGCGCCCTCGGTCGGCTTCAGATAGCCCGCATCCTCGAGCAGCCCGGAGAGGCGCTCGGAGTCGTGGACGTTCATCTGGCAGCCGTAGGTACGGACTTCGTAGGTGCGCGCGGTCATAGCGCCCTCAAGCGTACGACCGCTGTGGCCGCGCAGAGGAATCCAAGACTTGTCCCTAGAGTTGTAAGGTACGATTTAGTAAAGCGTACCTTACGGAGGATACCGGTGACACCGAAGCCTGAGCACGTGTTCGGTCGCGACCGCGAGTGGGAGACCCTCGTACGCTTCGCCGCGCGCCCTCAGCCGGGAGCGATGCTCGGCGTGGTCAGCGGCCGGCGGCGGCAGGGGAAGAGCTTCCTGCTCGAGGGACTGACTGCGGCAACGGACGGTATCTACTTTCCTGCGCTGCAGGCGACCGAGGCGATCTCGTTGCGCCAGTTCGCCGACACTCTCATGCGTAACGGGATCCGGGTGTCCCGGCCGTTCCTCGACTGGGGCGACGCCGTCTCTCACCTGTTCGAAGCGATCCGGGATGAGCCCCGGGTGGTCGTCATCGACGAGTTCCCGTTCCTCATGCGGGCGACTCCGTCGTTGCCATCGATCCTCCAGCGCGAGCTCGGCCCCGGAGGATCGGGGCAGAGCAGCAGCGCCCGCCTGATCCTGTGCGGGTCGTCGATGGCGATGATGGGCAAGCTTCTAGCGGGCCAGGCACCGCTACGTGGTCGCGCGAGCATGGAGTTCGTTCTCGGACCGTTCGACTATCGCGACGCGGCGAGCTTCTGGAATGTCGCGGACCCTCGCCTAGCGGCACAGCTTCACGCCGTGGTCGGCGGCACGCCGGCTTATCGACGCGAGCTCGCCGGCTTCGACGTCCCCGATGGTCTTGACGACTTCGACGCCTGGGTCACCCGCACCGTCTTGAACCCACAGTCACCGTTGTTCCGCGAGGCGCGCTATCTCCTCGCCGAGGAGACCGAGATCCGCGACCCCGGCATCTATCACTCCGTGCTGGCAGCGGTCGCACAGGGCAACACCACCAGCGGTGGGATCGCGAACTTCGTCGGGCGCAAGACCGCGGAGATCGCGCATCCGCTCAACGTCTTGGAGGACTCGGCGCTGCTCACGCGCGAACCCGACGCCTTCCGCAACGGTCGCAGCACCTACCGGATCGCCGAGCCACTGGTGACCTTCTATCAATCGGTGATGTGGCCGATATACGCACGGCTCGAAACAGGCGCAGACACCGCCTCGATCTGGGCCGATCGGAGAGCGACGTTCGACAAGCAGGTCCTCGGACCGCACTTCGAAGCGATCTGCCGCTCCTTCGCCGTCTCGACATCGGCACGGGAGTTGTTCGCGGAGCTTCCGGCAGAGGTGCGCTCCGGTGTGGTCAACGACCCCAGGACCAAGAGTCAGATCCAGATCGACGTCGCGGTGCTGGGACCACCTCGCACTGATCAGCCACGGCAGGTTCTCGCAATGGGCGAATGCAAGTGGGGCGAACGGATCGGACCTGGTCACGTCGACCGGCTCAACAGAGCACGGGATCTGCTCGAGGCACGGGGATACGACGTGTCGCGGACCGCCTTGCTCTGCTTCTCGGCCACAGGCGGGTTCACCAAGGGCTTCGACGCCGATACCGGGCCCAATGTCATACCCCTGACACTCGATGATCTCTACCGTTCTTGAGGGGCAGACCGGCGTACTCAATCTGGTTGGTTATCTGCTTGTAACCGATACCGGGGGCCAAGTCATGGATGTGCAATGCAGGATGTGGTTAGGTCTCCGGCATGACCGTGCTTGACACTGAACCCACCAGCGCACCTTCGGGAGACGCATTGGTGGTGCTCGACCATGTCGACAAGCACTTCGGCGACCTGCATGTGCTCCAGGACATCAACCTGGAGATCAAGCGTGGCGAGGTCGTCGTGGTGATCGGGCCTTCGGGTTCGGGGAAGTCGACCCTCTGCCGCGCGATCAACCGGCTGGAGACGATCGACTCCGGCACGATCAAGCTCGACGGCAAGGAGCTGCCCGCTGAGGGCAAGGCTCTGGCCACGCTGCGCGCCGAGGTCGGGATGGTCTTCCAGAGCTTCAACCTCTTCGCCCACAAGACGATCCTGCAGAACGTCACGCTGGGCCCGATGAAGGTGCGCAAGCTGAAGAAGGCGGCGGCCGACGCCGAGGCGAAGAAGCTGCTCGACCGTGTCGGGGTCGGCGTCCAGGCGTCGAAGTATCCGGCCCAGCTCTCCGGCGGCCAGCAGCAGCGCGTCGCGATCGCTCGGGCGCTGGCGATGAAGCCGCAGGTGATGCTCTTCGACGAGCCCACCTCCGCGCTCGACCCGGAGATGGTCAAGGAGGTGCTCGACGTCATGGTCAGCCTGGCCAAGGAGGGCATGACCATGATCGTGGTCACCCACGAGATGGGCTTCGCCCGTATCGCCGCCGACCGCGTCGTCTTCATGGCCGACGGGCAGATCGTCGAGTCGAACACCCCGAACGAGTTCTTCGACAACCCGAAGTCCGAGCGCGCCAAGGACTTCCTCGGCAAGATCCTCAAGCACTGAACGTACGTCTCGGGTGAGTCCTAGGCTCGCGAACCCTGCAACGCACTCAACACTCATATTCCAGAAGGTGGAAACGATGAAGTTCAAGAAGATCGCCGCGGTCGTGGGCGCCCTCGCGCTCGCAGGCTCGCTCGCTGCCTGTGGTGGCGGCGACGACTCCGGCTCCGACGCCGGTGGCGACAAGCTCACGATCGGCATCAAGTTCGACCAGCCCGGTCTCGGGTTCAAGAACGCCGACGGCAGCTACGCCGGCTTCGACGTCGACATGGCGACCTACATCGCCGAGGGCCTCGGCTACGAGAAGAACCAGATCGAGTTCAAGGAAGCCGTCTCCGCCAACCGAGAGACCTTCCTCAAGGACGGCACGGTCGACATGATCCTGGCGACCTACTCGATCACCGACGAGCGCAAGGCCGAGGTCGACTTCGCCGGTCCTTACTACGTCGCCGGCCAGGACCTTCTGATCCGAGCCGACGACTCCTCCATCACCGGCCCGGAGGACACGAAGGGCAAGAAGCTCTGCTCGGTCACCGGCTCCACCTCCGCCCAGAAGGTCAAGGAGGCGTACGGCGCCGTGCCGCAGGAGTTCGACTCCTACAGCAAGTGCATCACCGCCCTCCAGGGCGGCCAGCTCGACGCTCTCACCACCGACGACATCATCCTCGCCGGCTACGCCAACGAGTTCCCCGGCGAGTTCAAGATCGTCGGCGAGCCGTTCTCGGAGGAGAACTACGGCGTCGGTCTGCCCAAGGGCAGCAAGGACCGCGACAAGATCAACGATCTGATCGAGAAGTCCTTCGAGGACGGTGCCTGGGAGAAGGCGTTCAACGACAACCTCGGCGAGTCCGGCTACGAGCTGCCGGAGCCCCCGACGGTCGACCGCTACTGAGCGAAGCGTTCAGCCAGACCCGAGTCGGCGGATCCTGACCCGGTCCTTGCGAAGCGAAGCGAGCAACAGGGCCAGGATGCGCCGACTCGGGGCGAGGCATAAGACGGACCACCAAAGAACCGAAAGTACCTAATGGACCTCTTCTCCGAGTATGGGTCGGCCATCCTCGCGGCGTTCGGACTGACCCTGCGACTCGCTTTCTTCAGCGGGATCTTCTCGCTTCTGCTCGGCGTCGTCCTGGCCGTCTTCCGGGTCTCCCCGGTGCCGGTTCTGCGCTGGGTCGGCTCTGCCGTCGTCTACACGTTCCGCAACACGCCGCTGACCCTGGTGATGTTCTTCTCGATGTTCGGCCTGGCCTTCGAGTTCGGCCTCACCTTCGCGAAGGACATCCCCACCCAGAACTTCTGGCTCGCGGTCCTGGCACTGTCGATCTACACCTCCACCTTCGTCTGTGAGGTGTTGCGCTCCGGGATCAACACGGTGCCACTGGGCCAGGCCGAGGCCGCTCGGGCGATCGGACTCACCTTCTCCCAGAACCTCAGGTTGATCGTCCTCCCGCAGGCTCTGCGGTCGGTGCTCAACCCGCTCGCCAGCGTCTTGATCGCGATGATCAAGAACACCACGGTGGCCGTCACCATCGGCGTCGTCACCGCTACGGGTGTCAACGAGGCGTCCGGCCAGATGCGCACGATGATGGAGAACGAGGCCGACCAGATCGTGCTGATCTTCATCATCTTCTCGGCCGGCTTCATGATCATGACCTTGCCGGTCGGCTTCCTCGCCGGCTGGGCCTCCAAGAAGTTTGCGGTGATTCGATGAATACCCCATCCGAATGCTCGCTTCGCTCCGCTTCGAACGGGGGCCCCAAAAGATGAGCACCTCTGTTCTCTACGACGCCCCCGGCCCGCGCGCCAAGGCGCTCAACTGGATCTACTCCGGTGTCGCGCTGGTCGCGGTCGGTTTCCTCGCCTGGTACATCTACACCACGTTCGACAAGACCGGCCAGTGGGAAGGCGAGAAGTGGACGCCGTTCCTTGACGCCGACGTCTGGAACAACCTGCTGATCCCAGGGCTGATCGGTACGCTGAGCGCTTTCGCGGTCGGCTCCGTACTCGCCCTGGTCTTCGGGTTCGTCTTCGCCGTCGGGAGGCTCTCCCCGGTCAAGCTCATCAGCATCCCGAGCGGCGCGGTCGTGGAGTTCTTCCGCTCCATCCCGATGCTGCTGCTGATGTTCTTCATCTACTTCATCCAGCCCTCGCTCGGCATCGGCACGACCAGCATCTTCTGGGCGGTCGTGCTCGGCCTGATGCTCTACAACGGCTCCGTCATCGCCGAGATCATCCGCGCCGGCGTACACGCGCTTCCGAAGGGCCAGAACGAGGCCGGTGCCGCCATCGGACTCACCTCGGGCCAGGTCATGCGGACGATCCTGCTTCCGCAGGCCGTACGAGCGATGCTGCCGGCGATCATCGCCCAGCTCGTGGTGCTGCTGAAGGACACCGCGCTGGGTTATGTGCTCGGCTACAGCGAGCTGCTCAACCAGCTCCCCAAGCTCTCCCAGAACTTCCACAACCTGATCCCGGCGGCGATCCTGGTCGCGGGGATGTACATCCTGATGAACACGATCCTGGGTCTGGTCGCGAACTGGATCGAGGGTCGGACTCGCCGGGTGGGCCACACCGCCGGCCCGGTCGGGACGGCCGAGGACCCGGAGGTGCAGGTCGGCACGCCGATTGCCTGAGGTCGACGACACGAAGCGGCCCGCTGCCCCTCCTCGGGGC
>NZ_JBOHDN010000305.1:0-19021 GCF_050699375.1 Nocardioides sp. | reverse complement strand
AAGAGATCGCGCGGGCAGAGCCCGCGCGATCTCTTGTCTCCGGAGTCAGCGTGAGCGGAGGTACGCCGCCATCGCCCGTTTGATGGCGGCGGCCGTCGCCGTCTGGAACCGGTCGGACTTCAGCAGTCGCGCATCCTCGGCGTTGCGCATGTTGCCCGTCTCGAGCAGCACCTGCGGCACGGTGGTGAGGTTGAGCCCGGCGAGGTCGTCACGCTTCACGAAGCCGCCCTCGCCGAGGTAGGTGGCCAGCGGCATGCCGGTCCTCTTCATCTCGGTGCGGAGCATCTCGGCATAGCGTCGTGAGGGCCCGACGACCTTGTCGTTGGAGCCGGACGGGACCGGGATCAGCAGCGAGTAGCCGCGTTCGGAATCGGCCGCACCGTCGGCGTGGATGTCGATCGCGACGTCTGCCTTCGCGTCGTTGATGATCTTCGCCCGCTTGTCGATGCACGGCCCGACCCCGTCGTTGTTCTTGCGGGTCATGACCACCTTCGCGCCGGATTCACGCAGGTCGGCGGCCAGCTTCGTGGCCACGGCCCAGGTGAATTCGTGCTCGGGATAGCCGTCGTTGGTCGCGGTGCCGGTGGTGTTGCACGGACTCTGCGAGCGCCCGTTCCAGACCGGCTCGTTGATCACCTCGGGCGCACCCGCGTTGCCGCTGTTGTGCCCCGGGTCGATCCCGACCACGGCTCCCTCGAAGACGCTCTCGTCCGCCGAAGGAGAGGCCGGCGCTGACGCGGCGGGCGCGGAGGACGAGGCAGGCCCCGAGGTCGGAGCCTGCCCGGCACTGCACGCGACCAGCGGCCCCGCGAGCAGCAGGACGGCAGCGAGCGGGGCCGATGACCTCAGAGGTACTGACCCATCCACGCCTCGACGTCGGCGGCCGTACGAGGCAGGCCGGCGGAGAGGTTCACGGAGCCGTCCTTGGTGACGACGATGTCGTCCTCGATGCGGATGCCGATGCCGCGCAGCTCCTCGGGGACGAGCTTGTCCTCCTTCTGGAAGTAGAGGCCCGGCTCGACCGTGAGCACCATGCCCTCCTGGATCGGGCCCTCGATGTAGGTGTCCTTCGACGCGGAGGCGCAGTCGTGGACGTCGAGGCCGAGCATGTGCGAGACGCCGTGGAGGGTCCAGCGGGAGTAGGTCTTGTTGTCCTCGGAGAGCGCCTCGTCCACCGAGACCGGAAGGAGCCCGAGGTCGTTGAGGCCGTGAGCGAGGATCTCCATGGCGGCGAAGTGGCCGGCCCGGAACGTCACGCCCGGGCGGATGGCCTCGATGCCAGCCTGCTGGGCGTTGTAGACCAGCTCGTAGAGGTTGCGCTGCAGCGACGTGAACTTCCCCGAGATCGGGAGGGTGCGGGTGATGTCGGCGGTGTAGAGGTTGTGGCCCTCCACTCCCATGTCGAGCAGCACCAGCTCGCCGGGGACGATCGGGCCGTTGTTGTCGATCCAGTGCAGCGTGGTGGCGTGCGAGCCGCCGCCGACGATCGAGTCGTAGCCGAGGTCGTTGCCCTCCGCACGCGCGCGCCGGAAGAAGGTGCCCTCGATCCAGCGCTCGCCGTGCTTCAGCACCTGATCCCACTCGCGGACCGAGTCGGTGAAGCCGCGCACGGTGATGTCGCACGCCTCCTTGAGCTCGTTGAGCTCCCACTCGTCCTTGACCAGGCGCAGCTCGGAGAGGGTCCTGGCGAACTCGCCGTCCCACTCCTTCTTGTCGGACGGCGTGACCAGCTTGTCGACCTCGGCCGAGACGCCGCGAAGCACCCGGGTCGGGGTGTTGCCGCCCAGCGCCGACTCGAGCTGGTCGACGTGGCGTACCTCGATGCCCAGCGAGTCCGAGAGCTCGCGCGCCGAGGGGCGCGCACCCGCCCAGAGCGCGCCGTACTGACGGTCGCGGAAGAACTCGTCGGTGTCGCGACCGCTGCGCGGGCGGGCGTACAGGACCGAGGAGCCGTCGGGCTCGATCACCACGACGGCGTCGGAGGTCTGGTTGCCGGTGAGGTGCACGTGAGCGGTGTCGGCGCGGAAGCGGTAGTCGGTGTCGTTCGCGCGGGTCTTGTAGGTGCCCGCCGGGACGACCAGGCGCTCGCCCGGGAAGATGCCGGCCAGCTTGTCCCTGCGCGCCGCGGCCCACGGGGTGATCGAGTGCTCGGGGACCTCTTCCTCGCGGTCGTCCCAGCCCTCCCTCATGAAGGCGGACCAGGCCTCCGGTACCACCTGGTCGTGGCTCTCGGTGTGTTCGTCAGCAGGGATGGGGGCGCCTTCGTCGTTCATACCGGAATCGTACGCCGCGCCGGGCCGCCGACGCTCGTCACTTCCCTGGCCACGTGGGGTCCGGGGCGTCTCGAACGGTGTCTCCTCCCACGTCTGGTCGGCTTGCCCGATAGTCTGGCGCGCATGGGGGCGATCCCGAAGGATCCGACGAGAAGCAACCGCACGTTCACGATCGTCGTGGGCGTGCTGGTCGTGCTTGCCTCGCTGCCTGTTCTGGGGATCGTCCTGCTGAGCACGAGCGTCGTCAACGACCACCTCGCGCCGACCGGTGCGATCCTCGGCGTGCTCTTCGCGGCCATCCCGGTGGTGCCCCTGGTCTATGCCTATCTGTGGCTGGACCGCTACGAGCCCGAGCCGAAGTCGCTGCTGGCGCTCGGCCTCGGCTGGGGTGCCTTCGTCGCGGTGGCCGCCGCGCTGATCGTGCAGAGCGTCGGCGCGCTGGTCGCGGGCTGGAGCCAGCCCACCCAGCTCGCGGTCGTGGCTCCGGTCACCGAGGAGGCGGCCAAGGGCCTGTTCCTGCTCGTCCTGCTGGTCTGGCGACGCCATCTGATCGACGGTGTGCTCGACGGGATCGTCTACGCCGGCATGGTCGGCATCGGCTTCGCCTTCACCGAGAACATCCTCTACCTGGGCGGCACCTACAACGGCACGCCCGGGATGGGCGACAGCTCCGCGGGGCACATCGGTGAGTTCACCGTCGTCTTCGTGATGCGCTGTTTGTTCAGCCCCTTCGCGCACCCGCTCTTCACCGCGTTCATCGGCATCGGCATCGGCGTCGCGGTGGTGACGCGGAAGCGGTGGCTGAAGGTGGTGGCGCCGCTGCTGGGCTATGTCGCCGCGGTGCTCACCCACGGCACCTGGAACGGCTCCACACTGCTCTATGACGGGGCCGGGTTCCTGCTGGCGTACGTCGTGGTGATGGTGCCCGCGTTCATCTCGATGGTGATCTTCGCGGTGTGGCGGCGAAAGTCGGAGCGGACCATGCTGACCCAGTCCCTGACCGACGCGTCCCAGCGCGGACTGATCCCCTACACGGACATCGGCTGGGTCGTGGACCTGCGGGGCCGCGAGCAGGCACGGCGGTTCGCGGCGACGTACGGAGGGGCACAGGGGGTTGCGGCGATGCGTGAATACCAGCAGGCTGCGATCGAGCTCGGATATCTGCACTGGCGATACCTACGCGGCAACCCGCCGCCGGACTTTGCTGCTCGGGGGAGGGCATATGTTGACCGAATCGGTGAGGTACGTCCCCACATCGCGTTCCCGAGCGGACGGGTGATGACGGGATGACCGAGGAACAAGCACACCCGGACTCCGCTCCAGAGGCTGCTCCGGAGACGAAGGCGTACGAGGCGCAGACGGCGGGCATGCTCGCCGAGAAGCCGACGACGGAGTTCGAGGCCGCGAGGGCGGAGATCGAGGCGTCCGGTGGCGAGAGCAACCGGATGGTGACCTCGCTCGTTCAGCTCCATCAGGCGCTGACCGAGGTGACCCTGCCGCTGGACCTGCCCGGCGCCGAGGAGCAGCGGGCCGCGCGACAGAACATGGTCGAGCAGCTCGAGGACTACGTGATCCCGCGGATGATGACCATCGACGCGCCGCTGCTCGCGGTCGTCGGCGGCTCCACCGGCGCCGGGAAGTCGACACTGGTCAACTCGCTGGTCGGGACCAAGGTGACCACGCCCGGCCTGCTGCGGCCGACGACTCGATCGCCCGTCCTCGTCCACAACCCCGACGACGCCCGCTGGTTCGGCCAGGACCGCCTGCTGCCCGAGCTGGAGCGGGTCGAGCACCCGACCAACGACCCCGGTGCGCTGCAGCTGGTCGCCAGCGACCGGCTCCACCCGGGGCTGGCGGTCCTGGACGCGCCCGACGTCGACTCGGTCGAGAAGGCCAACCGGGTGCTGGCGGCCGAGCTGCTCGCCGCCGCCGACCTGTGGATCTTCGTCACCTCGGCCGCGCGCTACGCCGACCAGGTGCCCTGGGAGTTCCTCCAGCTCGCCGCCAACCGCTCCACCGCGGTGGCGGTGGTGCTCGACCGCACCCCGACCGACGCCGTCCAGACCGTCGCCGGCCACCTGGCCCGGATGCTCGCCTCGCGTGGGCTGAAGGACTCCCCGCTGTTCATCGTCCACGAGGGCGAGGTCTCCGAGCAGGGGCTGCTGCCGGCCGATCATGTCGCCGAGGTCCGTGCCTGGCTCGACATGCTCGCCGACGACGCCACCGCGCGGCATCAGGTCGTCACCCAGACCCTGGACGGTGCGGTGCGGGCGCTGACCCTCGAGGTCCACCCGATCGCCGACACCGCGGACGGTCAGGGCGAGGCCGCGCAGCGGCTGCGTACGGACGCCGACATGACCTACGACGAGGCGCTCAAGTCGATCATGGAGGCGACCGCCGACGGCACGCTGCTGCGCGGCGAGGTGCTCGCGCGCTGGCAGGAGTTCGTCGGGACCGGCGAGATCCTCAAGGCGCTGGAGACCCGGGTCGGGATGCTTCGCGACAAGATCCTCGGGTCGTTCAAGGGCAAGCCGCAGCAGGCGGAACGGGTGACCGCCGCCGTCCAGGGTGGCCTGGAGATGCTGATCCTGGAGACGTGCGAGACCGCCGCCGAGAAGGCGGAGTCGGCCTGGCAGATGAGCCCCGCGGGACGCGGGGTGCTCGCCGCCGGTCCCTCCGACCTCGGGCGCGCCTCACGCGCGCTGAGGCCCAAGGCCGAGCGCGCGGTGCGCGACTGGCAGCAGGACGTGCTCGAGATGGTACGCAGCGAGGGCCAGGACAAACGTACGACCGCGAAGTTCCTCTCCTACGGGGTGAACGGCCTCGGGGTCGCGCTGATGGTGGTCGTCTTCGCCTCGACCGGCGGCGCGCTGGTCGGTGCCGAGGTCGGCATCGCCGGCGGCACGCTCCTGCTCGGTCAGAAGCTGCTGGAGGCGGTCTTCGGAGACCAAGCCGTACGCGGGCTCGCGGCCAAGGCGCGCGAGGCGCTGGAGGCTCGCATCGTGGCGCTCGTGGACGAGGAGCGTGCGCGCTACACCGGCCAGGTCGACGCGCTGCAGATCGACCAGGGTGCGCCGGAGCGACTGCGCCACGCCGCGCGGAAGGTCGGCGACGCTCGGTTCGCCAGCCAGCGCGGCGATAGCTGAGAGACTTTGTCAGGGATTTGAAGGGGGAGCATTGAGCGGCCTGCTCGAAGGTGCAAAGAACCTGGTCAGCCGGGGTGGAGACCTCGGTGAGCGACTGGACGGACTGACCGCTGCCACCGGAGCCGCGACGGGGCGCCTCGACGACGAGATCGTCGAGGACGCCCGTGCGGTCGTCATCAAGGCACAGGGACGCCTGAAGCTCTCCGCAGACCACACGGTCGTCGGGGTCGCCGGCGCGACCGGCTCGGGCAAGTCGTCGACCTTCAACTCGCTGACCGGGCTCGAGCTGTCCGCTGTCGGGGTCCGCCGGCCGACCACGTCCTGGGCGACCGCCTGCGTGTGGGGCTCGGAGGGGGCTCAGGAGCTGCTCGAGTGGCTCGGTATCCCCGAGCGCCATCAGACCACCCGCGACTCGATGCTCGACACCCGCCGTGAGGGTCACGAGCTCGACGGTGTGGTCCTGCTGGACCTGCCCGACCACGACTCCACGGAGCTGTCCCATCATCTCGAGGTCGACCGTCTCGTCGAGCTCGCCGACATGCTGGTCTGGGTGCTGGACCCGCAGAAGTACGCCGACGCGGCCATCCACGACCGCTACTTGCAGCCTCTGCGTACTCATTCGGAGATCATGGTCGTGGTGCTCAACCACATCGACCGGGTTCCCGAGGACCGCCGTGAGTCGATGCTGGGTGACGTACGCCGTCTGCTCGACCAGGACGGGCTGCGCAACGTCCCGGTGATCCCGGTCTCGGCCAAGCTCGGCTGGGGGGTCCCGCAGCTCAAGACGGAGATCGCCCAGCGGGCTGCGGCGAAGCGCGCGAACAAGTCCCGGCTCTCGGCCGACATCAAGACTGCCGCCGTCAAGCTCGCGAAAGCGTCCGGTGATGCCAAGCCGCGCTCGCTGGCCAAGCCGCGGGTCGAGGCGCTCGAGGACGCCATCTCCGAGGCTGCCGGGGTGCCGACGGTGGTGGACGCGGTCGAGAGATCCGTACGCACCCGGGCCCGTGCGGCCACGGGCTGGCCGCTGATCTCGTGGGTTGCGCGGTTGAAGCCGGACCCGTTGAAGCGACTGCATCTGGCGTTGGGTGAGGAGGCGACGCAGCTGGCCGGGCGCGCCCGCACCTCGCTGCCGCAGACCACCGCCGTCGAGCGGGCGCGGGTGGACACCGAGGTCCGGATGCTCGCCGATGAGGCCGGTGCCGGGCTCGCCACGCCGTGGCGGGAGGCGATCCGGCGGGCGTCGGTCTCGCGGATGGGTGATCTCGCCGACAAGCTCGACTCCTCGGTCGGCGGTGTCGACCTCAACGCGGAGCGGCTGCCGCTGTGGACCGGGCTGGTGAAGGTGCTCCAGTGGGCGCTGATCGTGATCGCCGCTGTCGGGCTGGTGTGGTCGCTCGCGCTGCTGCTCTCCGGGCCGGCAGTGGGTGAGGCGACGCCCTCGCTCGCAGGGGTCGAGCTCCCGTACGTGCTGCTCATCGGCGGGGTCGGACTCGGACTGGTGCTGTGGTGCGTGTGTCATCTGATGGTGATCGGCACTGCCAGACGTCGGGCGCGCGCGGCCGACGGGCGGCTGCGTACCGCGGTCTCCGAGGTCTCCCGTGAGCTCGTCGTCGACCCGATCGAGACGGAGCTGGCGGCCTACACCTCGCTGCGTCACGGGGTTGCCAAAGCGCTGCGCTGACCGGGCGCGCCTTGTGATTCGGCTCTGATCCGGGCCGATCACCATCCACAGGCGTGGTTCGGTCCAGGGTTATCCACAGGCAGGCGTACGTCGCCGGAAACTGTCGGTGGCCGAGCGCAGGGTTGTCTCCGAACGCCCGCATCAGGCGGGCGCGAACACTGAGGAGACAACGATGAACGACTCGATCATCACCATGCGCGGCTACGTCGGCGCTGATCCCATCGTGCGGAGCGTCGGCGAGGTCTCGGTGGCGAACTTCCGGATGGCGTGCACGCCGCGGAAGCTCAACCGGTCCACCGGCGAGTGGAGCGACGGCGTGACGCAGTGGTTCACGGTGAGCGCCTGGCGCCAGCTGGGGGAGAACGTCGGGCGCTCGCTGCGCAAGGGTGATCCGGTGGTCGTCCAGGGGCGGCTGACGGCCCGCAGCTACGTCAACAAGGACGGCCTCGAGGTCAACACCTTCGAGGTCGAGGCGAACGTCGTCGGCCACGACCTCAACCGGGGCCTGACCAGTCTCTCGCGCAACCCGCGTTCGTTGGCCGCCGCAGCCGCCCCGGAGCCTCGCCACGAGGACGAGGACCGCGACCCTGTCTCCGACTGGCGTGGTCCGGGCACGGACGCAGGCTCGGACCCATGGGAGAAGTCAGCACCCCTTCGCCAAGCTCAGGACACCGCCTCGGACGATACCGAGGGGATGACCGAGGAGAAGCCGTCCGCCGCGGCCTGAGATGAGGTGGGCCCGCGCTGGGCCGGATAGGGCGGCGCCGGGGTGCGCCGGTTGTACCGGCGTGCCTCTCCCTCATTAGGGTGGAGCCATGGCCGACTACATCCTTTCCCTGCGCAATGTGCGCAAGGCCCATGGCGACAAGGTCGTCCTCGACAATGTCACCCAATCGTTCCTGCACGGTGCCAAGATCGGCGTGGTCGGCCCGAACGGCATGGGTAAGTCCTCCCTGCTCAAGCTGATGGCAGGGCTTGACCACCCCAACAACGGCGACATCGTCCGCGACCAGGACGCGACCGTCGGGATGCTCCAGCAGGAGCCGCCGCTCACCGAGGGCAAGACCGTCCTCGAGAACGTCGAGGAAGCCGTCGGCGAGATCAAGGCGAAGATGAAGCGCCTCGAGGACGCCTACATGGAGATGGGCGACCCCGACGCCGACCAGGACGCCCTGATGGCCGAGACCGGCGATCTCCAGACCTACCTGGACGATGTCAACGCGTGGGACATCGACTCCAAGCTGGAGCAGGCGATGGACGCGCTGCGCTGCCCTCCTGGGGACGCGATCGTCGACAACCTCTCCGGTGGTGAGCGTCGCCGGGTCGCGCTGTGCAAGCTGCTCCTGCAGGAGCCCGACCTGCTGCTGCTCGACGAGCCCACCAACCACCTCGACGCCGAGTCGGTGCAGTGGCTGGAGGGTCACCTCAAGAGCTACAAGGGCGCCGTCCTGGCCGTCACCCACGACCGCTACTTCCTCGACAACGTCGCCGAGTGGATCGCCGAGGTCGACCGCGGCTCGGTCCACGGCTACGAGGGCAACTACTCGACCTACCTGGAGACCAAGAAGGACCGTCTCAAGGTCGAGGGCCTCAAGGACGCCAAGCGCGCCAGGATGCTCGAGAAGGAGCTGGAGTGGGTCCGCTCCAACGCCAAGGCCCGCCAGACCAAGTCGAAGTCGCGTCTGGCTCGCTACGAGGAGATGGCCGCGGAGGCCGACAAGGCCCGCAAGATCGACACCGCTGACATCAACATCCCGCCGGGTCCGCGACTGGGTGACCTGGTGATGGAGGCCAAGGGGCTGGTCAAGGCCTACAGAAATGAGCAGGGCGAGGGTCGCACCCTGTGGGACGACATCTCCTTCTCGCTCCCGCGCGCCGGCATCGTCGGCATCGTCGGCCCCAACGGCGTCGGCAAGACCACCCTGTTCCGGATGATCACCGGCTCCGAGGAGCCCGACGCGGGTGAGCTCAACGTCGGCAAGACGGTGAAGATCTCCTACGTCGACCAGAGCCGCGGCGGCATCGACCCCAACAAGAACGTCTGGGAGGTCGTCTCCGACGGCCTGGACTTCATCAAGGTCGCCAACTTCGAGATGAACTCGCGGGCCTACGTCGCCTCGTTCGGCTTCAAGGGTCCCGACCAGCAGAAGAAGGCCGGCGTACTCTCCGGTGGTGAGCGCAACCGGCTCAACCTGGCGCTCACCCTGAAGCAGGGTGGCAACATGCTGCTGCTCGACGAGCCGACCAACGACCTGGACGTAGAGACGCTCTCCGCGCTCGAGGACGCGCTGCTCGACTACCCGGGCTGCGCCGTGGTCACCTCCCACGACCGCTGGTTCCTCGACCGTATCGCCACCCACATCCTTGCCTGGGAAGGTACCGAGGAGAAGGAGGGCGAGTGGTTCTGGTTCGAGGGTAACTTCGAGTCCTACGAGGCCAACAAGATCGAGCGCCTCGGCCAAGAAGCCGCCCGCCCCCACCGCGTCACCCACCGTCGCCTCACCCGCGACTGACCCGACCCGACTCCCGCCGACTCGGCCCGTCTGCCCCAAGATCGGACGCCGAGTCGGCGCGTCTGTCCCATGTGAGGGCGCCGAGTCGGCGCGTCTGTCTCACGTGATCGGGTCGAGTCGGCGCGTCTGTCCCGCGTGATCGGGCTGAGTCGGCGCGTCTGTCCCAAGATCGGATGCTGAGTCGGCGCGTCTGTCCCGCGTGATCGGGTCGAGTCGGCGCGTCTGTCCCAAGATCGAGCCTCTCTGCGTCTGCTCGCGGGACATTAGCGCCGACTCGACCGCTCCGCGTGGGACATTAGCGCCGACTCGACCGCTCCGCGTGGGACATTAGCGCCGACTCGACCGCTCCGCGTGGGACATTAGCGCCGACTCGGGGGTTCTGCGTGGGACATTAGCGCCGACTCGGGGGTTCTGCGTGGGGCAGTTGCGCCGACTCGGCAACGGGGGTTAGCGCATCTCGATGCTGGGGCGGTCGCCGACGAGCTGGTCGGAGACGGTGTTCATGACGCGCCCGAGGGCGGCGAAGTCGTCTTCGCCGACGAGGTCGATGAGGTAGTCGCGTACGCCCTTGACGTGGATGGGGGCGGCTTCGCGGAGCAGTTCGAAGCCGCGGTCGCTGAGGGCTGCGACGCGGCCGCGGCCGTCGTCGGTGGAGCTGCGGCGTTCGACGAGCCCGGCGCGCTCCATCCGGGTGATGGTGTGGGTGATCCGCGAGCGGGAGTGAGCCAGGGAGTCGGCGAGCTGGGCCATGCGCATGGCGCCGTCGTTCTCGGAGAGGCGCACCATGACCTCGTACTCCGGCAACGAGAGGTCGAAGCCGGCGCGTAGGTCAGCGTCCAGGCGGTCGTTGAGCAGGGTCATCCCCATCATCAGCGCACGCCAGGAGCGTTGCTGCTCCTCGTTCAACCACCGAGTCTGATCCCCCACGGGAGTTACGTTAGCCGTGCCCGCGAGGCATTGCGCGCACTGGCACCCATCCAACGATGGAGGCGCCGCGGGAAACCATTCGCCAGGGTCCGGTGGTCAAGGCGAAGATTGGGTCGTGTCGACTCCCCCCGCTCTCGGTCTTCGTGACTTCATAGCCGCACTGCCGCGGGAAGGCCGTTGGCTCCTGGCGACGGTCGCGATCCAGCTCCTGGGTCGCGGCATGACGTTGCCGTTCACGATCATCTACCTACATGAGGTACGCGGCTTCGCCCTCGGCCTCGCCGGCACCCTGATGGGCCTGATCGCCATCGTCGGCTTCGTGGTGACCGGGCCCGCGGGATCACTGATCGACAGGTACGGAGCTCGCCCGGTCATCCTCGGCGGCCTGGTCTGCGCGATCGCGGGCGATGTCATGCTCGCCTTCGCCACCACGCCGGTGCTGGCCGGCGCGGCGCTGTGCCTCCTGGGTGTCCAGGCCGGAGTGTCCTGGCCGGCCGCCAACGCCTTGGTGGCAACCGTGGTCCAGGGTGATCTGCGTCAGCGTTACTACGGGGTCAACTTCGCCCTGATCAACCTCGGCATCGGCGTCGGTGGTGTCATCGGTGGTCTCTTCATCGACGTGACCCGGCCCGAGACGTTCACCTACGCCTTCTTGGCCAACGCCGCCACCTTCACGGTCCCGGCGCTCGTCCTGCTCGGCCCGCTGCGTCATCTGCACGGTCGGGCCGCGCGACCGGCCGCTGACGAGCCGCACGCGACCGCGTCGTACGCCACGATCCTGCGTCGCCCCGAGGTCGTCTGGCTGGTGGTGATCGGGGTGCTGCTCTCGACGCTGGGCTACGGCCAGATCGAGAGCGGGTTCCCGGCCTACTCGCGCCAGATCGCCGAGGTCTCCACCCGGGTCATCGGGTTCGCGTTCGTGGTGAACTGCGCGGTGATCGTGCTCGCCCAGTTCTGGGTGATGAACCGGGTCAGCGGAAAGCGGCGTACGCGGGTGCTGATCGCCACCGCGGTGACCTGGGCCTTCGCCTGGACGGTGTTCGGCGCCACCGGCCTGGTCCCGGGATCGGTCGCGGCGATCGTCGGCGTGGTCGCGTTCCAGGGGCTCTTCTTCGCGCTCGGCGAGACGCTGATGCAGTCCGCCTTCCCGGCCCTGACCAACGACATGGCTCCCGACCACCTGCGCGGGCGCTACAACGCGATCAACTCGGCCTCGTTCCAGACCGGGGCGATCATCGGCCCGGTCCTGGCCGGATTCCTGCTCGAGCACCATCAGTCGACGGTGTTCATCGCGCTGATGGTGGTCGGCTCTGTCGGGATCGCCGCCGGTGCGATGCGGCTCGAGCGCCGGATCACCCCGGCCGTGAACGGCATCCGTCCCCTGGAGACGCAGGAGCCCGCGCGTCTGTGACGCGCGGGCTCCGCTCGGGATGTGCTGGGTGGATCAGATGCGCTCGAGGATCATCGCCATGCCCTGGCCGCCACCGACGCACATGGTGATCAGACCGGTGGTCCTGTCGTGCCAGTCGAGGCTGTTGAGCATGGTGTTCTGCAGGCGAGCACCGGTCATGCCGAAGGGGTGACCGACGGCGATGGCGCCGCCGTTGATGTTGAGGCGGTCGAGGTCGATGCCGAGGTCCTGGTAGGACGGGATCACCTGAGCCGCGAAGGCCTCGTTGATCTCGACCAGGTCGATGTCGCCGATCGACATGCCGGCGTACTTCAGTGCGTTCCTGGTCGCCTCGACCGGGCCGAGGCCCATGATCTCGGGGGAGAGGCCGGAGACACCTGTGGACACGATCCGGGCCAGCGGCTTGGCGCCGAGCTCGGCGGCCTTGGTGTCGGACATGACCACGACCGCGGCAGCGCCGTCGTTGAGCGCGCAGCAGTTGGCGGCGGTGACCGTGCCGTCCTCGCGGAAGACCGGCTTCATCCCGGAGACGCCCTCGAGGGTCACGCCGGCGCGGGGGCCGTCGTCGGCCGAGACCACGTCGCCGGACGGGGTGGTGACCGGGGTGATCTCGCGGGCCCAGAAGCCGTCGGCGATGGCCTTCTCGGCGAGGTTCTGCGAACGTACGCCGAACTCGTCCATCTCCGCCCGCGTGATGCCGCGCGACGTCGCGAGGTTCTCCGCGGTCTGGCCCATGGCGATGTAGACGTCGGGCAGCAGCCCGTTCTCGCGCGGGTCGTGCCACTTCTCGTTCGACCCAGCCGTCGCGGTCGTCCGCGTCTGAGCGTCGTCGAAGAGGTGGTTGACGGTGTCGGGCAGGTGGTCCGAGGTGCCCTTGACGAAGCGGGACACGGTCTCGACACCGGCGGAGACGATGATGTCGGCCTCGCCGGCCTTGATCGCGTGCAGCGCCATCCGCGAGGTCTGCACAGAGGAGGAGCAGTAGCGGGTGATGGTCGCGCCGGGCACCTTGTCCCAGCCGTTCAGCACGGAGACCACGCGGCCCATGTTGTTGCCGGACTCTCCGCCCGGCAGGCCGCAGCCCAGCAGCAGGTCGTCGATGTCGTTGGGGTCGAGGCCCGCGACCTTGCCGACGGCTTCCTTGGTGATGAGAGCGGCGAGGTCGTCGGGACGGAAGTCCTTCAGAGATCCCTTGTTGGCTCGCCCGATCGGGGTACGGGCGGCGGCGACGATGACTGCCTCAGGCATGAAGACTCCCGGTTACTGGTGAGTAGAAAACGATGTGTTCGACACCATACTCGCCCGGACTCGGCTGTGAGACCAGGCCCAGTGCCCAACGACATCTGGAAGGATCGGCCGCGTGCGCCACCTCTACGAATGCCCCATGCGATGGGCCGACCTCGACATGCTGGGCCACGTCAACAATGTTGTCTACGTCGACTACCTCCAAGAGGCGCGCGTCGACATGATGCGCACCCACGCCCGCAGCCCTCAGACCCAGGGCCTCGCCGAGGGTGTCGTGGTGGCCAGCCACCAGGTCACGTACGTCGCTCCCTTGCTGTTCGACTTCAAGCCCGTCTACGTCGAGTCGTGGGTGACCGAGATCCGGGCGGCGAGCTTCACGATGGCGTACGAGATCTTCCGGGAGAACCCGGACGGCAGCCGCAAGGTCTTCGTGCGGGCCAGCACGGTCCTGGCGCCGTACGTCTTCGCCACCGAGTCGCCGCGCCGGCTCAAGCCGGAGGAGAAGGCCAACCTCGAGCCCTACCTCGAGCTCTACCCGTCCGGGGTCCCGTCGAAGCCGCTCGCCTTCGGTGACACCAAGCGGCTCGAGCGCGGGCACTTCCCGCTCTACGTGCGTTTCTCCGACGTCGACGCCTACGGGCACGTGAACAACGTGAAGTACTTCGAGTACTTCCAGGAGTCGCGGGTGGCGCTGATGCAGCGGCTGCGTTCGCACCACGGGATCGAGACCTGGCCGGCCGTCGTGGTCGCCCAGACCGACGTCACCTACCAGGCGCCGGTCCTCGCCCGCTCGCAGCCGTACGACGTGTGGAGCTACGTCTCCCGGCTGGGGACCAAGTCGATGACGATCGAGTCAGAGATCGCCGACGGTGAGACCCGGCTCGCCCGCGGACAGGTCACGCTGGTCTTCTACGACCTCGAGACCGGGAAGTCCGTCGAGCCCAGCCCGCAGGTGCGCGCGGCCGTCGAGAGCGTCGTCTAGCAAGGGCGCTCAGAGATCGCGATCTCCTAGTCGCGCCAGTCGTAGTCGTCGTGACCTTCACGGTCGCCTTCACGGTCTCGATCACGGTCGCCGTCGGGGCGGTTGCGCTCGGCCCAGTCGGCCCAGTCCTCCCAGTCGCCCCACTCGGGCTCGCGACCCTCCCAGCGCCAGCCGTCCTGGGACGTGCCGCCGTTCCGCTCGCGTGCGGCGGCGAGGTGCCCGGAGGCCGGCTGCTCGGCGCGAGCCTTCGGCGCCTTCGGTGGTGTGCGATCGGCGGAATCCTGGGCGCCATCGGCCTCAGGGGGCGCGATCAGGTCGCGCGAGACCATCTGGCCATCGAGCGAGGCGTCGGACGAGGGTCGCAGCGTGCCCACCGAGGTGTCCTTGGCGGCGTCGACCGGCTCGGGAGGTCCGTCCGGGGCGGGTGGCTTCTGGGCAGTGTCGGCCTGCTGCGGAGAGTCGGCCGTGTCCGGTCCGGTCGAGCGAGGGCCCCCGAGAAGCAGAGCGAACGCGACGGCGGCGACGAGCACCATCCCGATCGCGACGATGGCCCGCTGAACTGCCCGCATGCGTCCTCCGTGATCACTGTGATGCTCGAATGTTCTGCTTGAGGCCAGTAGCCTCCCAGCGCTTGCGTCGGTTGTCGAGCAATTGGGACCTTTGTCAGCGTTTCCTGAGCCTTCGTGTCAACGGGGCACGACCTCCGCGCGGGCTACCCGGTCAAGGAGCCGTCAATGCCGTCCCTGCCGGCGTAAGGGAACCGTCAAGGTCGGCCGTCAGGCCCGGATCCGGGTCTGGAATGGAGGCGTGTCAGATCTCATCTATGTCCTCCTCACGCTCGCGGGCTTCGCCGGGCTCGCCCTGCTGGTCGGTCTGATCGACGGCCGGTTGGGCGTGGCCGACGAACGCGTCGACGCCGGCATCGCCCCCGCAGCTCCTGGCGTCGCCGCCGCTGAGCCCGCGAGCGCGAGCGTCTCCCACGACGGCCCGATCTCCGGAGCTGCCCGATGAGCGCCACGGTCGCAGCCGTGCTGCAGATCCTGGCTCTGGTGGCCGCGCTCGCGCTCGGCGTGCCGCTCCTGGGCCGCTACCTCGCCCACATCTACACCAGCCCCAGGCACCTACGCGCCGAGAAGGTGGCCTTCAAGGTCCTCAAGGTCGACGCCGAGGCCGACCAGCACTGGCGCTCGTACGCGATGTCGGCGCTGGGCTTCTCGCTGGTCGGGATCCTGTTCCTCTTCGCCTTCGGCCGGCTGCAGCAGTGGCTGCCGCTGGACGGCGGGTTCGACCCCCTGCCCAGCGCCGGCGCCTGGAACACGGCCGTCTCGTTCGTGACCAACACCAACTGGCAGTGGTACTCCGGCGAGGCGGCCGCCGGCCACCTGATCCAGATGTCCGGGCTCGCGGTGCAGAACTTCGTCTCCGCCGCGGTCGGTCTCTCCGTCGCCGCAGCTTTCGCGCGCGGGCTCGCCCGCGCCCGCAACCAGGGAAGGATCGGCAACTTCTGGGTCGATCTGGTGCGTACGACGGTTCGGGTCCTCCTGCCGGCGGCGTTCGTGGTAGCGATCGTGCTGGTCGCGGCCGGGGCGGTGCAGAACCTGCACGCCGTGCACGAGATGACCACGCTGACCGGCGGCACCCAGCCCCTGACCGGCGGCCCCGTGGCCAGCCAGGAGGCGATCAAGGAGCTCGGCACCAACGGCGGCGGGTTCTACAACGTCAACTCCGCCCACCCCTTCGAGAACCCCAACCCGTTCACCAACCTGCTCGAGATCTGGGCGATCCTCGTGCTGCCGTTCTCGATGGCCTGGGTCTTCGGCCTGATCGTCAAGGACAAGCGTCAAGGCGGCGCGGTGGTGGCCACGATGGGCACCCTCCTCACCGTCGGCATCACCCTGCTGACCTGGGCGGAGATGGCCGGTCCGGGCACCGCCCCGCAGCTGGCCGGGGCCGCGATGGAGGGCAAGGAGACCCGCTTCGGCGAGGCCGCCACAGCGCTCTTCGCCGCCGCCACCACCGGCACCTCGACCGGTGCCGTCAACGGGATGCACGAGAGCCTGACGGCACCCGGTGGCGGCGTCGCGCTGTTCGGGATGATGCTCGGCGAGATCGCGCCCGGCGGCGTCGGCTCCGGTCTCTACGGCATGCTCATGCTCGCCGTGGTCACGGTCTTCCTGTGCGGCCTGATGGTGGGACGTACGCCTGAGTACCTCGGCAAGAAGATCAGCCGTGACGAGATGGTGCTCGTCGCGGTCTACATCCTGACCACGCCGATCCTGGTGCTCGTCGGCGCGGCGATCGCGCTCACCGCTCCGGCGGGGCTGGCCGGCCTCTCGGCCGACGGCCCGCACGGCTTCTCCGAGGCGCTGTACGCCGTCACGAGCGCCTCGAACAACAACGGCTCGGCCTTCGCCGGGATCACCTCCGGAACCCCGTTCTGGAACACCTTGCTCGGGATGCTGATGCTGCTGGGCCGGTTCGTGCCGATGATCTTCGTGCTCGCCCTGGCCGGCCGGTTCGCGAGCGCCAACCGGCTGCCGAGCAACGCCGGCACCCTGCCCACCCACCGCCCGCTGTTCGTCGGCCTGCTGACCGGCGTCGCGCTGGTCGTCGTCGGCCTTACCTTCGTCCCGGCTCTCATGCTGGGCCCGATCGTGGAGTCCCTGTCATGACCCAGACCTCCGTACGTACCCCTGAAGAACACACCGAGCACCACACCGACGTCGAGGCAGCGTCCTCGGGGCTCACCGCCAAGCAGGTCGCCGAGGCGATTCCCAGCGCGCTGCGCAAGCTCGATCCCCGCAGGCTGGTGACCACGCCGGTCATGCTCGTGGTCGAGATCGGTGCGGCCGCCACGACCGTCATGTCGATCCTCGACCCGTCCGTGATGGGCTGGCTGGTCACCGTCTGGCTCTGGCTCACCGTCGTCTTCGGTGCCCTGGCCGAGTCGGTCGCCGAGGGCCGCGGCAAGGCCCAGGCGGCCAGCCTGCGTGCCCTGCAGACCGAGACCACCGCGCGCCGCCTGCGCGGTGGGGCTGTCGGAGAGGGCGGCGCCGAGGAGCTCGTCGCCTCGACCGACCTGCGAGCCGGCGACCTCGTCGTGGTCGAGGCCGGTGAGCGGATCCCCGGTGACGGCGACGTCATCGAGGGGGTCGCCAGCGTCGACGAGTCAGCCGTGACCGGCGAGTCGGCTCCGGTGATCCGCGAGTCCGGCGGCGACCGGTCAGCGGTCACGGGCGGCACCCTGGTCCTCTCGGACCGGATCGTCGTCCGGATCACCTCCGACCCGGGGCACTCCTTCGTGGACCGGATGATCGCCCTGGTCGAGGGGTCGGAGCGGCAGCGTACGCCGAACGAGATCGCGCTCAACGTGCTCCTGACCAGCCTGACCGTCGTCTTCGTGGTCGTCTGCGGGAGCCTCTACTACCTGGCCGACTACTCCGGCGCGCACCAGTCGTGGCTCGTCCTGACCGCCCTGCTGGTCTGCCTGATCCCGACCACCATCGGCGCGCTGCTGAGCGCCATCGGCATCGCCGGCATGGACCGGCTCGTACGCCGCAACGTCCTGGCGATGTCGGGAAGGGCCGTAGAGGCGGCCGGTGACGTCGACCTGCTCCTGCTCGACAAGACCGGCACGATCACGTACGGCAACCGGCAGGCGTACGAGGTCATCCCGGTCACCGGGGTCACGCTGACCGGTGCCGAGAACGCCGCGGTCCTGGCCAGCCTCTCCGACCAGACCCCGGAAGGACGGAGCATCCTCACGCTCGTCGGGCGGACCATGGGCGGGCCGGAAGAGGCCACGATGGTCGAGTTCTCGGCGACGACAAGGATGTCCGGTCTGGACAGCCCCAGCCTGGACGTACGCAAGGGTGCCGCCTCCGCGGTGACGGCCTGGGTCCACGAGCACGGCGGCCAGGTGCCCCCGGAGACCGCGGTGATCGTCGCCGAGATCGCCGAGAGCGGCGGCACCCCGCTCGTCGTCGCCGAGCACCGCAACAGCGACCCGGCACGGGTGCTGGGCGTCGTACATCTCAAGGACGTGGTCAAGGACGGCATCCGCGAACGGTTCGACGAGCTTCGCGCGATGGGCATCAAGACGGTGATGATCACCGGCGACAACGCGGCCACCGCCGCGGCCATCGCCAAGGAGGCTGGCGTCGACGACTTCCTCGCCGAGGCGACCCCGGAGGACAAGCTCGCGCTGATCCGGCGCGAGCAGCGTGGCGGGCGGATGGTCGCGATGTGTGGTGACGGCACCAACGACGCGCCCGCGCTCGCCCAGGCCGACGTCGGCGTCGCGATGAACACCGGGACGACCGCTGCCAAGGAGGCCGGCAACATGGTCGACCTCGACTCCGACCCGACCAAGCTGATCGATGTGGTCGAGATCGGCAAGCAGCTGCTGATCACCCGGGGCGCGTTGACCACCTTCTCGGTGGCCAACGACGTCGCGAAGTACTTCGCGATCCTGCCGGCGATGTTCGTGGGGGTCTTCCCCGTGCTGGACGTCCTCAACATCATGCGGCTCTCCTCGCCGGAGTCGGCGATCGTCTCCGCGGTGGTCTTCAACGCCCTGATCATCATCGGGCTGATCCCGTTGGCGCTGCGTGGCGTCGACTACCGGCCGTCCTCGGCCTCGGCGCTGCTGCGTCGCAACCTGCTGCTCTACGGCGTCGGTGGCCTGATCGTGCCGTTCGTCGGGATCAAGCTGCTCGACCTCGTCATCTCCCTCATCCCAGGACTGTGAACATGTCAGATCTCTTCGCACTGCTACGCCACTCGCTCGCCGGGATCCGCGTCCTCATCGCCGCGACCCTGCTGTGCGGGATCGTCTATCCGC
>NZ_JBOHDN010000304.1:0-20297 GCF_050699375.1 Nocardioides sp. | reverse complement strand
GGCCGGTCCTCCACGACATCTCCTTCGAGATCGCGCCCGGACGGCGGGTAGCGGTGGTCGGCGAGACCGGCTCGGGGAAGTCGACGATCGCCAAGCTGCTCACCCGGGTCATGGACGTCACGCACGGGCAGGTTCGTCTCGACGGCGTCGACGTACGCGAGATCGGCAACGCCTCGCTGCGCACCAGCGTCGTGCTCGTCCCGCAGGAGGGCTTCCTCTTCGACTCCACGCTCGCCGAGAACGTACGCTACGGCCGCCTGTCCGCGACCGACGACGAGATCGAGGACGCGGCGCGTGTGCTCGGCCTCGGTGACTGGCTGGCCGGCCTTCCCGCCGGCGTCCGCACCCGCGTCGGTCAGCGCGGCGAGTCGCTCTCCGCGGGCGAGCGGCAGCTGGTGGCGCTGCTGCGCGCCCAGCTCGCCGACCCGGACCTGCTGGTGCTCGACGAGGCCACCTCGGCCGTCGACCCGCGCCTGGAGATGCGGATCAACCGCGCTCTGGAGCGCCTGATGAGCGGCCGTACCTCGGTCACCATCGCCCACCGGCTCTCCACCGCCGAGGCCGCCGACGAGGTGATCGTCGTAGACGACGGTCGCCTCGCCCAGCGCGGCCCGCACGCAGATCTGGTGGCCCAGGACGGCTCCATCTACGCACGCCTGCACGCCTCCTGGGTCGCCCAGCAGGGCAGCTGACCCCTTGCGCGATACTGGAGGGGTGACTACTGGACCCAGCGAGGGGCTGGCCCCCGAAATCGCCGATCGGCTCAAGCGCGACCCCGACGGGCTCGTGCCCGCGGTCGTACAGCAGCACGACACGGGCGAGGTGCTGATGCTCGGCTACATGAACGACGAGTCCCTGGCGCGCACGCTCGCGACGGGCCGGGCGACCTACTGGTCCCGCAGCCGGCAGGAGTACTGGGTCAAGGGGGAGACCTCCGGCCACCGGCAGTACGTCAAGGAGGTGCGCCTGGACTGCGACGGCGACACGATCCTGCTCAAGGTCGATCAGGAGGGCCCGGCCTGCCACACCGGCGATCACACCTGCTTCGACGCCGGGCTGATCTCGTCCGGTGCTACTCGATGAGGACGTTCGGGCCGACCATCACCGCCGGTCTCGCCGGCGCGGCTCTGGCCGCCTGGGCCGGCTCCAGCGAGTGGGTCAAGGTCACCGCGCCGGGTCCGATGCCAGCCGACCTGAACGACTCCCCGGCGACCACCGGTCTGGCCCTGGTCGCGCTCGCGGCCTGGGGCGTCGTCCTGGTCACCAGAGGTCTCGTACGCCGCCTGGTGGCCGCCCTCGCTGGCCTGGCCGGGATCGGTGTGATCTTCACCTTCTTCGGCCACGCCGGGATCGACGCGCTCGGGAGAGCGATCGACTCCGAGGTCGTCTGGGGCGAGACCCAGCACACCACCACCCCCTGGCCCTATCTCGCGCTCCTCGGTGCGGTCGTGACCGTCGCGGCGGCCGCCGCGGGCGTACGTCTGGCGCCTTCGTGGCCCGAGATGGGGCGAAAGTACGACGCTCCGGCCGACTCGAAACCCGAGCAGAAGCCGCTGGAGGAACAGTCGACGCTGGACGTCTGGAAGTCCCTGGACGAGGGTCGTGACCCGACAAAGGGGAATGAGTGAATACACTGCAGCCAAGCCCATCTGGTTGCTTCGGGCTTCGCAACAGCTAAGAGAACTCGTAGAGGAGTCATCGCATGTCCGCCAGCCATGGCAACACCCCGGCAGCCTGGATCGCAGTCGCGGTCGGTCTCCTCGGCTTCCTGATCGGCAGCGTCGCCATGATGCTCGACCCGATCAGCTGGTTCGTCTTCTGGGTCGGTGTGGCCGTCACCGTCGTCGGTGGCCTGCTCTTCATCGTGCTCGCCAAGCTCGGCTTCAACGTCGAGTCCCATTGAGCCTGTGAGACAGCGAGGCCCCCGGCAGATCTGCCGGGGGCCTCGCTGATTTGCCAGCACCGATGCCGAGGCTGAAGTCAGCCCAGGATCAGTAGGTGGTGGTGCTGCCGCTGAAGTCCAGCGCGCCGGTCAGGCTCAAGATGAGCCCGATGATGCCGAAGACAACGGCGACGATGCCGAGGATGAAGCCGGCAGTGGCCATGCCGCGCCCGCTCTGCGCACCTGCCGAGGCGTCGATCTCGTTCTGGGCCATCTTGCCGAGGATGATCGCCGGGATACCGGCGAAGAAACCACAGCAGACGCAACCGAGAATGCCTAGGACCAGTGCCCAGATCGCCTTCTTGTTGTTGCCCGCGGGCTGCCCGGGCTGACCGGGTGCCGGCGAACCGTACTGCGGCGGCGGCGGGGGTGTTCCGTAGCTCATGTGTCTGACCTCCAAAGTCAGGCGTTGGGTGAGATGGGAGAAACTTAACCTTTCCTGCCCGCACTGTGGCGCCAAATCGGGCGTGTCACGGTTCGGGTGAGAGGCTTTGCACGTGGGTCATACCCGGAAACGAGAGGTTTAAACATGTCGGTGCTCGAAAAGATCATCGACGGCGTACGTCAGGACCTGGCGCAGCGTCAGACGGCCGTGTCCGAGGCGGATCTGCGGGCCGCCCTCGCCGACGTCGACGCGCCTCGGGACCCGATGCCGCACCTGCGTGCGACCGGCAGCAGCGTGATCGCCGAGGTGAAGCGGAAGAGCCCCTCCAAGGGCGCCCTGGCCGACATCCCCGACCCGGCCGAGCTGGCCGCGAAGTACGCCGCCGGCGGCGCCGCCGCGATCTCGGTGCTCACCGAGGAACGCCGCTTCGGTGGTTCCCTCGCCGACCTTCGTACGGTCCGGGCCGCCGTCGACACCCCGATCCTGCGCAAGGACTTCATCGTCGAGCGGTACCAGCTGCTGGAGGCCCGCGCCGCCGGAGCCGACCTGGCGCTGCTGATCGTGGCCGCGCTGGACGACGACACGTTGCGCGACCTCTATGAGTACGCGCGCGAGCTGGGCCTGACCGTGCTGGTCGAGACCCACGACGAGCCCGAGGTCGCCCGCGCGGTCGACCTCGGCGCCGAGCTGATCGGCGTCAACGCCCGCAACCTGAAGACCCTCGAGATCGACCAGGACGTCTTCGGCCGGCTCGCCCCGCTCATCCCCGAGGACCGGGTGAAGGTCGCCGAGTCGGGCATCTTCACCGTCACCGACGTCAAGCGCCACGTCACCGAAGGGGCCCGGGCGGTCCTGGTCGGTGAGGCGCTGGTCAAGCATGGCGACCCGCGAGGCACGGTCGCCGAGTTCACCGGAATCCAAGGCAAGGGCCGAGAGCAGATACAGCCATGACTACGCACATCAACGAGACGACGAGCTACGACGCCGACGAGTTCGGCTGGTTCGGTGGCGAGGCCGAGGGGTTCGGCGGCCGGTTCATGCCCGAGGCCCTGATGAAGGCGCTCATCGAGCTCGACGACGCCTGGGCCAAGGCCAAGGCCGACCCGGAGTTCGTGGCCGAGTTCGACGCGATCCTGCGCGACTACGCCAACCTGCCGAGCCCGCTCTACCACGCGACCCGCCTCTCCGAGCAGCTCGGCGTACGGGTCCTCCTCAAGCGCGAGGACCTCAATCACACCGGCGCCCACAAGATCCGCAACGTCCTCGGCCAGGCGCTGCTGACCAAGCGGATGGGCAAGACCCGGGTCATCGCCGAGACCGGCGCCGGCCAGCACGGGGTGGCCTCCGCGACCGCGGCGGCCTACTTCGGTCTGGACTGCACCGTCTACATGGGCAAGGTCGACACCGACCGCCAGGCGCTCAACGTGGCCCGGATGCGGCTGCTCGGCGCCGAGGTCGTCCCGGTGCCGTCGGGCAGCGGCACCCTCAAGGACGCGATCAACGAGGCTCTGCGCGACTGGGTGGCGAGCGTGGACCACACCGCCTACCTGTTCGGCACCGCCGCCGGGCCGCACCCGTTCCCGACGCTGGTCCGGGACATCGTGCGCGGCATCGGCGACGAGGCCCGGGCGCAGTCCCTCGAGCAGTTCGGCGGCCTCCCGGACGCCGTCGTCGCCGCGGTCGGCGGTGGCTCCAACGCCATCGGCCTCTTCACCGCTTTCCTGGACGACAAGGACGTCGAGATCCACGGCTTCGAGGCCGGGGGAGAGGGCTTCGAGACCGGCCGTCACGCCGCCACCATCCAGGCCAACGACCCCGGCGTACTCCACGGCGCCCGCACCTATGTGCTCCAGGACGAGGACGGCCAGACCATCGAGTCCCACTCGATCTCCGCCGGGCTCGACTACCCGGGCGTCGGCCCGCAGCACGCCTGGCTGGCCAAGTCCGGCCGTGCCGCCTACACCTCGATCACCGACAAGGAGGCGATGGAGGCCTTCGCGCTGCTCTCGCGCTCGGAGGGCATCATCCCGGCGATCGAGTCGGCCCACGCGATCGCCGGCGCCATCAAGATCGCGCCCGAGATCAAGGAACGCCACGGTGAGGGCGCCACGATCCTGATCAACCTGTCCGGTCGTGGCGACAAGGACATGGGCACGGCGATTGACTACTTCGGACTTGGCGACAGCAAGCAGGGAGACCAGAAGTGAGTACGTCGGTAGCGTTCGCGAAGGCGAAGGCCGAGGACCGTGCCGCCCTGATCGGCTATCTCCCGGCGGGCTTCCCGACGGTCGAGGGCTCGATCGAGGCGCTGACGACGATGGTGGAGGCCGGTTGCGACATCATCGAGATCGGTCTGCCCTACTCCGACCCGGTCATGGACGGCCCCACGATCCAAGATGCCGTGCAGCAGGCACTCGATGGCGGCGTACGTGTCGATGACGTGTTCCGCGTCGTCGAGGCCGTGGCCGCCACGGGCGTGCCGACCCTGGTGATGACCAGCTGGAACCCGATCGAGCGGCGCGGTGTCGACCGTTTCGCCCAACAGCTGCAGGACGCGGGCGGCGCGGGCCTGATCACCCCCGACATCACCCCCGACTTCGCGGCGGAGTGGATCGAGGCGGCCGACGCCCGCGACCTCGACAAGGTCTTCCTGGTCGCACCGAGCAGCACCGATGAGCGGATCGCGATGACCACGGCCCAGTCCCGCGGGTTCGTCTACGCCACCGCGGTCATGGGCGTCACCGGTGCCCGGGCGAAGACGTCCGACCTGGCCGCCCCGCTCGTGGCCCGCACGAAGAGGCTCAGCCCATCAGGGGTCGACCTGCCCGTCGGCGTCGGTCTCGGGGTCAGCAACGGAGCCCAGGCGGCCGAGATGGCCGCCTACGCCGACGGCGTCATCGTCGGCTCCGCCTTCGTTCGTACGCTGCTGGACAACCGCTCCGACGAGGGCGCGGCGCTCAAGGCGCTGGCGAGCCTGACCGAGGACCTGGCCGCGGGAGTCCGTGCGCGTTGAGGTTCCTGGCTCTACCCGTTCTGCTCGCCCTCATCGGGCTCCTCGCCGGCTGCGGTGCCGCCGGAACCGGTCAGAAGCCGGCCTCGGCGATGAACGGGCAGGAGCACACCGCCTACCAGCTCTCCGACACCGCGCTGACCGACACCGACGGCGAGCCCTACTCCCTGGCCACCGACGCCGACAAGCCGCTGACGCTGGTCTTCTATGGCTACACGCAGTGCCCTGACGAGTGCCCGCTGGTGATGTCGAGCCTGACCGCGGCGCTGACCCGTCTCGACGACGCGGACCGGGACAAGGTCGACGTCGTCTTCGTGACCACCGACCCGGCGCGCGACACGACCAAGGTGCTGGAGAAGTATCTCGACCGTTACGACGAGGACTTCATCGGCCTGACCGGAGACCTGAAGGACATCGTCACCCTGGCCGAGTCGATGCGGCTCTACATAGGCGAGGCCGACCGGCTACCCAGCGGGGGCTACGATCTCGGGGTCCACGACACTCACGTCTCCGCCGTCTCCCAGGGACGGGCCAGCGTCGTGTGGTCGATGAACACCTCGCCCAAGCAGTTCGCCGACGACATCACCCGCCTTCTCAGTCAGAGCTAGCCAGCCCGAGTCAGAGCCAGAGCCAATCAGAAAGAGCGCCGCATGATGCTCCCGATGTCCATCCCCAGCCCGGCCGAAGGCGTGCTCTGGCTCGGACCGGTCCCGTTGCGCGGCTACGCGTTCGCGATCATCCTCGGCATCGTCGTCGCCGTCTGGGTCTCCGAGCGGCGCTGGCAGGCGCGCGGCGGCCGTGCCGGCGACATCCAGGACATCGCCCTGTGGGCGGTGCCCTTCGGGCTGGTCGGCGGCCGGATCTACCACGTCATGACCGACTGGCAGCTTTACTTCGGTGACGGCGGCAGCCCGATCGAGGCGCTCTACATCTGGCGTGGCGGGCTCGGGGTGTGGGGTGCGATCGCGCTCGGTGCCGTGGGCGCGATCATCGGAGCCAAGGTCAAGGGGATCAAGTTCACCCCGCTGCTGGACACCGTCGCCCCGACCTGCCTGCTGGCGATGGGCATCGGCCGTTGGGGCAACTGGTTCAACCAGGAGCTCTTCGGCGAGCCCACCGACCTGCCCTGGGCCCTGGAGATCGACCCCTCGCGCTTCCCCGAGGGGCCCAGCCAGTTCCCGGCCGGCACCACGTTCCACCCGACGTTCCTCTACGAGTTCTGCTGGGACGTCATCGCCTTCTTCGCCATCGTCTACCTGCAGAAGAAGCTGCGCCTGGGCGGCGGCCGCGTGGTGGCGCTGTACGTCATGGCCTACTGCCTGGGCCGCGGGATGATCGAGACCCTGCGCATCGACAACGTGCAGCTCCACGACGTGCTCGGCCTGCGCTGGAGCGAGTGGATGTCGATCATTCTCTTCGTGCTCGCCGCAGCGTGGTGGACGTATGCCACCTTCACCGGGCGGGGTAAGGTCGAGGAGGAGGTCTACAGCGATCCTGCCAAGGCCCCCTCGAACGATCCTGACGGCGACGACGCTGACAACGGTGCCACCGACGAGGAATCCTCGACCAAGGCCTGATCAGGCGCAGATATTGGGCGGAATGCCGCCGCTCACGGGATGGTGTCCAGCGATGGACCCTTGTTCGGAACCTACCCGTGACTCAGTGGTAACCTAGCCCCACTCGCGCGGGCCAACGCTGTCCCCTGCAGATTGCCAGTTTCATCCCCGCAAGGGCGCGCGCACCTGTCGCAGACATCCCCCGCTCCGGACCTCGACTCGAAGCAGAGTCAAAATCCGGGGCTATTGGGCTGCGTCGGTTGTTGCGCACCTGAGCCCGGACAGACGGGAGATCCCGGTGCCGTACGAGCACTCGTATCCATCCCCCCAGGGCCTCTACGACCCTCGGTTCGAGAAGGACGCCTGCGGCGTCGCCATGGTCGCGACGCTGACCGGCGAAGCCAGCCACGACATCGTGAAGCAGGGCATCCGTGCCCTGGTGAATCTCGACCACCGCGGCGCCGCCGGCGCCGAGACCAACTCTGGTGACGGAGCGGGGATCCTGCTCCAGGTCCCCGACGCCTTCCTGCGTGAGGTCGTCGACTTCGACCTCCCCGCGGAGCGCGCCTACGCCGTCGGCACCGCCTTCATCCCGGGCGAGGCCGACCAGGTCGATCGCAGCGTGAAGCTCGTCGAGGAGATCGCGACCGAGGAGGGCCTCGAGGTCCTCGGCTGGCGCGAGGTCCCGGTCAACCCTGACTCCCTCGGCGCCACCGCCAAGGCGGTCATGCCGACCTTCCGCCAGCTCTTCGTCGCGGGCGGCAAGCAGCGCGTGACCGGCCTGGCCCTGGAGCGTCTCGCCTTCTGTCTGCGCAAGCGGGCGGAGAAGGAGACCGATGTCTACTTCCCCTCGCTCTCCAGCCGCACCATCGTCTACAAGGGCATGCTCACCACGCCCCAGCTGGCCGACGTGTTCCCCGACCTGGTCGACGAGCGGGTCGCTTCCGCGGTCGCGGTCGTCCACAGCCGGTTCTCGACCAACACCTTCCCGAGCTGGCCGCTGAGCCACCCGTTCCGGTTCATCGCCCACAACGGCGAGATCAACACCGTCATGGGCAACCGCAACTGGATGAAGGCGCGCGAGGCGCTGCTCGAGTCCGACGTGATCCCGGGCGACCTGGAGCGGCTCTTCCCGATCTGCACCGAGGGGGCCTCCGACTCGGCCTCGTTCGACGAGGTGCTCGAGCTGCTCCACCTCTCCGGCCGCAGCCTTCCCCACGCCATGTTGATGATGATCCCCGAGGCGTGGGAGAAGCACGAGGAGATGGACGCGGCCCGCAAGGCGTTCTACGAGTTCCACTCCACGCTCATGGAGCCCTGGGACGGTCCGGCGTCGGTCGTCTTCACCGACGGCACCCAGATCGGCGCGGTCCTGGACCGCAACGGGCTGCGCCCGAGCCGCTACTGGGTGACCGAGGACGGCCTGGTCGTGCTCGGCTCCGAGGCCGGCGTGCTCGATGACATCGACCCCGCCACCGTGGTCCGCAAGGGTCGCGTCCAGCCGGGCAAGATGTTCCTCGTCGACACCGCCGAGCACCGCATCATCGAGGACGACGAGATCAAGTCCGAGCTCGCCGCCGAGCACCCCTACGACGAGTGGCTCCACGCCGGTCTCGTACGCCTCGAGGACATCCCCGAGCGCGAGCACATCATCCACACCCACGCGAGCGTGACCCGCCGCCAGCAGGTCTTCGGCTACACCGAGGAGGAGCTGCGGATCCTGCTCGCGCCGATGGCCAACACCGGCGCCGAGACGATCGGGTCGATGGGCACCGACAGCCCGATCGCGGCGCTGAGCGACAAGCCCCGGATGCTGTTCGACTACTTCGCCCAGCTCTTCGCGCAGGTCACCAACCCGCCGCTGGACGCGATCCGCGAGGAGCTCGTCACCAGCCTCAACGGCACCATCGGCGCCGAGTCCAACCTGCTTCGTCCCGGTCCGGCCTCGTGCCGCCAGATCGTGCTGCCGTTCCCGGTCATCTCCAACGACGACCTGGCCAAGATCCGTCACATCAACCGCGACGGCGACATGCCGGGCTTCGCGGTTCACATCGTGCGGGGCCTGTACGAGGTCGACGGCGGTGCCGAGGCGCTGCAGACGCGTCTGGACGAGATCTCCGCCGAGGTCTCCCGGGCCATCGAGGACGGCGCGCGGATCATCGTGCTCTCCGACCGCCACTCCACCCAGGAGATGGCCCCCATCCCGTCGCTGCTGCTCACCGGCGCCGTCCACCACCACCTGGTCCGTGAGCGCACCCGCTCGCAGGTCGGCCTGCTGGTCGAGGCCGGGGACGTACGCGAGGTCCACCACGTCGCTCTGCTGATCGGCTACGGCGCCTCCGCGGTCAACCCCTACCTGGCGGTCGAGTCCGTGGAGGACCTCGCCTTCGAGGGCTACTACGTGAAGGCCGATGCCGACAAGGCGATGGCCAACACGATCAAGGCGCTCGGCAAGGGCGTCCTCAAGGTGATGTCGAAGATCGGCGTCTCCACGGTCGCCTCCTACACCGGCGCCCAGATCTTCGAGGCCGTCGGCCTGTCCAAGGAGGTCGTGGACCGCTACTTCACCGGCACCACCTCCAAGCTCGGCGGCATCGGCCTCGACGTGATCGCCGAGGAGGTCGCGAGGCGGCACGCCACGGCGTACCCGCGCGACGGAGTCGCCAACGCCCACCGCGCGCTGCCCATCGGCGGCGAATACCAGTGGCGGCGTGAGGGTGAGCCCCACCTGTTCGACCCGGAGACGGTCTTCCGGCTCCAGCACGCGACCCGTACCGGCCGCTACGACGTCTTCAAGCAGTACACCGACCGGGTCAACGAGCAGTCCGAGCGGCTGATGACGCTGCGCGGTCTCTTCAACCTCAAGAGCGCCGCGGACCTCGGCCGTCAGCCGGTCCCGATCGACGATGTCGAGCCCGTCGAGGAGATCGTCAAGCGGTTCTCGACCGGCGCGATGTCCTACGGCTCGATCTCCAAGGAGGCTCACGAGACGCTCGCCGTCGCGATGAACATCCTCGGCGGCAAGTCCAACACCGGTGAGGGTGGCGAGGACCCGGATCGTCTCTACGACCCGAAGCGTCGCTCGTCGATCAAGCAGGTGGCCTCGGGACGCTTCGGTGTGACGAGCGAATACCTGACCAACGCCGACGACATCCAGATCAAGATGGCTCAGGGCGCCAAGCCCGGTGAGGGCGGCCAGCTGCCCGGGCACAAGGTCTACCCCTGGGTGGCCAAGACGCGTCACTCGACGCCGGGCGTGGGCCTCATCTCTCCGCCGCCGCACCACGACATCTACTCGATCGAGGATCTCGCCCAGCTGATCCACGACCTCAAGAACGCCAACCCGAGCGCTCGCGTCCACGTCAAGCTCGTGGCCGAGGTCGGTGTCGGCACCGTCGCCGCCGGTGTCTCCAAGGCACACGCCGACGTGGTCCTGATCTCCGGTCACGACGGTGGCACCGGCGCCTCCCCGCTCACCAGCCTCAAGCACGCCGGCGGTCCCTGGGAGCTTGGTCTCGCCGAGGCGCAGCAGACGCTGCTCCTCAACGGCCTGCGCGACCGGATCGTGGTGCAGACCGACGGTCAGCTCAAGACCGGGCGCGACGTGATCATCGCGGCGCTGCTCGGTGCCGAGGAGTTCGGGTTCGCGACCGCGCCGCTGGTCGTCTCCGGCTGCGTGATGATGCGGGTGTGCCACCTGGACACCTGCCCGGTCGGCGTCGCCACCCAGAACCCGGTCCTGCGCGAGCGGTTCACCGGCAAGGCGGAGTACGTCGTCAACTTCATGCGCTACGTCGCCGAGGAGGTCCGCGAGCTCCTGGCCGAGCTCGGGTTCCGCAGCATCGACGAGGCGGTCGGACACGCCGAGGCGCTCGACGCCCGCGAGGCGATCGACCACTGGAAGGCATCCGGACTCGACCTGTCGCCGATCTTCGCCCGCGTCGAGTCGCCGCAGCAGTTCGCCGACCAGGACCTCTACAACACCAAGGTGCAGGACCACGGCCTGGAGAAGTCCCTGGACGTCAACGAGCTGCTGCCGCTCGCCGCACCCGCGCTCGAGCGCGGGGAGCCGGTGCGCGCCCAGCTCGCGATCCGCAACGTCAACCGCACCGTCGGCACGATCCTCGGCCACGAGATCACCAAGCGCTACCGAGGTGAGGGCCTGCCCGAGGGCACGATCGACATCACCTTCACCGGCTCCGCGGGCCAGTCCTTCGGCGCCTTCGTCCCGAGCGGTCTGACCCTGCGCCTGGAAGGTGACGCCAACGACTACGTCGGCAAGGGCCTCTCCGGTGGCCGGCTGGTCATCCGCCCGGAGCGTACGGCCGGGTTCAGGGCCGAGGAGCACATCATCGCCGGCAACACGCTGGCCTACGGCGCCACCAGCGGACGGATCCACATCCGTGGTGGTGTCGGGGAGCGGGCCGCGGTCCGCAACTCGGGCGCCACCATCGTCACCGAAGGCGTCGGCGACCACGGCTGCGAATACATGACCGGTGGTCGTGTCGTCGTCCTCGGTCCGACCGGACGCAACTTCGCGGCCGGCATGTCCGGTGGGGTCGCCTGGGTCCTCGACTTCGAGGAGCAGCGCCTCAACAGCGAGCTCGACGACGCCACCCCGGTCGAGGAGAAGTACGCCGCCGAGCTCGAGCAGCTCGTCCGCGACCACCTCGAGGAGACCGGCTCGGCCGTGGCCGAGGCGCTCCTGGCCGACTGGCCCAACTCACTGACCCGCTTCACGCAGGTCATGCCCAGTGACTACAAGCGCGTGCTCGAAGCCCAGGAGGAGGCCCTCGAGGAGGGTCTCGACGAGGACGAGGCCGCGCAGCGAATTATGGAGGTCCTCCATGGCTGACCCCAAGGGTTTTCTGAAGAACGGGCGCGAGGTCGCGACCCGGCGTCCCGTCGATGAGCGGGTCAAGGACTGGCACGAGGTCTACCCGGGCAAGGTCGGCAGGACCCTGCTGCCGATCATCAACACCCAGGCCTCGCGCTGCATGGACTGCGGCATCCCGTTCTGCCACCAGGGCTGCCCGCTCGGCAACATCATCCCCGAGTGGAACGACCTGGTCTGGCGCAACGACTGGGAGGGCGCCTCGGAGCGTCTGCACGCGACCAACAACTTCCCCGAGTTCACCGGTCGCCTCTGCCCGGCGCCGTGCGAGACCGCCTGCGTCCTGGGCATCAACCAGCCCGCGGTGACCATCAAGAACATCGAGGTCTCGATCATCGACAAGGCCTGGGACGCGGGCTACGTCAAGCCGCAGCCGCCCGAGTGGCTCTCCGGCAAGGCGGTCGCCGTCATCGGCTCCGGGCCCGCGGGCCTGGCCGCGGCACAGCAGCTCACCCGCAGCGGTCACACCGTCGCGGTCTACGAGCGTGCCGACAAGATCGGCGGGCTGATGCGCTATGGCATCCCCGAGTTCAAGATGGAGAAGTCGCAGGTCGACCAGCGCCTGGCGCAGATGCGCCGCGAGGGCACGGTCTTCCGCCCGGGCGTGGACGCCGGATCCGACATCACCGGCGCCCAGCTCCAGGACCGCTACGACGCGATCGTGCTGGCCAACGGCTCGACCATCGGTCGCGAGCTGCCGGTCCCCGGGCGCGAGCTCGACGGGATCCACCAGTCGATGGAATACCTGCCGCAGTCCAACCGCGCCTCGATCGGCGAGGCCGTCCCGGACCAGATCCTGGCCGAGGGCAAGCACGTGGTCATCATCGGCGGCGGTGACACCGGTGCCGACTGTCTCGGCACCGCGATCCGCCAGGGCGCGGAGTCGATCACCCAGCTCGAGATCATGCCGCGACCGCCGGAGGAGCGCCCCGACGCCCAGCCGTGGCCGACCTACCCGATGACCTACCGGGTCGCCTCCGCGCACGAGGAGGGTGGCGAGCGGACCTATGCCGTCTCCACCAAGGAGTTCCTCGGCACCGAGGACGGCCGAGTGCGTGCGCTGCGACTGGTCGAGGTCGAGTTCATCGACGGCAAGCTGACCGAGAAGGAGGGGACCGAGAAGGAGATCCCCGCCGACCTCGTGCTGCTGGCGATGGGCTTCACCGGCCCGGAGAAGGACGGCCTCCTGACCCAGCTGGGTGTGGAGTACGACGATCGCGGCAACGTCGCCCGTGACGACTCCTTCGCCACCTCCGTCCCGGGCGTCTACGTCGCCGGCGACGCGGGTCGCGGACAGTCGCTGATCGTGTGGGCGATCGCCGAGGGACGTGCCGCCGCGGCCGCTGTCGACACCTTCCTCACCGGCTCGACCAACCTGCCCGCGCCGATCCGCCCGACGGACCGGCAGCTGATGGTCTGAGGCTGACACCTCGAGGCACAACGGCGTGCCGATGACTGGCCCGGCACCTCCACATCGGGGGTGCCGGGCCGGTTGTCTCTCGGCCGTCGGTCGCGGGAACCCGGAGCCGTTCACCGTCGAGGATCGAGGAGACGGCCATGTCCGTCCAGCACGGATCCGACGAAGTCTCTACACACTTGCGGTGATGAGTTTGTCGCTCATGTGCATTGCCGGGCTGTGGGGGAGAGGCTAGTCGTCCGGGGACATCACGCAGGATGTGGCGCGGGCAGGCGGCATCTGACCGGCGGACCTGGGTGAATGCTCGATGAATGGCCATCTCAGGGCAGCCCGCCGGTGCTGGTTTGAACGATCCAGAGGGGTAGTCTGGGCTCCCGTGAGAAGAGCGAAGATCGTCTGCACCCTTGGTCCGGCCGTCGGGACGGAGCGCCGCATCCGCGAGCTCGTCTACGCGGGCATGGACGTGGCTCGGATGAATATGAGCCATGGTTCCCACGAGGACCACTCCGGCAACTACGAGCTGGTGCGTGACGCGGCCGCGGCGAGCGGGCACAGCGTGGGCATCTTCGCTGATCTGCAGGGGCCCAAGATCCGTCTGGAGCGCTTCGAGGAGGGATCGGCGACCCTGCACCGCGGTCAGGCCTGGACGATCACAACGCGTGAGGTCTCCGGTGACGACAAGGTCTGCGGGACGACGTACAAGGGCCTTCCCGGAGATGTGAAGGTCGGCGACCCGATCCTGATCGACGACGGCAAGCTGCGCCTGCGGGTCACCGCGGTCGAGGACACCGAGGTCCACACCGAGGTACTGGTCGGCGGGCCGGTGTCGAACAACAAGGGCATCAACCTGCCCGGTGTCGCCGTCTCCGTGCCGGCTCTGTCCGAGAAGGACGAGGCCGACCTGCGTTTCGCGCTCGAGCTCGGCGTGGACATGATCGCGCTCAGCTTCGTGCGCAACGCGCAGGACTATGAGGACGTACGCAAGATCATGGACGAGGAGGGGCGTGTCGTCCCGGTCATCGCCAAGATCGAGAAGCCGCAGGCGATCGAGAACCTCGATGAGGTCATCGCCGCCTTCGACATGTTCATGGTCGCCCGTGGTGACCTCGGTGTGGAGTGCCCGCTGGAGGAGGTGCCGTTCCTGCAGAAGCGGATCATCGAGCTGGCCCGCCTCAACGCCAAGCCGGTCATCGTCGCCACCCAGATGCTCGACTCGATGATCTCCAACCCGGCGCCGACCCGCGCGGAGGCCAACGACGTCGCCAACGCGGTCCTCGACGGCGCCGATGCGGTGATGCTCTCCGCCGAGACGAGCGTGGGGGACTACCCGATCCACACCGTGGAGACGATGGCCCGCATCATCGCCGCCACCGAGCGCCACGCCCTCTCCCCGGGCGGGAGCGGAGCCGCCGTGCTGAGCCGGATCGACTGGGACCCGCACACCCGCTCGGGGGTCATCGCCAAGGCCGCCGCCGAGGTCGCCGACCGTGTCGGCGCGAAATACCTGGTCGCCTTCACCACCTCGGGTGACTCGGCCCGTCGGCTCTCCCGGCTGCGTGGCGGGATCCCGCTGCTCGCCTTCACCCCCTTGGACTCCGTACGCAGCCAGCTCGCGCTCAGCTGGGGCACCGAGACCTTCCGCACCGACGAGGTCGAGCACACCGACGAGATGGTCCGCCAGGTCGACGAGAACCTCCTCAAGATCGGCCGTGTCGAGGAGGGCGACCTCGTCGTCATCATCGCCGGCTCGCCTCCCGGGATCCCCGGCTCCACCAACGCCCTGCGCATCCACCGCATCGGCGACGCGATCAACGAGGTCGCGCCGGCTTACGAGCGGAAGGCCTGAGCCTCTGCGCCACTAGAACGTCAGAGGCCGTGGAACTGTGTCGCATCAGATGCGTACGCAACTCCACGGCCTCGCGTCTTTGAGTGCCCCGAGTCGGATTCGAACCGACACTATACGGTGTTTGAGACCGCCCTCTCTGCCGTTGGAGTACCGGGGCTCCTCGGCCCGCGAACGGGCCCGGCAGTGATCAAACTTACCGGACCGACGGCGGGATCACTGAACCGGGACGTGCCGTTCATGGCCTAGTCTGTGCTCGTGACGGAGATCAGCCTCAGCAGCACGCCGAAGACCCACGAGCGACGCACGGTCGTCGTCGCAGAGGACGAGGTCCTGATCAGGATGGACCTCAAGGAGATGCTGACCGAAGAGGGCTATGACGTCGTCGGCGAGGCGGGCGACGGCAAGGTCGCGATCGAGCTCGCCACCGAGCACAGGCCCGACCTGGTGATCCTCGACGTGAAGATGCCGGTGCTCGACGGGATCGCGGCGGCCGAGGCGATCGCGCGTGACCGGATCGCGCCGGTGGTGATGCTGACCGCGTTCTCGCAGCGTGAGCTCGTGGAGCGGGCGCGCGACGCCGGCGCGATGGCCTACCTCGTCAAGCCGTTCAACATCACCGACCTGGTCCCCGCGATCGAGCTGGCGGTGAGCCGCTTCCAGGAGCTCGCCCAGCTCGAGAAGGAGGTCGCCGGTCTGACCGAGCGGCTGGAGACCCGCAAGGCGGTCGACCGGGCCAAGGGCATCCTGCAGGAGGGGCTCACGCTGAGCGAGCCCGACGCGTTCCGGTGGATCCAGAAGACCGCGATGGACCTGCGACTCTCGATGCGGCAGGTCGCCGACGGCGTCATCGAGCACGGCATCAGCGGCCCCCAGACCTGACCTACCGTCCGCGGCTGGGTAAAGGCTGGGTAAAGGAGTCGTGTAAACGACACATCACAGATCGGTTGCGGTCTTCGCCGACCTGCCGGCTCCGTGTCCTTCCTGTCCAAAGTCTGCCTAGACTGCCCCGGCGGATCCGGCCGACCAGTACCCCCACCTGGTGTCAGGATCCGCCTTCAGGACACATAGGCAGGAGTACCCACGTGCGCAAGCGGCTCTACAGAGTCCTGGTCGCGCTCATCGGTGCGCTGATGGTGCTGTTGGTAGGGACCCCGGGTGCCGCACAGGCAACCGAGACCCCACCGCCGGACGCCACCGCGATCCAGGTGACGCTTCAGGACCAGGCCAACAAGGATGCCGAAGGCAATCCGAAACCCGTCCCGGGCGTGACCCTCGAGGTCACCAAGGACGGCAAGAAGGCCGGTGAGGGCGTCACCGACGCCCAGGGCGTCGCGACCATCGTCGTCGAGGAGCTCGGCGAGTACGTCGTGACCCTCGACGAGAAGACGCTCCCCTCAGGGACCGTGCTCGACGAGAACACCAAGGACGAGGCAACCGTCCAGGTACGCTTCCAGGGGCCCAACAACCGGGCGATCTTCCCGATCGGGGTGACTGCCGGGGAGCAGTCCAGCTTCACCAGAGATCTCGCCAAGAACCTGCGGGCGGGGATCCTGTTCGCCCTGGTGCTGGCTTTGGCCGGACTCGGGTTCAACCTGGTCTTCGGCACGACCGGACTGTCCAACTTCGCCCAAGGTGAGTTGATCACCTTCGGAGCGGTGATGGCCTGGACCTTCGACCAGATCTTCAAGACCGGCGGCCTGGCCACGGTCTCGGTGATCCTGGCCGGCATCGTCGCGGTCATTCTCGGCGGCGTCGGCGGATACCTGCAGGACAAGGTGGTGTGGGCCCCCCTTCGACACCGCGGTACCGGGCTGATCGCGATGATGATCGTCTCGATCGGTCTCTCGATCTTCCTTCGCTACCTGTTCCAGTACTTCTTCAGCTCCTCGACACGGGCGTTCTCGCAGTACACCCAGCAGGTGCGTGAACAGCACTGGTACTACCTCGGTTTCGCCATGGCCGAGCGTGAGGCCGTCATCGTCGTGATCTCCGTCATCACGATCGTCGCGGTGTGCGTGTGGCTCTCCAAGAGCCGGATGGGCAAGGCGATGCGCGCGGTCTCCGACAACCCGGCCCTGGCCGCTTCCTCGGGTCTGCGGGTCGACAGCGTCATCACCTACGCATGGGTGATCGGTGGCGCGCTGACCGCCTTGTCGGGCGTGCTCTACGCGTTGCGAGCCTCCGAGATCAACACCTTCATGGGTATGCGCATCCTGCTCGTCGTCCTCGCCGCGGTCACCCTCGGTGGCCTGGGGACGGTATGGGGCGCGCTGGTCGGGTCGCTGGTGATCGGGCTCGTCTACGAGCTCGGGCCGATGTTCGGCGTACCCACCTCTATCAAGGAGGTCGGCCCGCTGCTGATCATGATCGTGATCCTGCTGGTGCGGCCCCAGGGCATCCTGGGTCGCAAAGAGCGGCTCGGGTAGGAGAGACAATGGATATTCTAGAGATTCTCCGTTCCGGACTGCAGCAGGCGCTGGGCCCCCAGGCGATCGTCTTCGCCCTGGCCGCCATCGGCCTCAACATCCACTTCGGCTACACCGGGCTGCTCAACTTCGGTCAGGCCGGGTTCGTCGCCGCCGGGGCCTACGGTCTGGCAGTCGCAGTGGTCACCTTCGAGGCGCCGTTCTTCGTCGGCGTGATCATGGCGGTGGTGGCACCGATCGTGCTGGCCGTGATCCTTGGTCTGCCGACGCTGCGGTTGCGTGCCGACTATCTGGCGATCGTCACGATCGCCTCGGCCGAGGTGCTGCGCTTCGTCTTCGGCTCGGTCGAGACGAAGGACTTTTTCGGTGGTTCCAACGGGCTGACCGGCTACGCCCAGCCGTTCCAGGACGCCAACCCCTACAACGGGGGCGTCGACCTCGGCGTCGTCGCCTTCGGGCGCAACGACCTGTGGTCGCTGACCGTCGGCTGGATCCTGGTCGCGCTGTGCTGTCTGCTCGTGTGGGCACTGATGCGCAGCCCGTGGGGCCGGGTGCTCCGCTCGATCCGTGAGGACGAGGACGCGGTCCGCTCGCTGGGCAAGAACGTGTTCGCGTACAAGATGCAGGCCCTCGCCCTCGGCGGTGTCATCGGTGGTCTGGGCGGCCTGTTCCTGGCGCTCAAGCAGGCCTCCGTGGTGCCGACCGACTACTCGACACTGATGACCTTCTACGCCTTCGCCGCGCTGCTTCTCGGTGGCGCTGCCAGGGTGCTGGGGCCGGTCATCGGCGCGATCCTGTTCTGGTTCATCATCGCCGCGCTGGGCTCGTTCTTCAGCCAGTCGGCCGGTGACGGTGGCTGGATCCCGACCGTGATCATGACCGACACCCAGGCCAGCCTCATCCGCTACATCGTGCTCGGTCTGGCCATCATGCTGCTGATGATCTTCCGTCCCCAGGGGATCTTCGGCGACCGTAGGGAGATCGCGATCGATGGACGCTGACATGCCTGAGACGAACACCGAGACGAACACCGAGACCAGCAAGACCGGGCCCGCGGGCCTGGTCGGGGTGAGCACGGAGCCGGGAAGCAAGAAGCCCGACCCGATCGTGGTCGCCGACAAGATCACGCGTACGTTCGGCGGCCTGACCGCCGTCGACGTCGAGCACGTCGAGATCCAGCGGGGGGTGATCACCGCGCTGATCGGCCCCAACGGTGCCGGCAAGACGACCTTCTTCAACCTGCTGACCGGCTTCGACCAGCCGAACACCGGCTCCTGGAGCCTGGAGGGCAAGTCGCTCAAGGGGGTCGCGCCCTACAAGATCGCCCGTCGCGGGATGGTGCGCACCTTCCAGCTCACCAAGGTGCTGGCCAAGCTCACGGTGCTCGAGAACATGCGCCTGGGCGCCACCGGGCAGAAGGGTGAGCGGTTCTGGGCCGCGCCGTTCAAGTTCCTGTGGGGCAAGCAGGAGGACGACGTCACCAAGAAGGCCGACGAGCTGCTGGCGCGGTTCCTGCTCGACAAGAAGCGCGAGGACTTCGCCGGCTCCCTCTCGGGTGGTCAGCGCAAGCTGCTGGAGATGGCCCGCGCGCTCATGGTCGACCCGGATCTGGTCATGCTCGACGAGCCGATGGCCGGTGTGAACCCGGCCCTGAAGCAGTCGCTGCTGGGCCACGTGAAGTCGCTGCGCGACGAGGGCCGCACGGTCCTCTTCGTCGAGCACGACATGGACATGGTCCGAGACATCTCCGACTGGGTCATCGTGATGGCCCAGGGGAAGATCGTCGCGGAGGGTACGCCGGCCAGCGTCATGGCGGACCAGCGCGTCATCGACGCCTATCTCGGGGCTCACCACGACACCGACCTGAGCGAGCTCGACGAGGAGACGCTCGAGGCCGAGGTCGAGGCCGAGATCGCCCAAGAGGAGGATGCGAAGTGACCATTGACCCTGCCGCCGACGCGGAGAAGTTCCGCGAGGCACACCTGGCCGCGGCCGAGGGTGCGGTGCTCCGGGCAGATGGCCTGATCGCCGGCTACCTTCCTGGCGTCAACATCCTCAACGACACCGACCTCTACTGCCAGCCCGGCGAGCTGGTCGGCATCATCGGCCCCAACGGCGCCGGCAAGTCGACCCTGCTCAAGGCGCTCTTCGGCCTGGTGAAGATCCACGAGGGGAAGGTCGAGCTCGAGGGTGAGGACATCACCGGAAAGCGGGCCGACGAGCTGGTGACCCGCGGCATCGGGTTCGTGCCGCAGACGAACAACGTCTTCCCGAGCCTGACCATCGAGGAGAACCTCGAGATGGGCTGCTACCAGTCACCGAAGAAGTTCTCGGAGCGGTTCGACTTCGTGACCGGGATCTTCCCGGCCCTCGGTGAGCGGCGCAAGCAACGCGCCGGCGGGCTCTCCGGTGGTGAGCGTCAGATGGTCGCGATGGGCCGGGCGCTGATGATGGAGCCGTCCGTCCTGCTGCTCGACGAGCCCTCCGCGGGACTCTCCCCGGTCATGCAGGACGAGGTCTTCGTCCAGACCCGCAAGATCAACAAGGCCGGTGTCTCGGTCGTGATGGTCGAGCAGAACGCCCGCCGCTGCCTGCAGATCTGCGATCGTGGCTACGTGCTCGACCAGGGCCGCAACGCCTACACCGGTGCCGGACGCGCCCTCGCGGACGACCCGAAGGTGATCGAGCTCTACCTCGGCACCCTGGGCGCCAAGGAGGACTGACGAGCGTAACGACCGAGCGAGGCCGAGCGGCGAGCTTGCTCGTCCGTTCGCGCCGAGCAAGGACGCTCCGCCGCCGAAGGCGGCCGGGCTGAGGACGT
>NZ_JBOHDN010000303.1:0-1525 GCF_050699375.1 Nocardioides sp. | reverse complement strand
CCTCGCCGGACGCCATGGTGCGCCAGGTCAAGGCCGGCATCCTCGACCTGATCGGCGCCGCCCGCCCGTCGATCGCGGACCCGTTCCTGCCGAACAAGATCCGCGACGGCCGGCTCAACCTGATCCGCGAGTGCATCGGCTGCAACATCTGCGTCTCCGGCGACCTCACCATGTCGCCGATCCGCTGCACCCAGAACCCGAGCATGGGGGAGGAGTGGCGCCGCGGCTGGCACCCGGAGCGGATCCGCACCAAGGAGAGCGACTCGCGCATCCTCGTGGTCGGCGCCGGTCCGTCCGGGTTGGAGGCCGCGCGTGCGCTGGGCCTGCGGGGCTATGACGTCGTGCTGGCCGAGGCCGGTCGCGACCTCGGTGGCCGGGTCACGGCCGAGTCGAAGCTGCCGGGGCTCTCCGCGTGGGGCCGGGTCACGGAGTACCGCGAGGCGGTCCTCGCCGAGCTGCCCAACGTCGAGATCTACCGCGAGAGCCCGATGAGCGGTGAGGACATCGTCGAGTTCGGCTTCGAGCACGTCATCACCGCGACCGGGGCCACCTGGCGCACCGACGGTGTCGCGCGCTTCCACACGGCGGCGATGCCGATCGCCGAGGGCATGCAGGTGCTCGGTCCCGACGACCTCTTCGCCGGCCGTCTGCCCGACGGCAAGAAGGTCGTCGTCTACGACGACGACCACTACTACCTCGGTGGTGTCGTCGCAGAGCTGCTCGTCCAGAAGGGCTACGACGTCTCGATCGTCACCACCGGTTCGCAGGTGTCGTCGTGGACCAACAACACCTTCGAGATCAACCGGATCCAGCGACGCCTGATCGAGAAGGGCATCACCCGGGTGACCGACCACGCCGTCACGTCGGTCGGGACCGGCGGCGTACGGGTCAAGGACGTCTATGCCGGCCTCGAGCGTGACCTCGACTGCGACGCCGTCGTCATGGTGACCGCCCGTCTGCCCCGCGAGGAGCTCTACCTCGACCTCGTCGCCCGTCGCGACGCCGGCGAGATCGCCTCCGTACGCGGCATCGGCGACTCCTGGGGCCCCGGCACCATCGCCGCCGCCGTCTGGTCCGGCCGCCGCGCGGCCGAGGAGTTCGACGCCGTCCTGCCCTCCAACGACGAGGTGCCGTTCCGGCGCGAGGTGACCCAGCTGGCCTGAGGCGCAACTCCGCCGGCTGGCGCCCGGCGTGGAGGGGATCCCCTCCACGCCGGGCTTTCTCGCGTGGTCGTCGGAAGACGTACGACGGGGAGCTCTGCACCGGTTACGCGCTGGTAACCCCTGTCGAACTCCCCGTCGTATGTTGGGATCGGGCCCGCCGAAAGGCCCGGACCCCATCAGGGATCCGGGCCTTCGACCGATGCGGCTGTGCGCCGTGGATCAGCCGCGCGCCTGACGGTCGTACGCCGTGTAGCTCCGCTGCGTCGCGATGTGGCCGGCGACGTGCTTGGCGTCGTGCCACACGCCCCAGATGAAGCTCGAGCCGCGGCGGGAGAGCCAGGGGAGGCCGACGAAGTAGACGC
>NZ_JBOHDN010000302.1:0-19526 GCF_050699375.1 Nocardioides sp. | reverse complement strand
CTGCACGCCTTGGAGCGAAGCGAAGCGAGCGAGGCGTGCGGTTGCGCCGACTCGGCGAACCACGAGGAGACAGCCGCCTAGCGAGAGAGCCACGCCGCGAGCCTTCACCTACCCCGAATCACAGCTTCTCGACCGGCGCGTAGCGGAGCAGCAGGCGCTTGACGCCCTTGTCGCCGAAGTCGATGCTCGCGACCTGCTTGTCACCCGAGCCCTCCATGGTGACGACGGTGCCGAGACCGAAGGAGTCGTGGGTGACACGGTCGCCGGGGTCGAGGGACGGGACCGCGCGGGCCGGCTTCGACTTCGCCGCGGCGTCGGCTCGAAGCGCGGCCGAGGAGAAGTTGCGACGGCCCGCGGCGGTGGGCTGCCCCAGACGCTGGCCATCGCTCCAGCGATCGTTCGCGAAGCTCGGCCGGCCCCACGAGCTCATCTCCTTCTCCGTACGCCGCCAGTCGACCAGGTCGACCGGGAGCTCGTCGAGGAAGCGGCTGCCGGGGTTGTGTGAGGGCGCGCCCCAGGCAGACCGAACGACGGCGCGCGAGATGAAGAGCCGCTGCTCTGCGCGGGTGATCCCGACGTACGCCAGCCGGCGCTCCTCCTCCAGCTCGGTGCCGTCACCGAGGGCCCTCGAGTGTGGGAAGACGCCGTCCTCCATGCCGGTGAGGAAGACCGCGGGGAACTCCAGGCCCTTGGCGGTGTGGAGCGTCATCAGGGTGACCACACCGTCCTCGTCGTCGGGGATCTGGTCGGTGTCGGCGACCAGGGCGACCCGCTCGAGGAAGTCGGCGAGCCCGGGCTCGACCGTGCCTGCGTCGACCTCGGCCGGGTCGGCGCTCGGGGCCGCGACGGGGTCGTCGGCGAACTCTCGGGACACCGCGACGAGCTCGGCGAGGTTCTCCACGCGGGTCTCGTCCTGCGGGTCGTCGGACTCCTCCAGCGAGACCAGGTAGCCGGAGCGGTCGAGCACCGTCTCCAGGATGACGTCGGCGCGCTCACCGGCCGCGACCATCTGGAGCAGCTCCTCGACCATCGCGACGAACCCCTTGATGTTGGTCAGGCTGCGGGTGGCGAGGCCGGGAGCGTCCTCGGCCTTCTGCAGCGCCTCCCAGAAGGTCATCTGGTCGCGCTCGGCCAGCGCGTTGACGCAGGCCACCGCACGGTCGCCGATGCCACGCTTGGGGGTGTTGAGGATCCTTCTCAGCGAGATCTGGTCGTCGGGGTTGGCAAGCATGCGCAGATACGCCAGTGCGTCGCGCACCTCCTTGCGCTCGTAGAAGCGCACCCCACCGACCACCTTGTAGGGCTGGCCGGTGCGGATGAACACCTCCTCGAAGACACGCGACTGGGCGTTGGTGCGGTAGAAGACGGCCACGTCGGCTGCCTTGAGCCCGGAGTCGACGAGCTTGTCGATCTCGTCGGAGACGAACCGGGCCTCGTCGCGCTCGTCATCGGCGACGTAGCCGACGATCCGCTCGCCGTTGCCGGCATCGCTCCACAGCGCCTTCTCCTTGCGACCTTTGTTGTGCTTGATGACCGCGTTGGCGGCGGTGAGGATCGTCTGGGTGGAGCGATAGTTCTGCTCCAGCAGGATCGTCGTCGCGTCGGGGAAGTCCTGCTCGAAGTCGAGGATGTTGCGGATGTTGGCGCCGCGGAACGCATAGATCGACTGGTCGGCGTCACCGACGACCATCAGCTCCGCCGGCTCGGTGCGCGGAGCCTCCTCGGCGTGAGCCTCGGCCGCATAGGAATCGGTCAGCGCGGTGTCGTCCATGGAGTCGGCGCAGAGCTCGTGAACCAGGGCGTACTGAGCGTGGTTGGTGTCCTGGTACTCGTCGACCAGCACGTGCCGGAAGCGTCGCCGATAGACCTCACGCACCTCCGGGTAGGCCCGGAAGAGCTCGACGGTGGACATGATCAGGTCGTCGAAGTCGAGGGCGTTCGCCTGACGAAGGCGCTTCTGATACTCCTTGTACGCCGCGACATAGGTCTGCTCCAGATGGTTGCGCGCGTCCTTCTCGGCGGCCTCGACGTCGCGCAGCTCGTTCTTCTGGTCGCTGACCCAGTTGAGCACCTGGCCGGGCTGGTATTGGCGCGGGTCCAGGTCGAGATCACTCAGCACCAGCTGCATCAGCCGCTTCTGGTCCTGGGCGTCGTAGATACTGAAGTTGGACTTCAGGCCGACCCCAGACTTGTTGAGCACTGTGATCTCCTTGCGCAGGATCCGCACGCAGGCGCTGTGGAAGGTGCTGACCCACATGATCCGGGCGCGCTTGCCGACCAGGTCCTCGACGCGCTCCTTCATCTCCGCGGCGGCCTTGTTGGTGAAGGTGATCGCCAGGATGCTGCCGGGATGGGCGCCGCGCTGGGAGATCAGCCACGCGATCCGACGAGTGAGGACACGGGTCTTGCCGGACCCGGCCCCGGCGACGACCAGGAGCGAGTTGCCTCGATGCTGAACGGCCGCCTTCTGCGGCTCGTTGAGCCCGTCGAGGAGCTCTTCGGCGCTCGGCCCACCACGTTTCGTACGCGGCTCGTCGGCCGGCTGCGCGGAGGCGAAGGCCTCGAGGCCCGGAATGGAAGCGAGTGGGGTCTGGTCAGGCGTACTCATACTGGCTCCACCCTAGGCGCTGGCACCGACAAGTCAGGCCTCACGGGAGACGCTGAAGATGACGTACGTCCCGGGAGAAGAGCGCGAGCAGGGAGGAGCCGCCGATCACGGCGGCGACGACGAGGAGCCAGGTGCCGAAGCCGACCGCCTCGGCGACCGGGCCGGTGAGTGCGATCCCGACGGGGCGCGCGATGAAGGAGCCGACGAGATCGAAGGAGTAGACCCGGGAGAGCTTGTCCTCGGGGATCTGCTGCTGGATCGCGAGGTCCCAGAAGACCGAGAAGATCGAGAGCCCGACACCGTGCAGGAAGGCTCCGACCCACACCAGCGTGGGCGTGTCCGCGACGGCCATCGCGATCGGGAACAGCGCGGTCATCGCGAGCAGCGCAGTGCCGGCGTACAACGACCTTCGCGGGCGCCAGCGCAGACAGATCAGGCCACCGACGACGAAGCCGGCCATCATCGTGGCCATCGCGATGCCCCAGGCGGAACGGTTCATGCCCTCCCCGACGACGATCGGGCCGAGCACGCCCTGCGCGCCGCCGTAGAAGAGGTGGTAGAGCAGCGCCTGGAGGATCAGCAGCCACAGCCAGGTGTGCCGGAGCACCTCGCGGGCACCATCGCCCAGATCCGCGAGCATCGACTCGCGCGGGCCGTCCGGGCGGATGTGGGCGACCCGCATCAGCGCGAAGCAGACCGCCGCGACGGCGAAGGTCGCGGCGTCGATCATGATCGACCAGCCGGAGCCGACCACCGAGACGAGGATGCCGCCGAGCGCATAACCCACCGTCATGCCCAGCTGGTTGGCCAGCGCCCGTGCGGGCACCGCGTGGGCGACCTCGTCGGCGGGCACGGTGAACCGGGTCATCGCCTGCGAGGACGGCCGGTTGAGGGCACCGAGGATGCCGGTGACCACCCCGGCGACCACGAGCGCGGGGATGGAGGCGAACCCCCCGATCAGCGCGACCGCGAGCGCCACCTGGACCAGGGCGCTGGCCGCCGAGGTGCCCTCCATCATCAGCTTGCGCGAGACCCGGTCGCCCAGCACGCCACCGAGGAGCGTGGCGGCGACCTCCGCGGTCGCGAACGACGCCACCACCAGCCCGAGCTCGGCGGCCGACCCGCCCAGGTCGATCACCGCGAACGCCAGCGCGACCGGGGTGATGCCGTTGCCGATCATGCTGATCGCGCCGCCCGCGGCGAGGAGGCGGAAGTCGCGGTGCCGGAGCACGCCGCCGCGCTGGCGCACGGGGTCGAGGGTCGTCATGACTCGGACAATAGTTCGCCAGCGAACTATTCGCCAGTGAAATACTCCCGTACGATCGGCGCCGTGGAGAAGGACGACTGGGCCGACCGTCACGTCGCACGCTGGCGCGACCACTGGATCGATGTGGCGTTCGATGACGACATCGAGGCGATCACGGTGCGGATCAGCCGGATCATGAAGCACCTGCGTACGACCAAGCAGGAGGCCGTGAACGCCGTCGGCCTCCAGGACTTCGAGTACGACACGCTCCACGAGCTGATGATCCGGGACACGCCCGGCCAGGCCAGCCCGTCGGCGCTCGCCGAGGACCTCGGGATGAGCAACGCGGGTCTCACCGGCCGCCTGGACTCGCTCGAGAAGGCCGGCTGGATCCAGCGGCGGGCAGACCCCGACGACCGGCGCCGCGTACACGTCGAGACCACCACCGCCGGCACCAAGATCTGGCGGGAGGCGATGGCGCTTCGCGGCCACTACGAGGACGATCTCCTCGCCGGCCTGAACCCCACCGAGCGCAAGACCCTCGCTGGGCTCCTCAAGCGCCTCACCCTGGCGCTCGAGGACGACGGGCAGTAGGGCGGCCCTACGCCGCGACGTGCGCCGAGGACCAGAAGACCGCGACGCAGACGTTGATGATCGACAGGCCGAAGATGGTCCAGTAGAGCCCGTCCGCGATCTTGGGCTTGCGCAGCTGCGACATCACCAGGCCGAGGATGACCAGGCCGATGACGAGCTTCACGCCGATCTTGGCGTGGTCGACCGGACCGTCGCCCATCTCGAGGACGCCGACGAGCAGCAGACCCGCCAGGAACGCGGTGCCCGAGCCGTCGCGCATGAGGCCGTTGGCGACCTTGTCCGGGGCCTTGATCTGCACCAGCAGACCGCCGAAGAGCGCGGCGAAGCCGAGCAGGTGAATGACGAGCAGGACGTGCCGCACGATCTCCATGGGCTCATGCTAGAGCCCTTTACCCGAGGGCCCGACGGCGGCTCCCGTGCCCGGCGGATTCGCGCTCGCTTCCCCTCGACCACGTTCTCCCCGGGGAGAATTTGGACACCTGTCTAGCCTGATTGACGACCGCCACTTTCGATCTCGGCTCCTTACGGAGGATTCTGACGTGTCATCACCTGACCCGACCCCGCCCACAGGCCGGTCCAGACCGCTCGGCCGGCTTCGCCAGACAGTTCGCTTCGACGTACCTGCCTCGCTGGTCGTCTTCCTCGTCGCCGTACCCCTCTCGCTCGGCATCGCAGTCGCCTCCGACGCACCGGTCGCCGCCGGACTGATCGCCGCCGCCGTCGGCGGGATCGTCGCCGGTGTCTTCGGCGGGTCGCCGTTGCAGGTCAGCGGCCCGGCCGCCGGACTCACCGTCGTCGTCGCCGAGATCGTCGCCGAGTTCGGGTGGGAGGCCACCTGCGCGATCACCCTGATGGCCGGGGTGCTCCAGATCGTGCTCGGCGCCACCCGGCTCGGACGCTACGCACTGGCGATCTCCCCGACCGTGGTCAGCGCGATGCTCGCCGCGATCGGGATCTCGATCGTCCTGGGCCAGCTCAACGTCGCCCTGGGCGGCCGGTCGCAGTCCAGCGCCTTCGAGAACATCCAGCACATCGTCGGCAACGCCCAGGAGCCCAACATCCACGCCGTCCTGGCCGGACTCGGGGTGATCGCCATCCTGCTCGCCTGGCCGCGCCTGCCGCAGCGGGTCCGCGCGGTGCCGGGCCAGCTGGTGGCCATCGTCGCACTCACCCTGCTCGCCGCGGCCTGGCTCCCCGGCGCCGAGCGTGTCCAGCTGGGCGGGGACCTGCTGGACGAGATCGGCTCGGTCGCCCTGCCCGAGGGCACCCCGCTCGCCGTAGCCGGAGCGGTGCTCACCGTCGCGCTGATCGCGAGCGTCGAGAGCCTGCTCTCGGCGGTCGCGGTGGACAGGCTGCACGGCGGCCCGCGCAGCAACCTGGACCGCGAGCTCCTCGGCCAGGGCCTGGCCAACTCCGCCTCCGGCGCTCTCGGCGGCCTCCCCATCACCGGCGTCATCGTCCGCAGCTCGACCAACGTCGCGGCCGGGGCACGCACCCGGGCGTCCGCGATCCTGCACGGCGTCTGGGTGCTCCTCTTCGCCCTCGTCCTGGTCGGGCTCGTGGAGCAGATCCCGCTCGCGGCCCTGGCCGGTCTGCTGATCATGATGGGCACCGGCCTGGTCAGGCCCGCCGACATCTCCCAGGCGCACGCCCGCGGCGAGCTGTGGATCTACGCGCTCACCGTGGTCGGCGTGCTCGCGCTCAACCTCATCGAGGGCGTGCTCATCGGACTGGTCGCCACCCTCGCCCTGGTGCTGTGGCGGCTGGTCCACGTACGGATCGACGTACGCCTGGGCGGCCACGCCGCCGATGGCCGCGAGAAGTGGCTGGTCGAGGTGCACGGCAGCCTGTCGTTCCTGGCGACGCCGACGCTGATGACCAGGCTCGACACGATCCCCGAGGGCCAGGTGGTCGAGCTCGACCTCCTCGTCGACTACCTCGACCCAGCCGGTCGCGACCAGCTCGACCACTGGCGTGCTCGCTACGAGGCCGGCGGTGGCAGCGTGCTCGTGGAGCACACCGGTCCGCACGGCGCGGGTCCGCACGGCGCCGAGGCGCCGCGGCAGGAACGCCCCCTCAAGGCACCTCCGATCAGCCCCCGCGCGCTGCTGCCGTGGGGCGCCTGGCAGGACGTACGTCCTGATCGGACCGACCCGCACCACCCGCTGGCGCTCGGGGTGCGGGAGTACCACCGGCGCCACGCGGCACCGCTGCGTCCGGTCTACGAAGGGCTCGCCGACGCCCAGGAGCCGCACGCTGTCTTCCTGACCTGCGTGGACTCCCGGGTCGTACCGAACCTGATCACGTCCAGCGGCCCCGGCGACCTGCTGACGGTCCGTACGTTGGGCAACCTCGTGCCGGAGCCGGGCAGCCCGGACAGCTCGGTCGCGGCGCCGATGCTGTTCGGCGTCGACGACCTCGGCGTAGGCACCGTCGTCGTCTGCGGCCACTCCCGCTGCGGGGCGATCACCTCGGCTCTGGAGAGCACCCGCGCCGGCACGGTGCCCGACGGGCCGGTCGGCGACTGGCTGCGCCACGCGGCACCGGCGATCCAGGAGTGGCAGGCCGGGCACCCGGTCGGCGCCGCTGCCGCCGCGGCCGGGCGCAGCGAGGTCGACCAGGTCTCCCAGGTCAACGTCGCGGTGATGATCGACCGGCTCGGAGAGCTCCTCGCCGACCGGGACGTACGCGTGGTCGGGCTGTTCCTGGACATCGCCGACGGCAAGCTGCAGATCCTGCGCGACGACGCCTTCACGACGTTGACCGACGCCGAGACCGACGAGCTCGCTCACCTGATGGAGGCTCGCCCACCAGAGCCGGCCTGAGCCGACCTGAGCCGGCGGCCGCCGCCTAGAGCAGGCGGCGGTCGTTGGCCCAGCGAGTGAGCTCGTGCCGGCTGGACAGCTGCAGCTTGCGCAGCACGTTGGACATGTGGGTCTCGACCGTCTTGATCGAGATGAACAGCTCGCCGGCGACCTCCTTGTAGGAGTAGCCGCGGGCGATGAGGCGCATCACCTCGCGCTCCCGCTCGGTCAGGCGGTCGAGGTCCTCGTCGATGTCGGCGATCGCGATCGTGCCCGCGAAGGCGTCGAGCACGAACCCGGCCAGACGCGGCGAGAAGACGGCGTCTCCCCCGGACACCCGCTGGATCGCGGCGACCAGCTCGGAACCGGTGATGGTCTTGGTGACATACCCCCGCGCGCCGCCACGGATGGTGCCGATGACGTCCTCGGCGGCGTCGGAGACCGACAGCGCTAGATAGCGCGGTGAGCCGTCGACGGCCGGCGCCTTGCGCATCACCTCGACACCACCACCGCCGGGAAGGTGGACGTCGAGCAGCACCACGTCGGGCTGGCCCTCGCCGATCGCCTTGACCGCGGTGTCGACGTCCTCGGCCTCGCCGACGATCCGGATCACCGGCGACCTGCTCAGCTCGGCGCGTACGCCGGTCCGGAACATCGCGTGGTCGTCGACGATGACGACCTTGACCTCACTCATTGACCCGTCCTCCTTCAAGCTCAGCCTTCTTCATACCCAGCCTCCTTCGTGCGAGGCTGCGTCAGCCGCACCTCGGTGCCCTCACCGGGTGAGGATCTCACCTCGGCGGAGCCGCCATGACGTCTCATCCGGTCGATGATGCTGTCTCGTACACCATGCCGGTCCCCGGAGACCTCGTCCACGACGAAGCCCTCCCCGCGGTCGCGGACGAAGACCTCGTACGCCTCCTCGGTCGCCTCAGCATAGACATCGACGCGTCCGGTGCCGGCGTGCTTGGCGGCATTGGTGACGGCCTCGCGCGCGGCGGCGACGATCGGTCGCACGCTCTCGTCGAAGGGGCCGTCGCCGACGACCACCACGTCGACGGTCACCCCGTGGGCGTCCTCGACCTCGGCGGAGGCCGCCTTCAGGGCGGCCGCGAAGGTCTCGTCCGCCTCCGCGGGGGTCGAGAAGAGCCACTCGCGCAGGTCGCGCTCCTGGGCACGGGCGAGCTTCTGCACCATCGCGGGATCGGCGGAGTTGCGCTGGATCAGCGCGAGGGTCTGGAGGACGGAGTCGTGCAGGTGCGCCGCCATGTCGGCGCGCTCCTGCGACCGGATCCGCTCCTCGCGCTCGCTGCCGAGGTCGCTGGCCAGCTGGTGCATCCACGGCCCGACGACGAGGAAGCCCGCACCGAGCACGATCAGCCCGGCGATGATCAGCGCGGTGCCGTTGCCGAAGTCGAGCGAGCCGCCGGCGAGGATCACCGCGAAGAGCATCAGCCCGATGCCGACGCCGACCCGGACGTACGCCTGCCAGCCGCCCTTTCCGAAGACCATCCGCACCAGGTCGATCCGCCCGCTGCCGTCGATCCAGCGCTCGCGCTGGGCGGCGTCGGCCTGGCGCCACAGCAGCGCGACTCCGACGACTCCGAGCATCGCCGGCCAGATCAGCGCACCGGCGCCGAGCATCGCGTCGAAGAGCACGACGGCGCCGAACCCGAGGGCCAGCAGCGCGATCGTCGGCCCCTTGTCGACCCGGCCCGTCCGTGCGGACGGTCGTCGGCCACCACGGGTCGCGCTCTCGCCGCCGGGGGTGGACTGCTCGAGAAGGGGCGCGGCCGGGATGAAGATCCACAGCGCGGCGTACAGCAGCACGCCGAACCCGCTGAAGACGGCGGTCAGGACGAAGAACGCGCGCACGCCCAGCACCGGCAGGCCCAGGTGCTCGGCCAGGCCGGCGGCCACACCACCGATCACGGAGGCGTCGGTGTCGCGGTAGGCGCGGCGTACCGGCGGCTCCGGGGGCGGTGGCGGCGGGGCCAGGGGCTCCGTCGACGCGTGAGTTGTCGTCATGATGCTTCCATCGTCACACCTCCGGTGTGCCCGTGCCATGAGGATTCACCCTGATCCTGGCTCGATGAGAACTCAGGGCCGTCCCTGATGGTCTGCGCGACGCGGAGGAGACAGAGTAGGGGTGTGACGATCCCGCCCGAGGCGCCGCTGCCTCCTTCCGAGGAGCCGCCTCCGCCTGCCCCCGAGCCGCGCCCTCGCCCCAGCGGCGAGCAGCTGCGCAACCTCAGTGGCCTGCGGCGTACGACCCATGCCTCCCCGGAGGGACGGCACATCGCCGGCGTCGCGGGTGGGATCGCACGCCATTTCAACGTCGACCCGCTGCTGGTGCGGGTGCTGCTCGTGGTGTCGGTCTTCTTCGGGGGTGCCGGCGGGATCGTGTACGTCGCCGCCTGGGTGCTCGTGCCCGAGGACGGCTTCGAGGACGGGATGCTCCCGGTCGGGCCGCCCGCCCGCAACCTCCTCCTCTGGATCGCCGGCGGGATCGCGGCGATCTCGCTGCTCGGCGACGCGTTCGGTGACACCAACGTCCCCTGGTTCTGGCTCGCGGTGCTCGCCGTCGTCGCGGTCTGGTACGCCAACCGTGGCAAGTGGGGCCGCAAGCGCGATGGGCAGATGACTGCTGGTTCGGCGCCTGCGGGTGCCACCGTTGGTCTCGACAAGCTCGACCACCGGAGGTCGCATCTTCCGGACCCTTGGGCTCCTGGAACCTACGACCCGAACGCCCCGATCATCCCGACCGTCCCGCCCGGCCGTCGGCGTCCGCCGCTGCTGTTCGGTCGCGCCGTCGCGGTCGCCGCCCTGGTGGTGGGCGTGCTGGGGCTCCTCGACGTCCTCGACCAGGTGCCGGTCCCGACCAGCGCCTACCCGGCGGCCCTGCTGGCCGTCTTCGGCGGTTTCCTCGTCCTCGGCGCCTTCTGGGGTCGCGCCGGCGGGCTGATCCTCCTCGGGCTGATGGCCCTCATCGCGCTTCCCCTGACGATGATCGACCCTTCCAACCTGGAGACCGGGAGCAGCATCGAGGCACATCCCCGCAGCGTCGCCGCTCTGGAGAGCTCCTACGAGTTCGGCGCGGGGGCGATCGTGCTGGACATGAGCGCCATCGACCCGAAGACGCTCGACGGCCGCGACCTCGCGGTCACCAGCTCGTTCGGCGAGATCACGGTGATCGTCCCCGACGACGCCACGGTCTCCGTGGACGCCTCGATCGACTCCCTGGGCGAGGCACAGGTCTTCGACGAGACCCGCGGCGACCTGGGCGGGTTCACCCTGACCCGCACCCATGTCGCCGGCGAGGAAGGCAGCCAGCCCGGCCTCGCCGAGGACGCCGACCTTCGACTGACCGCCAACGCCGACCTCGGCGCGATCAACGTCTATGAGGAGAGCGACCCCAGGGCCGTACGCTTCATCGACACGACCGAGAGGAGCACCCCGTGAGCTACGACTACGCCCCTCCGCCCCGCTTCGAGGACCACCCCTCCCCCGAGAAGCCCACCGGCCGACACCCGGTCAACATCGGCCACCTGGTGATGGGCCTCGCGTTCATAGCCTTCGTCGTCGTCTGGGCCCTGATCGTCTCCGACACCGTCACCATCGACAGCCTCGAGGACCTGCGCTGGCTGCTCCCGATGCCCTGGATCGTCGGCGGCTCCGTCGGGCTGCTCGTGGCGATGCTCAGGAGGCAGTGACGTCCGACGCGGCTGCCGTCCAGCGCCTGGCGAGCTCGGCCTCCCGGGGAGGCGGGCCGGGAAGCCGGCCGCCGGCAGCCTCGGCGCGCAGGCCGTCGCAGACGAGGGTCAGGTAGCGGCGGCGCAGGCCGGCGCTGCGTACGTCATCTCCTACCTCCATCCGACCGATCTGCTCGAGGAGCACGGTGATGTCGGCGCGGGTGACGTCGGGTCGGAGGATGCCGCTGCCACGGGCACCGCGCAGGAGGCGGTTCGTGGTGTCGGTCGCGAGCCGGTCGAGGTCGTGCAGAGCCTGGTCGAAGGTGACCTCGCCGCGTAGCGCGAGCGTGAGCCGCGGAAGGCCGTCGTCGAGCACGTTCCGCAGGAACGTCGTGAACGCGTGCCACGGGTCGGCGGTGTCGGTCAGAGCCGCCTCCGCGAAGGCGATGTGGCGGCGGTAGTTGTCGGCGGCGACCGCACGCAGCAGCGACTCCTTGTTGGCGTAGCGCCGATAGAGGCCGGCCACCCCCATCCCGGCCTCCTCCGCGACGGCGGCCATCGTCGCGCGCGGGTCCCGGAGCAGCACCTCGCGGGCGGCGATCAGGACCGCTCGGTCGGCGTTCAGAGGCGGCATGCCCAGAAGGTTACGTCGTGGGGCGACCTACGCCGTCTGCGCCGCCGTGATGTCTCGCAGAGCGGCGACGGGGCGGTCGGGATAGTCGCTGAAGACCCCGTCGACACCTGCCTCGAAGAGGCGAACGGCCTGGTCACGTCCGGCTTTCAGGGTCCAGACGAAGACCATCAGATCGTTCCGGTGAGCCTCGTCCGCGAGGCCGGTCGCCGGCTGTCCCTTCTTGCGGACCATCGACTTCTTGGGGCCGACCGCGTCGGCGTACGTCGCGATCTCGGCGCAGTCGACCGCACCCCATTTCTTGTCCACCAGCTGCACCAGCGGGAGGTCGGTGCGGGTGCTCATCTCCCGCACCCACGCCTCGTCGAAGCTCTGCAGCCACAGCCGCTGCGAGGGCAGCCCCGGGAGGCTGTTCCAGCCGTCGACCCCGTGGTCGGCCAGGGTCTGCAGGAGGGTCTCGGTGATGGGGAGGCCGATGGAGGCGAAGTACGTCGGGTGCTTGACCTCCACGTGCAGACCCACCCGCCGGCCGCGGCGCTGCGACTCGTCGGCGACGAGCAGGAGCAGCGTGTCGAGGGTGATGATCGGCTGGCTCGTCGTCGGCGCACCGAGGCTGAGCAGCTCGGGGAAGGTGAAGTCCTCGGTGAACCAGCCGGTCCACTTCTTGCCGCTGACCACCTTCGTCGTACGACGCCCGGCGAACTCCGCGTGCGCCGCCACGTCCGTGGTGCGGGAGAGCTCGTTCTCGTGGCGCAGCACCATCACGCCGTCCTTGGTCATCACGACGTCGGTCTCGAGCGCGTCCACGCCCTGGCGCAGCGCCAGACGGTAGGACTCCAGCGAGTGCTCCGGCAGATAGCCGGGCGCTCCGCGATGGCCGATCACAAGGGGGCGGTGGGCCGATGCCATGGATCCAGCGTGCGGTCCGGCAGCGAAGCCGCGGCGGGCACAACGTGAATGGGACGTTACGAGCGTCGGGCCGTTCGGTTGTACGCGGGCGCAGCGTCAGGGAGTGTCCTCGCCCGACCAGATGACGTTCTCGCGGATGAGGCGGGCGGGGACGCCGGCTACGGCCGTACGTGGTTCGATCTTCTGGTTGCGGACCATGGCGCGCATGCCGACGACGGCACCGTCGCCGATCTCGACGTGGCCGGTGACGATGGCGTCGCGGCCGAGCCAGACGTGCTCGCCGAGACGGATATGGGCGCCGTACGGATTGATGCGCCGGCCGGTCTCGCCGTCCTCGAGGCGATGCATGTCGTCGGTGGCGACATAGACGTTGGCGGCCCAGAGCTGGTCGGGGGCCGCGACGATGGAGCCGCCGTTGCGGGCGTCGATCTGGGCGCGGGAGGTGGCGACGAGGCCGCCGGAGAGGATCACCGAGGAGCCGCCGCCGCAGTAGATCTCGCCCCAGACCATGCTCGTGTCCGGACCGACGAAGATCGTCGGCGAGTCGCCGCCGACCAGCAGCGCCTGCATCGAGGTGATGTCGGTGGCCACGACGATCAGGGCGTCCGAGAACGGGTAGAAGCCGAGCAGCTCGATCAGCCGAGGATCGAGCGGGAACCCGTCGCGCAGGTAGATCGCGTTGCCGCCCTCGTGCCACCACTCCGGCAACGGTCCGGTGATCTCACGCAGCTCGAGCCCGAGGAGCACCTCCGGCGCGAGCCCGGCGGCGATGAGCCGCTCCCGATGTGCGTCGGTGAGCCGCTCACCCCTGGTCCAGGACATGTCGCGAACCATAACCCGCGAGGTTCCGGTGCCAGGAAAACCATTCGCAACCACGTCCCGGGATGCTGATAATCGGCCAGGTGCGCAGCCTCCCTCTTGACCATCCCGGGGTCGCGGACCATCGGTCCCCCGGCCGGCTCCTGTGGTGGATGGCGCGGGAGCAGTGGGACACCCTGCTGGGCGGGATGTTCTTCGGGATCGTCTGGATGAGCGCCCAGGCGATGATGCCGCTCGTGATCGGGCGGGCGATCGACGAGGGCGTGGCGACCAAGGACGTACCCACGCTCGCCGTCTACGCGGCCGTGCTGCTCGGCGTCGGCCTCGTACAGGCGGTCGCCGGGATCATGCGCCATCGGTTCGCGGTGACCAACTGGCTGACCGCGGCCTACCGGGTCGTGCAGCTGGTGACCCGGCAGTCCGTACGTCTCGGCGCATCTCTGCCCCGCAAGGTCTCGACCGGTGAGGTCGCCGCGATCGGCACCTCCGACCTGTCCCACATCGGTCAGGTCATGGACGTCTCCGCCCGGTTCTCCGGCGCGGTGGTCTCCTTCGTCATCGTCGCCGTCGTCCTGCTGCAGACCTCGGTCACGCTCGGGCTGGTGGTGCTGATCGGCGTACCGCTCGTCGTGCTTCTCGTCGGCCCGCTGCTATCGCCGCTGCAGAGGGTCTCGGCCGACCAGCGTCACCTGATGGGCGAGCTGTCCAACACCGCGTCCGACATCGTGGGCGGCCTGCGGGTCCTGCGCGGGATCGGTGGTGAGGAGGTCTTCGGCGCGCGCTATCGGCGCCAGTCCCAGGACGTACGCCACGCCGGGGTCCGCGTCGCGCGGCTGCAGTCGGTGCTCGACGCGATGCAGATCCTGCTGCCCGGGCTGTTCGTCGTCGCCGTGGTGTGGCTCGGCGCGCGGATGGCGGTCGCCGGCGAGATCACCGCGGGGCAGCTGGTCGCGTTCTACGGCTACGCCGCGTTCCTGATGCTGCCGCTGCGGACGGTCGTGGAGTACGCCAACAAGCTGATCCGCGCCAGGGTCTCGGCCATGCGGCTCGTCAAGGTCCTCGCGCTGGACCCGGACCACGTCTCCCCAGATTCGGGCTGCCCAGATTCGAGCTGCCCAGACGCGCCGCTGCCGATGCCTCCCGCGGGGTCTGAGCTGCGCGACGCCGCCTCGGGGCTGTGCATCGAGCCGGGGCGGTTGACCGCGCTGGTCTCCGAGCGGCCCGACGACACCTCTCACCTCGCCGATCGGCTCGGCCGGATATCCCCTCCGGACAAACTTACTGATGCAGCAGTGAGTTTAGGGGGAGCACCTCTTCGCGACCTGCCGCTGGAGGACGTACGCAGCCGGATCGTCGTCTCCGACACCGGCGCCCAGCTCTTCTCCGGCCCGTTGGGCGAGGTCCTCGACGTCACCGGCCGGGCCGGCCGGACCGGCGCCGAGGCAGCGGTGCACACGGCGTCCGCCGAGGACATCCTGGAGGCGCTCCCCGACGGCTATCGCGCCCAGGTGACCGAACGCGGCCGCAGTCTCTCCGGTGGTCAGCGCCAGCGGCTGACGCTGGCGCGAGTGCTCACCGTCGACCCGGAGATCCTGATCCTCGTCGAGCCGACCTCCGCGGTCGACGCGCACACCGAGGCCCGGATCGCCTCCCGGCTGAGGGCGCACCGAGACGGGCGTACGACCGTCGTCACCACCACCAGCCCGCTGCTGCTCGACACCGCGGACGTGGTCGTCTTCCTGGAGGACGGCACTGTCTCCGCCACGGGGACGCACCACGACCTGCTCAACAGCTGCCCCGGCTACCGCCGTGTGGTCGTCCGAGACGTACAGGACGTACAGGAGGCCACGTCGTGACGACCGCGCTCCCGGTGGCGACGGACAAGGACGTACGCGCCTATGTCGCCACCCTGGCCCGCCGCCACCCGCGGATGCTCTGGGGTGCGCTGAGCCTGCACCTGCTCGCCGCGGGCGCCGCGCTGGCGCCGCCGCGCCTGATCGGCGACCTGGTCGAGTCGGTCGAGACGGGCACGACAACAGGACACGTCGACCTCCTGCTGGCACTCCTGGCCGGATTCCTCGTGGTCCAGGTGCTGCTCACCCGGTACGCCCGGCTCCTCTCCCAGGTGCTGGGCGAGCAGGTGCTGGCCGAGCTGCGCGAGGAGTTCGTCGAGAACACCCTGGCGCTCCCCCTGGGAACCGTCGAGGAAGCCGGCTCCGGCGACCTGCTGACCCGCACCGGTCGCGACGTCGACCAGCTCAACTGGTCGATCCGCTACGCGCTGCCCGAATGGACCATCGCCTGTCTGACCGCGGTCGCGACGCTCGTCGCCGCGCTCACCGTCGGCTGGTGGGTCGCGCTGCCGTGCCTGCTCGGCGTGCCGGCGCTCGTGATCGGCCTGCGCTGGTATCTGCGCCGCGCCAAGGACGGCTACCTGCGCGAGTCGGCGACCTACTCCCAGATCAACTCGACGCTCACCGAGACCGCCGAGGGCTCCCGCACGATCGAGGCGCTCGGCCTCCAGCGGGCCAGGATCGAGGCCGGCGACGCCGACATCGCGGAATCGTTCCGCGCCGAGCGCTACACGCTGTTCCTGCGTACGGTCTTCTTCCCCGCGATGGAGGTCTCCTACCTCGTCCCGACGGTCGCCACGCTGCTGTTCGGCGGCTGGCTCTACACCCAGGGGGTCTGCTCGCTCGGCGACGTGACCGCGGCGACGCTGTACGTCCAGATGCTGATCGACCCCGTCAACCGGATCGTCTCGATCCTCGACGAGCTGCAGATGGGCAACACGTCCCTGGCTCGACTCCTCGGTGTCGCGCACGTTCCCGACGACCGCGTGGCCACCGGCGCCCAGCCCGCTGATGAGAAGATCGCAGCCTCTGAGGTGAGGTTCTCGTACGTCGAGGACCGCGATGTCCTCCACGGGATCTCGATGGACGTCGGGGTCGGCGAGCGGGTGGCCATGGTCGGGCCCTCCGGCGCCGGCAAGTCGACGCTCGGGCGGCTGCTCGCGGGCATCCATCCGCCGCGTACGGGAGCCGTGACGGTGGGTGACGTGCCGCTGGTCGACCTCCCGCTCGACGAGCTGCGCGGACACGTCGCGCTGGTCACCCAGGAGCACCACGTCTTCGCGGGGACCGTGCGCGACAACCTGGTCCTGGCGCGCCCGGGGGCCTCGGACACCGACGTGCTCGACGCCCTGGCGGCGGTGGACGCCCGCGAGTGGGTCTGGGGCCTCCCGGACGGCCTGGACACCGAGGTCGGCTCCGGCGGTCGGGCCCTGACCGCGCCGCAGGCCCAGCAGATCGCCCTGGCCCGGCTCGTCCTCGCCGACCCGCACACTCTGGTGCTGGACGAGGCGACCTCGCTGATCGACCCCCGCGCCGCCCGGCATCTGGAGCGGTCGCTGGCCGCGGTGCTGGAGGGACGAACGGTCATCGCGATCGCCCACCGGCTCTTCTCCGCCCATGACGCCGACCGAGTCGCCGTGGTCGAGGACGGCCGGATCACCGAGTTCGGCCCCCACGACGAGCTCGTCGCCGCGGGCGGGTCCTACGCGAGGCTCTGGGACTCCTGGCGCACCTGAGAGCTCAGCTCGGGTACATGCCACTGCTCACGTTGAGCCAGGTGCCGGTGATGGCGCCGGCGCCGTCGGAGGCGAGGAAGGTCGCCGTGTCGGCGACCTCCTTCAGCCGCGGCGACCGCTTGGTCATCCGCAGGCCGTCGAGGTTCGCCCGGATCCCGTCGAGGGCCTCCTCCGGGAGGCGCGTCCCGAGGACCCGCTCGAACTTCTCGGCGGTGAAGGTCTCGGTGATCCCGGCGGTCCAGATACCGGCGACGCGTACGCCCGAGGGTCCGACCTCGGCGGCCAGGTCGCGCACGAGCGCGTCGAGGGCACCGTCGGCAGCGCTGGTCCCACCCATGCCGGGCGCGGAGCCGCGGGCGGAGCCGGAGTCGAGAGCGAGCACGACGCCGCGGCCCTGCGCGACCATCTGCCGGGCCGCCGCGCGGGCGGTGTGGAACGAGCCGGCGATGCCGCGTACGACCGGTTGGGTGTAGTCGGCCGCCGCGATCTCCAGCAGCGTCTGCCCCTGGATGTCGCCGCGGTCGGCGACGTTGAACGAGATGTCGAGCGAGCCCGTCTCTTCGACGACCCGCCCGACGAAGGCGACCACGGCGTCCTCGTCGAGGATGTCGACCACCCCGTAGCCGACCGCGCCGACCTCCGCGGCCCTGGCCGCGAGGGTGGCCTCGGTGCGGCCGGCGAGATAGACCTTGGCGCCCGCCTCGGCGAAGGCCTTCGCGGTCGTCGAGCCGATGTCGCCCGCGCCGCCCCAGACGATGGCGGTGCGGTCCTGAAGCTGTGCGTTCATGATGTCTCCTGCGCTCTCGTCGCGCACCTGGTGTGCGTGATCTGCCCGTTAGGACGTACGCGACCCCGGGCACTCATCGGGTCGGCCCGAACTTTTCTCAGGAGAGTGCCTGCGGAAGCCCGAATGCGGGGAAGAGGTGCGGCTCGAAGGTGGTGATCTGGGCGAGCCGGCCGTCGACGACCCGCAGCACGTCGAGCGTCTGCGGGCGGTAGATCGTCGTGCCCGGTCGGCGTACGTAGCCCGCGACCGCCGGCATCCGGTTGGCGCTGGCCGGGATGAACCGCCATTCGCCGAGGTAGGTCGGTGAGGACGGGTCGAGGTTGGGGAGCACGAACGACAGCAGCGCGTCGCGCGTCGTGAACCAGAACGGGTTCGGCGGCATCGTCAGCACCGCGTCGCTGGTCAGCAGCTCGGCGATGCCCTCGCGCCAGTTGCTCGCTCCGGCCGCGACGTAGGCGTCGATGACCTTCCGCTCCTCCTCGGACGGACCCTCGGTACGCCACGTCGACCGGTCCTCGGGCAGATGGCGGCGCAGCGCCGGCTTGGCCCGCTGCAGCAGCGAGTTCACGGTCGCGACGGTGACGTCGAGTGCGGCGGCGGTGTCGGCGGCCGACCAGCCGAGCACCTCGCGGAAGACGAACACCGCCCGCTGCTGCGCGGTCAGGTGCTGGATCGCGGTGAGGAAGACCAGCTCGATCGTCTCCCGTGCGACCGCCTCCTCCTCCGGCCGCTCCGGTTCGAGGAGCGCGTCGGGGAACGGCTGCAGCCACTCGAGCAGCTCCGGGGGCTCACCGGCGCCGTGGTCGAAACCCGGCAGCGCTGCGTACGTCCTGGGCCGTCGCTCGTTGCGACGCAGGAAGTCGAGGCAGGTGTTCGTCGCGATCCGGTAGAGCCAGGCGCGCATCGCGTCGGGGTCGGTCAGCTGGTCGCGCCGCTGCCAGGCCTTGACCATGGTCTCCTGCACCAGGTCCTCGGCCTCGTCGAAGCTCGCCACCATCCGGTAGCAGTGCACCCTCAGCTCGCGCCGGTGCTTCTCGGCGGCGTCGACGAACGGGTCGGTCATCAGGCTCATGCCTGGCGAGCGTAGGGCCCCAGGCGACCAGGTCCGAACGAATTTCGCAAGCAATCACAAACAGGTGCAACGCAACTCATCCGGGCGGCGTACGACGTATGTGGGGCGGTCCTCCCAGGGCCCCGGCTTCTGATTCCCGAGCCGGGGTCCTGGCTACTCTGCGGCCCTGGGTCCGCGCGGCTCAGCCAGTCCGATCAGCTGAGAGCGCGGAGCTTGGGGAGGATCTCCTCACCATAGAGCTTCAGGAACTTCGCCTGGTCCGGGCCCGGCGCGTGGAAGACCAGGTGGGTGAAGCCCATGTCGAGGTATTCCTTGATCCGCGCGACGTGCTCGTCGGGGTCGGTGGAGACGATGAACCGCTTGGCAGTCGCCTCGGTCGGCAGCGCGTCGGCGAGGCGCTGCATCTCGACCGGGTCCTCGACGGAGTGCTTCTGCTCCGGCGTCAGTCCGAGGGCGCCCCAGAAACGGGTGGCCTCCATCGCCTGCTCGAGGTCGTGGTCGAAGGAGACCTTGACCTCGATCATCATGTCCACGTCCGCCGGCTTGCGCTCGGAGAGCTCGATGCCGGTGCGCACCGCCGGGAGCAGCGTGTCCGTGTAGAGCTCGGCGCCCTTGCCGGAGGTGGTGATGTAGCCGTCACCGGCACGGCCGGCGTACTTGGTCGCGGCCGGGCCACTGCCGGCCAGGTAGATCGGGACCGGGGTCGACGGCTTGTCGTAGATGGTCGCCCGGTCGAGCTGGTAGTAGTCGCCCTCGAAGGTGACCCGGTCCTCGG
>NZ_JBOHDN010000301.1:0-8114 GCF_050699375.1 Nocardioides sp. | reverse complement strand
CAGGCCGGTGACCCGCTGGCCCGCGGTGGTGACCTGGACCCGGTATCCGGCGCTGTGGGTGACCTCCGCCGGGACGCCTTGCTCGTCGCGGGCGAACCGGATCCAGTCACCCGTGGCGTTGGTGATGGAGGTGAGCCAGGCTCTTCCGGCAACCGGGGGCCCGAAGTGGCGGGTCTCGCCGGTGGCCGTGTCGAGCACGCTGTAGTCGCCGTCCTCGGTGACCAGCAGCCGTGTCGTACCCCCGGCGACCGGCCGCGCCTGCTCGCCGACCTCGAAGTTCTTGAACACGTGCGCCCGGGTGTCCGCGGCCACCACGACCGCCGAGCGCCGCCCGACCAGATCGGTGTGTACGTCGACCCGCTCGTCGAACGTCGAGGACCACGACGTACCGAACCAGTGGCCGTAGGTCCAGTCGCTGGAGTGCTTGCGGACCAGGATCAGCGGAAGGTCCCCCGGGAGGGTGAGGTCGGTCTGCTGCAGGAAGACCGCACCGGTGGCGACATCGACCGGGTCACCACATTCAGTCGGCGTCCGGGCGCCGTCACGGTCGGTGTTCTCCCGGTTGCCGGGCACCCCGTCCGTGCTCCCGGTCCGGCCCGACCCCGAGGTGCCGGCCATGTCACCGTCCAGGTCCTTACGAGCCTCGGCGTGCTTGCGGACCCCGTCGGCGACATCGTCGGCGTTCTTCTTCATCGAATGCGCGACGTCGCCGGCGCTCTTGGTCAGCGCGTCGACGAACTCCCCGACGACGTCATCCATCTTCTTGGCCATTGCGGTCTCCTAGGAAGCGAAGAGGGGCAGGGAGGACACTTCGGCTGCGAAGGTGGTGCACACCTCGAACTGATCAGCCCCGCAGTCGTTGAGAGCCGTGGCGATCTGCTCCATCAGGTCATAGCTGAGCTCGGTCGCCGCGGTCGCGTCACCATCGGTCACCAACGGAGCCGACGCGATCGACATCGCAGCCTCGGTGATCGTGCCGGTCAACGGCTCGATCACCATGGACGCCACCTGCCCGATCAGCTCCTCCATCGCCATGTCGGTAGCGATATCGAGCGCCTTCTTCCGCACAGCGATCAACGCCGCGTTACCGGCCACACTGAGACCCGCGGTGACCACCGCGGTCGCGGCCGCCGCCGCGATCTGCGCGGCCGTGATCGTCAGCTCCGCGATCACCTTCACCTTCAACGCCACGATCGCATCAGCCGCGACATCGATCCCGGACGCCACCCCAGGCAGAGCATCGAGGACCCGGTCCATGTTGGCCGTACGGTTCTCGGTCCACGCCCTGATCAACGCGTTCGTCGACTGGGCCTTGGCACCATCACCGAGCTCGTTGACCCGGATCTCGAGATCGTCGAGAGTGCTCCGCAGATCCGTCTCCAGCCCACGCACCAGCTGCGCGGCATCACGAACCGCATCCTCATCGACATTCGGCCACTCATAGCCCAGCAGGTCGAGAACGAAGTCCAGCTCCCCAGGGATGGTCATCCCCATGCATCTGCCCTCCCGCAGTCACTTGGATTCCAGGGGATCGTGACGGGATCGGCATCCGAACCCGAGCACGAGCCACCGCGCGAGAAGGCTAGTGGAGCCGCGCCGAGCCTGGACAGCGTATTTTCGAGATGCCCCTAGCGCGGCCTACGCCCGGCAAGTGGCAGCTGGCGCTTCCTCACGCCGGCTGTGGGAATGGATGGCCGTCACCGCGGCGTTCAACGATCATGACCACATTGCTCGAGCGCCCCGCGGCGTACGTGTCGCCGATGAGCGCGCCCATGCTCACGCGCGTACCCTGGGACGTGATGAGCGACAACAAGGAGACGACCGGAGCGAGGTCGAGCGGCGAGCTTGCTCGTCCGACCGCGCCGAGCGAGGGAGTAACCACGCGAAGCGCGGACTACCTCGACCCCGAGGCAGCCGAGGCGGAGGCCCCAGAGGTCGTCGACCTGGCGACCGAGACGCCCGAGGAGCGCGCCCTGCGCTTCGAGCGGGACGCCCTGCCCTTCCTCGACCAGCTCTACTCGGCGGCGATGCGGATGACCCGCAACCCGTCCGACGCGGAGGACCTGGTGCAGGAGACGTTCGCCAAGGCGTACTCCTCCTTCCACCAGTTCAGGCCCGGCACCAACCTCAAGGCTTGGCTCTACCGCATCCTGACCAACACCTTCATCAACACCTACCGCAAGAAGCAGCGGCAGCCACAGCAGTCGATGTCCGAGGACGTCGAGGACTGGCAGCTGGCGCGGGCCGAGTCGCACAGCTCGACCGGCCTGAAGTCGGCCGAGATGGAGGCGCTCGAGCATCTGCCCGACTCCCAGGTGAAGGACGCGCTTCAGCGTCTTCCCGAGGAGTTCCGGCTTGCGGTCTACCTCGCCGACGTCGAGGGATTCGCCTACAAGGAGATCGCCGAGATCATGGAAACCCCGATCGGCACCGTCATGTCGAGGCTGCACCGCGGACGGCGCCAGCTGCGCGATCTTCTCTCCGACTACGTACGCACGAACGATCTCACCGGCGCTCGTGGAGGTGCGTCATGAGCCCTCACAAACATGAAGCGTCGGCCACCGAGTGCGCTGACTTCCTCGAGCAGATCGTCTTCCTGATCGACAACGAGCTCGGCGCGGCCGACGTCGCTGAGGTCAAGCAGCACCTGCAGAGCTGCACCCCCTGCCTGGAGACCTACGACCAGCAGCGGATCGTCAAGGCGGTTGTCGCACGCTCGTGCGCCGAGGTCGCTCCGGGCGACCTGCGCGCGAAGATCATGGTGCAGATCCAGGCGCTCCGAACCGAATCGTGACGTACGACCTCCCTTGGAGATCGCGCAGGTAGGGCCGCCTGCTACGCGCCGCGATACGGGCGCGCTGGCTGCGCGATCTCTTACAACGAGAGCCCCAGCCGATCGGCTGGGGCTCTTGTTGTAAGGACGGCTGGTCAGGCGTTGGGACGCTTGCCGTGGTTCGCGCCCTTCTTGCGGCGAGCGCGCCGCTTGCGGCCGGTCTTGCCCATGATGTTCTCCTCCATTGGGGTACGTGACCCCGAGGGGCCTCGGAACAGTCTCTCAAACCCGGCGGGGGGACGTGAAATTCGCCCCACCCGGTCGAGCCTCGGGCTCAGCTGAGGTAGGAGCTGTTGGACCGCTTCAGGGCCGCGACGACGACCAGCAGCAGGTCGCCGCGGATCTGGGGGATCTCGTTGCTGAGCGCGAGCTGGATGTAGAGCGCGCGGAGGAAGGTCTCGGCGTTGCCGGTGACCAGGAATGGGTCGCGGTCGGGTGTCTCGGGGGTGGCCGTGGCGACGGTGACGATCCGGTTGATCCACGGCTCCATGATGTTGAGCGGGACCAGGTTGCGGCGCAGCACCGACATCGTGGCGGCAGCCAGCCGGTCGGGCTCGCCATGGGTGTAGATCGTGTCGCCCCGGGCCAGCACCCGGTCGGCGACGACGTCGAGGATGACCGTCAGCTCGGGCTTGCCGAGGTGCACGGAGCCGGCCAGGATGCCGAGCGCGTCGGCGCCTCGGGCGACCGCGTGCGCCCAGCCGCGCTCGGGAACGAAGGCGCGCAGGTCGCGCTCCCGCAGCAGCCAGGTGGCGATCCGGTCGCCCCACTCCAGCACCTTGCCCGCGGGCACCAGCGATCGGGCGTTGTCGCGGTCGATGCACTGGGCCAGGGCCTCGACCGAGGAGGCACGGCGGAAGACCCCGTTGTTGCCGGAGTCGCCGAGCCCGACCACGAGACCGGCGGCCATGCCGTCGCCCAGGCCCGCGAGCAGGTCGTCGTAGACGCCGCGCTGGATCCACGTCGACAGGGCCGGGACGGCCAGCCCGCTGCGTACGTCTGGATCCGGGTCGCCGAGCATCCGGGTGAGCTCGATGGTGAGATCGCCGAGGGGCCGGTCGGCGGGTACGGCGAGACCGGTCGAGTGAACCTCTCGCCAGTACGCCTCCGACATGGGGGCCATCCTGCCAAACCCGGCAGCGCGTGGACATCCGACCCGCGCAATGCCCTACCAAGGTCTACATCTACGCTGTCGACGTGCCCACCATGAGTGAGCTTGCCCAGAGCCACACCGACCTCGACAACGAGGATGTCGGATGGCTCCAGCTGCTCATGGCCGACTGGCAGATCCTGGCTGATCTCTCCTTCGCCGACCTCGTGCTGTGGCTGCCCGACAAGTCGGGCAACGGCTTCTGGGCCGCCGGTCAGATGCGGCCGACGACGGGTCCGACGGCGTACGTCGACGACATCGTCGGCATGTTCGTCCCGAAGGGCCGCCACGCCACCCTCGATGACGCTGTCGACGCCGGCAGGCTGGTGCGCGAGGGCGACCCGGAGTGGCGCGACGATCTTCCGGTGCGTGTCGAGACCATTCCCGTACGCCGCGCGGGCCGCATCATCGCGGTGCTCAGCCGCAACACCAACCTGCTCGGCGTACGCACGCCGTCCAAGCTCGAGCTGTCCTACCTGCAGACTGCCAACGACCTGACCCAGATGGTTGCCAACGGCTATTTCCCGGCGGTCGGCCAGCGCAGCGACCACGCCGACACCCCTCGGGTGGGGGACGGGTTCGTGCGGGTGGACGCCGACGGCGTCGTCGACTACGCCAGCCCCAACGCCCTCTCGGTCTTCCGGCGCCTGGGGCTCTCCGGTGACCTCGCCGGCCAGTCGCTGGCCGGGATGACCCGTGCGCTGGTGCCGCCGCGAAAGCGTCCCGACGAGGAGACGTTGAGTGCGGTGCTCGGTGGGCGGGCGCATCGCGACACCGAGATCGACACCGGTGGGATGGCGATCATCATGCGCTCGATCCCGCTGCGGCCGCGCGGCGAGGCGATCGGCGCGCTGGTGCTGCTGCGCGACGTCACCGACCTGCGTCGGCGCGATCGTGAGCTCGTCACCAAGGACGCGACGATCCGCGAGATCCACCACCGGGTCAAGAACAATCTACAAACCGTCGCCGCGCTGCTTCGGATGCAGTCGCGCCGCGTCGACTCCGGCGTGGCACAGGACGCCCTGAACGAGGCCGTACGCCGGGTCGGATCGATCGCGCTGGTGCACGAGATCCTCTCCCAGCAGGCCGTCGAGGAGACGGTCGAGTTCGACGAGATCGCCGACCGGCTCGCCACGATGGTCGGGGAGGTCACCTCGGTAGGCGTCCCGGTGCGGGTGCGCCGCGACGGCTCGTTCGGGCCGCTGCCTTCGGAGGTGGCCACGCCGATGGCGATGGTCATCACCGAGCTGCTGCAGAACGCCGTCGAGCACGGCTACCGCGAATCCGGCGGCCAGGGCGGTGGTCAGGACGCCCCCGAGACGGGAAAGATCGAGATGTCCGTACGACAGCAACCCGCCGGGTATCTCCAGGTCACCATCGAGGACGATGGTCATGGACTACCCGACGGGTTCAGTCTCGATACCTCGACGAACCTGGGGCTGTCGATCGTCAAGACTCTCGTCGAAGGCGAGCTCGGCGGCCGGCTCTCGTTGGGGCCCCGGCCTGACGGCGATGGGGCGAGAGCTGCGGTCGAGCTGCCGTTGAATCTCTAGTTCGGACCTCTGCATGAGCCCTTGCGGGCTCCTTGTGGGCCTTGTGCGGACTCTGCGGGTGGGGGACTCGCAGAGGGACGCTCTCTGAAGTGGTCAGACGGCGGTGCGGACACGCGAGCGGGCGTTGCGGCGCTTCAGCGCACGACGCTCGTCCTCGCTCAGTCCACCCCACACGCCGTGGTCCTGACCGGCCTCGAGAGCCCACTGAAGACACTGCTCCCGGACGTCGCAACGCCGGCAGACCTGCTTGGCTTCCTCGATCTGCAAGATGGCCGGACCGGTGTTTCCGATGGGGAAGAACAGTTCCGGGTCTTCGTCGAGACAAGCCGAACGGTGGCGCCAATCCATGGCTGGGTAGACCCTCTTTCTGACGTAGGTGGGCAAGGCCTTAGTGGTTCGAGACCCTGCGAATGGGCACGTGGACGGGGATGTGTGAATGTCTTCACGTGCGTACTGGCCCTAGCGTTCCAAGAAATGGACGCCGAGACAACCCCTAACCAGTGTCTGCTTCGTCACCGGACCGTAACACTCAGTCTGCCTGGGGCTAGACAAATCGGTAACGCGGTGAGTTACCGCATTATTCCGTGGTGTATGCTCTCGCGGATTTTCTGAGCCAGGGAGCGGGTTCTAGGCTGTTGCGGTGACCGCGAACCGCCCCTGGACCCTCCTGCTCACCGTCGTCGCCGCCGGACTCGAAGCCACGGCCATGCTGGTCTGGAGCGTCCTGGATTTCGTACGCATCCCGGGCGCGGCGTCGCTCACGACCGCCATCGCGGGCGGCATCTTCTTCCTGCTCTGCGGGGCCGGGATCGGCTGGTGCGTCTACATGCTCTGGCGCCTGGAGTCCTGGTCCCGCGCGCCGCTGGTCCTCGTCCAGCTCATCGTGCTCGGCCTGGCCTGGAACCTCCGCGACGATCTCGCTCTGGCCGGCGGGCTCGCGGCGGTCGCGGTCGTCGCCCTCGCCGGCATCTTCGCGCCGCCGAGCATCGCCGCGCTCGAAGAGGGCTAATCCTCCTCCAGCGCCTTGCGGAGCTGGGCGAGGGAGCGGTTGAGCAGCCGGGAGACCTGCATCTGGGAGACGCCCAGCTCGGCGGCGATCTCGGTCTGGGTCCGGTTGCGGAAGAACTTCAGCATCAGGACCTGCTTCTCGTGAGCGGAGAGGCTGTCGAGCACCGGCTTGATGGATTCCCGCACCTCGACGTCGTCCAGACGCAGGTCGTGCGCGGTCAGCGAGTCGAGCATCGGCGCGGTCTCATCGCTCTCGGAGTCGAGGGACAGCGCTGCGTACGCGTTGCTGGACTCCAGACCCTCGATGACGGTCTCGACGCTGACGCCGAGGCGGGTCGCGAGGTCGCGGGGCGTGGGGGAGCGGCCGAGCTCCTGGGAGAGGTCGGCAGTGGCCTCGCGCAGGTTCTGCTGGAGGTCGCGCAGGCGGCGCGGGACACTGATGGCCCATCGGCTGTCGCGGAAGTAGCGCTTGATCTCGCCGATGATGGTGGGCACGGCGTACGTCGAGAACTCGACGTCGCGAGCGAGGTCGTAGCGGTCCACGGCGTTGAGGAGACCGACGACACCGACCTGGACCAGGTCCTCGTGCGGCTCGCCGCGGCCGTAGAACTGCGAGGCGCAGTACTCCACGAGCGCCATGTTCAGGTGGACGAGCTCCTCGCGGGCATCGGTGCGCTCGGCATCGGTCAGGTCCGGACCGGCGAGGTCGGTGAAGAGCTCGCGGGAGCGTGTGCGGGCCGCCTCCACCCCGCCTGTGCTCCTTGATCGCGACGCCCGGATCGCCTCCTGCGCCATGTCAGCGCGCGGCTCCCAGCGGGGTCGCTCCCGCGACCAGCGATATCCGGAGCCGGTCACCCTCCGGGGCGGCGGTGACGTCCTTCGCCAGCGAGGTGAGCACCTGCCAGGCGAAGCTCTCCTCGTCGATCTCGGCCTCGGCGTCGCAAGTGGTGGTCACGGTGACCCCGATCGTGCGGTCACCGAGATCGAAGACGACGTCCAGGTCGGCGGCCTGCGCGGCACACTCCAGGCAGATCGCGGCAGCCTCGCTGACCGCCATCCGCAGGTCCTCGATGTCCTCGAGGGTGAAGTCGAGGCGCGCGGCGAGCGCGGCGGTCGTCGTACGCAGCACGGAGACGTAGGCACCTTCTGCGGGAAGGCGCAGCTCGACCTGGGGCATCTGGGTTGTCAATCCTTCTGATGGGTGTCTCGATGATTATGCAACGAGATCGGTCCTGCCGTGCCGTTAACGCACCGCAGCCGCTCCGTGGAACGGAGCGGCTGCGGCGTACGGGGGCGTCCGTGCCTCAGGCCTTCTTGTCTTCAGATCCCGGCTGGCGCCGTGATCTGGCTTCTCGCAAGTCGGCCTTCGTGCCTCAGGCTTTCTTGGTCGCCCAGAAGATCTCGGCGATCTCGTCGATCTTGGCGAGGAGCTGGTCGGCGACCTCGACGTCGAGGGTGCCCTTGGTGCCGGAGGCGCCGGCGAGCTTGGTGGCCTCGTTGACGAGGGTGTGGAGCTGGGGGTACTTCTCGAAGTGCGGGGGCTTGAAGTAGTCGGTCCACAGCACCCACA
>NZ_JBOHDN010000300.1:0-5154 GCF_050699375.1 Nocardioides sp. | reverse complement strand
GACTACTCGCCCTATGGGAACGACCGGATAGTCCTACGAACGACGTGTTACCCGAGTTCGCCGCCGAGCTGTGGGAGCAGTTCGGCGGCGTTCGACGTTCGTGTGGATTCCGGTGGACGACCCGGCGTCACAGATGAGGCAGAACGAGGTCGCGGTAGCGCTGGGTCATGGTGGCGAGCACGTCGTCGGGGTCACTGGCCCAGACCGCCTCGTTGAAGATCTCGACCTCGACGTCGCCGGTGTAGCCGGTCCCGGCGACCATCCGGGTGATCGGTGCGAAGTCGATGACCCCGTCGCCCATCATCCCGCGCGCCAGCAGGGCGTCGGAGGGGATCGGCAGGTTGAAGTCGCAGACCTGGTACGCCGCGAGCCGGCCCTCCTCGCCGGCCCGCTCGATCTGGGCCGCGAGGTCGGGGTCCCAGAAGACGTTGAACGTGTCCACGACGACGGCGACCGCATCGGTCGGGTGCGGCGCAGCAAGGTCGAGTGCCTGGCCGAGGGTCGAGATGACCGCCCGGTCGGCGACGTACATCGGGTGGAGGGGCTCCAGGACGAGCTTCACGCCGTGGTCGCCGGCGTACGGGGCCAGCTCGGCGAGCCGCTCGGCGACCCGCTCCCGGGCGCCGGCCAGGTCCACGTCGCCCTCGGGTAGGCCGCCCACGACCATCACCAGCGTGTCGGTGCCAAGGGTGGCGGCCTCGTCGATCGCCCGCTTGTTGTCCTCGAGCGCTCCGGCGATCCCGGCCTCGTCGGATGCGGTCAGGAAGCCGCCGCGGCAGAGCGAGGAGACGCGCAGCCCGGCGTCGCGTACGAGCTTGGCGGTCTTCTCCACGCCGGTCTCGTGCACGCGGTCGCGCCACAGCCCCAGGGCGGGGATGCCGGCCCGAGCCGCACCGTCGACGGCCTGGGCGAGGGTCCAGGAGTTGGTGGTCTTGGTGTTGAGCGAGAGGCGTTCGAGCCCGGTGATGCTGTCGGTCACTGGTCGACTCCTTGCACGGTGAGGAAGGCGCGCATGCGTGCGGCCGCGAGGTCGGGGCTGGTCAGCAGGCCGGCCGCGTCGGCCAGCCGGAACACCTCGGTCAGATGGGGTACCGAGCGACCGGCGTGCAGGCCCCCGGCCATCGAGAACCCTGGCTGGTGGCCGTTCAGCCAGGAGAGGAACGCGATCCCGGTCTTGTAGTAGTAGGTCGGCGCCTCGAAGATCTTCCGGCCGAGCGCCTGGGTGCTCTCCAGCAGCGCGCGGGCCTCGTCCGGGTCACCCGCGTCGAGTGCCTGCAGCGCGGCCGAGGCGGCCGGGTAGATCGCGGCGAAGATGCCGAGCAGGGCGTGCGAGAACTCGCCCTCGCCCGTGCCCTCGCCGACGATCAGCTCGGGATAGTTGAAGTCGTCCCCCGTGTAGAGCCGTACGCCGCCGGGCAGCGCCCGGCGCAGCCCGACCTCGTGCTCGGCGTCGAGGAGCGAGACCTTGACCCCGTCGACCTTGCCGGGGCGGGCCCGGATCACGTCGAGGAACGTCTCGGTCGCCTCCGCGACCGAGGAGGAGCCCCAGTAGCCCGCCAGCGCCGGGTCGAACATGTCACCCAGCCAGTGCAGGATCACCGGGCTCTCGGCCTCGTCGAGGAGCGTCGCGTAGACCTCGGCATAGTCGTCGGCATGCCGGGCGACCCGGGCGAGTGCGCGCGAAGCCATCACGATCGTGGTCGCGCCGGTGTCGGCGACGACCTTCATCTGCTCGCGGTAGGCATCGATGACGGTGGCCAGGCCGGCCGTGCCCTCGGGGAGGGCATCGAGCGCGAGCTGGTCGGTGCCGGCGCCGCAGGCGATGGACCCGCCCACGGAGGCTGCCTCGGCGGCCGAGCGGCGGATCAGCTCGGCTGCGGCGGTCCAATCGACCCCCATGCCGCGCTGGGCGGTGTCCATGGCCTCGGCCACGCCGAGACCGTAGGACCACAGCTCGTGGCGGTAGGCCAGGGTGTGGTCCCAGTCGATGTCCGCGGGTGCGCCGGGTACGTTCTCGGCGAGTGTGCGGGGGACGACGTGGGCGGCTGCATACGCGGTCCGGGAGGTGAACGGCGCACTCGGCTTCGTCCACTCCCTGGGGGCCGCGAGCGGATAGTGCTCGGTGCCGCCGTCGGGCCGGGGGAGGCGTACGGAGGTCACAGCTGGATCTCTCCGAGCTCGATCCGGCGGCCCTCGGCAGACGAGGTGAGCCCGGCCTCGGCGAGCCTCACTCCGCGGACCCCCGCCATGAAGTCGTAGGGGTGCTCGTCGTCGCCCTCGACGTACCGGATGAACTGCTCCCACTGGGCCTTGAAGCCGTTCTCGAAGGGCTGGTTGTCGGGCACCTCGGACCACTGCTCGCGGAACGGGATGGACTCGACGAGGTCGGGGTTCCAGACCGGTTTCGGGGTGAGGTTGCGGTCCTGGGCGAGGCAGTGGTGCAGGCCGGCGACGGCGGAGCCGTGGGTGCCGTCGACGTGGAACTCGACCAGCTCGTCGCGGTGGACGCGGGTGGCCCAGGAGGAGTTGATCTGGGCGATGATGCCGCCCTCGAGCTCGAAGATGCCGTACGCGGAGTCGTCGGCGGTCGCGGCGTACGCCTCGCCCTGCTCGTCCCGGCGTTCGGGGATGTGGGTGACGACCTTGGCGGTGACGGCCTCGACCTTGCCGAAGAGGTTCTCCAGGACGTAGTTCCAGTGCGGGAACATGTCGGTGGTCATGCCGCCGCCGTCTTCCTTGCGGTAGTTCCAGGACGGCCGCTGCGCGGGCTGGAGGTCACCCTCGAAGACCCAGTAGCCGAACTCGCCGCGCACGCTGAGGATGCGGCCGAAGAAGCCGGACTCGACAAGCCGCTTCAGCTTGAGCAGGCCGGGCAGGTAGAGCTTGTCGTGGACGACGCCGCTCTTCACCCCTGCGTCGGCCGCCAGGCGCGCCAGGCGCAGCGAGCCCTCGACGTCGTCGGCGATCGGCTTCTCGGTGTAGACGTGCTTGCCGGCCGCGATGGCCTTGGTGATGGCGGCCTCACGTACGTTGGTCAGCTGGGCATCGAAGTAGACGGTGTCCTCGGCGTTGCCCAGCGCCTCGTCGAGGTCGGTGGTCCACCGGTCCAGGCCGTGCTCCTTGGCGATGTCCTGGAGCTTCTCGGCATTGCGTCCGACCAGGATCGGGTCGGGCAGGATCCGGGTGCCGTCGGAGAGGTCGACGCCGCCCTGCTCCTGGACCGCCAAGATGCTGCGGACCAGGTGCTGGCGGTAGCCCATGCGTCCGGTGACGCCGTTCATGATGATGCCGAGCCGTCGTGTGGCCATGTGTGGTCCTCGTCTACGTTGGAAAGCGCTTTCCAACACGGTACGACGGGTGTGACGTCTCTCGCAAGAGGCCGTACGCCTCGGCCGGGTGTCAGAGGCGCGGAGGAGTGCTCTCGCGGAGCACGACCTGGCCCTGGACCTGGTGCTTCCGCAGCTCTGCGGTCGGCGCGGCGAGGACGAGGTCGAGCGCCAGCCGGCCGATCTCGGCCAGGGGGAGACGTACGGTGGTCAAGCCCGGGGTCACGTCGCGCAGGGTGGCGATGTCGTCGAATCCGGCGACCGCGAGGTCGCGACCCACCTCGACGCCGCGCTGTCGGCAGGTGGCCAGGGCGCCGACCGCCATGAGGTCGTTGACCGCGAAGACGCAGTCGATGTCCGGGTCGTCGTCGAGCAGCCGCGCCATCGCACGGTGCCCGCCGTCGCGGCTGAACTCGTCGGTCACGTACGTCGGCTTCGAGCCGGTCGCCTCCCGCCACGCCTCGGCGAAGCCGGCATGACGCTCGGCCGAGACCAGCAGGTCCTCGGGCCCGGCGAGCACCGCCGCCCGTCGGTAGCCGAGGTCGAGCAGCTGCACGGCCAGCGCGGTCGCACCACCGTGGTTGTCGATGACGACGGTGTCGACCGGTAGCCGCGGCTGGGTGATCGCCGCCGCCCGGCCACCGCCGTCGAGATAGGAGGTGAGCAGATCGGCGACCTCGCTGGTCTGGCGCTCGTCGGCGGTGTCACTGCCCGCGAGCACGATCGCCCGGCTACGTTGCCGGCGCAGGGCGGCCAGGAACTTCTGCTCCCGTTCGGGCTGGCCGCCGGTGTTGCACAGCATCACCAGCAGACCGTGCTCCTCGGCCGCCTCGGCCAGGCCGCCGGCGATCGTCGAAAAATAGGGATCGGAGATGTCCTTCACCAGCAGCCCGACCGTCTCGGTCGACCCTCGCGCCATCGCCTGGGCGTTGGCGTTGGGCGCGTAACCCAGTCTCTGGGCCGCCTCCAGAACACGTTCCTGCAGCTCCGGACGCACCACCCGCTCGCTCCCGTTCAGCGCGCGCGACGCCGTGGCCAACGAGACTCCTGCCTCGCGGGCCACGTCGCTCAGGGTTGCTGAACGTTCTCCCGGCACCCTTCGACTCTCCTTTGGCTACGGTGCTTGGAGCCTATGGCATCTCTCGGCATCTGCTCGGTCAAGAGGTCCGGCCTCGATCGTCGGGGTTGGCTCGATCTGTTGTCTCCGGTGGTCGAGCTTGTCGAGACGTCGCTTGGTTCCGGTGGTCGGGCTTGTCGAGACCTTCCTTGGTTCCGGTGGTCGAGCTTGTCGAGACCCTCCCCAGGTCCCGGTGGTCGAGCTTGTCGAGACCACGCCGCCCCGGTGGTCGAGCTTGTCGAGGCCTCCCTGCCGGAACGTTCGCTTCGACGGGTTGGTGTGGGCCGCCGACCCTTTCTGGAGGGTGTTCTCGATGCGCCCCGGAGTCAAGGACGGGCCTACGGCCCGCCGGCTGCGCCGGCCGCTTCGCGGTCCTGGACACCGGGACCCATCGAGATCGAGAACGCGCACTACGCTGCAAGAAACCGTCTCGTCCCGACCGGGTAGAGACACCATCAGAAGTGTCCGGAAACCCCGGGGCGGTTCAGTGGGGATCAGGTCGGCGTTGCAGGCCATTCTGCGGGCTTCTGCTGCGGTGATGGTGTCGCCGTCGAACCCCAATGAGGCGGTGCCGAGGTCGGTGCGGAGCTGGTCCAGGGTCATGGTGATGAACACCGTGGTCCCATGTCCACCGTGGCGGGGCAACTGGTCGACGTCGTAGGTTTCGATGATCCGGATGAACGCCTGGCCCAGGAGCCGGTCGTAGGGGAT
>NZ_JBOHDN010000299.1:0-31359 GCF_050699375.1 Nocardioides sp. | reverse complement strand
TCCAGCCCGAGCAGCACCTGGCGCCCGATGCCGGGGATCGCGAAGATCTGCTCGATCACCAGCGCCCCACCGAGCAGGAAGCCGAACTGGAGACCGCTCATCGTCACCACCGGGATCAGGGCGTTGCGCAGGATGTGCCGCACCTGCAGCCGGCGGCCTGGCACTCCCTTGGCGCGCGCGGTCCGGATGAAGTCCTCGGAGCGGACGGTGAGGATCGCGGCGCGCGTGGTCTGCAGCAGCGGCGGGGCGATGCTGATGCCGAGCACGAGCGCGGGCAGCAGCATCTGCTGCAGGTTGAGCCCGAGGTCCTCACGCAGCGTGCGGTAGCCCTCGCCGTTGGGATACCAGCCGATCGTGTCGACCAGCCAGCTCGACACCGCGGCGGCGAGCAAGAACGACGGCACCGAGAGCGCGACCAGGCTGGTCAGCTGGCTGATCTGGTCACGAGCCCGTCCGGGACGGCTCGCTGCCAGCATTCCGCCGGGCACGCCGATGAGGAGGCCGATCGCGATGCCGAGCACGGCGAGCTCGATGGTGATCGGCAGCGCCTGGGCGGTCATCGACAGCACGCTCAGGTGCGAGGTCGCCGAGACTCCGAGGTTCCCGGTGAGCACACCGCCGAGCCAGCCGAGGTACTGGGACAGGAGCGGCTCGTTGAGCCCGTAGTAGGCCTCCAGGGCCCGCAGCTGCTCCGGGGAGAGGTCACCCGCCGCGGTTCCGTACGCCGCGGTGATCTGGTCGCCGGGGACCACCCGAAGCAGCACGAAGGTGAACACCGAGACCCCGAGAAGGGTCACCACCGCCTCCCCGACACGCCGGGCCCCCGGGTGGTGCCCGACGGCGCCGACCCGGTGGGTGAGCCTGGACGTGGCGCTCAGGAGACCGACGCCTTCCACAGCGTCGAGATCGAGGCGTCCGCGCGCATCTCCAGCCCCTCCACACCCTTGTTGGCCACGACGTACATCTGCGGGGTGAAGAGCCAGACCCAGGCCGCCTGGTCGACCAGCTGCTGGGAGATCTGCTCATAGATCGGCCGGCGGGCCGCGGTGTCGGTGGTCGCGATGCCCTCGGCGAAGAGCTTGTCGAGCTCCGGGCTGTTGTAGCCCGCGACCTTGTTGAAGCTGCCCGCCTTGGTGAAGTAGCGGCCATACATCGTGTTCGGGTCCGAGCTGCCGCCGTTCATCGCGATCGCCGCGTCGAAGTCGGCGGCGAGCCACCGCTCGACATAGGCGTTGGAGTCCAGCGCCTCGACCTTGACCTTGATCCCGACCTTGCCGAGCTGTGCCTGGATGTTCTGCGCCTCGTCGACCGCGGTGGAGTAGAGACCCTGGGAGGTCATCAGGTTCAGTTCGAACCCGTTCGGCTTGCCGGCCTTGGCCAGATAGTCCTTGGCCTTGTCGAGATCCTGCTCGGCGCACGGCTGGGCGTCGGGGTCGGAGCGGTACTCCGGCGAGGTGACCGGTCCGGTCGGCTTCCCCGACCCAAGGGCCGCGGAGTCGATCACGTCCTGTCGCGAGATGGCGCACTGGATCGCCAGCCGGGCGTTGACGTTCGAGAGCGTCGGTGAGGTCGCCCGCAGCTGCAGCACGTGGTAGGACAGCGAGTCGACCGTCGTGCTCTCGGTCTGTCCCGAGGTCGCGGTCTTCGCGGTCACCGGGTTGTCGAAGATCGCCACGCCCACGGCGCCGGTCTTCAGCGATGACACCATCGACTGCTCGTCGGGAATCACGCGGAACTCGACCGTTGCCGCGCCCGGCTTCCCCGCGAAGTAGTCGGCGTTGCGCGTGAGCGTGATCGACTCGTTCGGCGTACGGCTCTTGAACTGATAGGGGCCCGAGCCAACCGGCTCGGTCTCCAGGCTCTTCGCGTCGACGTCGGCGGGGACGATCGCGGTGTTCACCCCGGTCAGCCCGGAGACGAAGGACGCGTCGGGCTGCTTCAGCGTCACCACGACCGTCTGCGGGTCGGGGGCCTCGATGCCGGCCACGGAGGTGAAGTACGACGCCGAGCTCGCGCTCGAGGCCGGGTCGATGATCTTCTCGTAGGTGTGCTTGACGTCCGCGGAGTCGAGGGCAGACCCGTCGCTGAAGGTGACACCGTCCTGGAGCGTGAAGGTGTAGGTCTTCCCGTCCTCGGAGATCTCCGGGAGCTCGGCGAGCCCCGCCTCCGGGACGCCCTCGGCGTCGGTGTTGAGCAGCGGGCTGTAGATCTGGGACAGCACCTGGATCGACTGGGTCGAGGTCGCGGTCCAGGGCACCATCTGTGCCGGGTCGGCGGAGATCCCGAAGACCAGGGTGCCGTTGGCGTCGGACGAGGTGTCGTCGCCGCCGCAGCCGGAGAGCCCGGCCGCGAGCAAGGTGACCACGACGGCGCTGGCGCCCGTCGCGAGAGTGTGTCTTCCGTGTCGTCGCTGGGTGCTCACGGATCCTCCAAGAGGTGGGGCCAAGAGGTCGGGCTCCTGCCTGCAGTGGCGTCGCCCGCGGATCTCTGGATCCTATGACAAAATGTTTCCGCTGTGACCCGTCACGGGTCAATTAGTGACATCGATGTGTGGCCGAGCCGAGCGAGGGACGATGACCGAGGACATCCTGGTACGCCTGCGGCAGGCCCTGCCCGGGCTCCGGCCGAGCGAGCGTCGCCTGGCGGAGGCGGCCCTGGCCGACCCGGGCGTCGTCGCCGGGCTGACCATCACCGAGCTCGCCGCTCGCCACGAGACCTCGACCGCCACCGTCACCAGGCTGTGCCGCAGCCTGGGATTCACCGGCTACTCGGCCTTTCGGCTGGCACTGGCTCGGGCCGGCGCGAACGAGTCCGGCCGCCGGATCGAGTTCGGCGTCTCCGAGGGTGACATCGACCCGGCCGACACGACTCGCGACGTCGTACGCAAGCTCGCCTACCAGGAGGCACGAGCGGTCGAGGAGACCGCGGACAGGCTCGACCTCGACCGGCTCGACCGGGTCGTCGCCGCGATCACGAGCGCTTCGGTCGTCGACGCCTACGGGTCGGCCTCGAGCGGCCTGGCCGCACAGGACCTCCAGCAGAAGCTGCGCCGCATCGGCTACCAGGTCAACGCCTGGGCCGATGCCCACCTGGCCCTCACCAGCGCGGCCGTGCTCCCGACCGACGCCGTGGCCGTCGCCTTCTCACACTCCGGCGAGACCGAGGAGGCGATCTCCGCCCTGCGTATCGCCGCCGGCCGGGGTGCCTTCACCGTCGCCGTCACCAACTTCCCGCACTCGCCGCTGGCCGAGCTCGCCGACGCCACGCTCACCACCGTCTCGCGCGAGACCCGGTTCCGCTATGGCGCGATGTCGAGCCGGATGGCCCAGCTCATGATCGTCGATGCCATCTTCCTCGGCGTCGCCCACGAGAACCCCGACGATGTCACCGCCGCCCTCGGGGCCACCCTGGACGCCGTCGCGTCCCGGCGCATCGACCCGACCAAGGGCTGAGCCGCCTCGTCCGTACGCGCCGGGTCGGTCAGTCGACGCCCAGGTGCAAGGAGGCGTACGTCTCCTTGACGAAGCGGAGGTGGCTCCAGGTCTCGGTCTCGCGAACGCCGTCGAGGTCGCGGATGTGGTCGAGGACCTCGACCAGGTCGCCGGAGGTCGCGGTGGCGACCGTCAGCAGGGCGTCGTAGCGGCCCAGCGTCCTGGCCGCGAAGGTCACCGAGGCCCACTGGGCGATCTGCTCGGTGATCGGGCGGTGGGCGGACCCGTCGAGACGAAGCCCGATGCCGGTGGCAGTACGTCGCTCGTGACCCGAGTGGCGCACCACGGCGCCGACCCGGACGACGTTGCCCGCGAGCAGCCCGACCACACGGCGCCGCGCGCCGGCGGGGGAGAGGCCCACGCTCGCGGCCAGATCGACGTACGAGGCACGGCCGTTCGACTGCAGCGCGCGCAGCAGGGCGTAGTCGGTCTCGTCGAGCGACCCGGCCGCGGGCGCACGGCCTACCGGGGCAGCGACGTCGCGGAGGACCTCGGTGTAGAGCAGGGTCTCGGTGGAGACGATGCCCTCGATCGCGCGTACCTCGGCGAGCGCGTCATCGATCTGGACGATGTCGCCGGCGCGGATCTCCAGGACCAGGGCGTGGTGGCCACTGGTCATCGACACCAAGGTGGTGTCATCGCGCGCCGCGGCGGCGTGCGCGACCCGCGTCGCTGAGCCGTTCACGCTGACCGAGACGTGGGCGAGGACGTCGTGACCGAGGACGGCCGGGTGGACGACTCCGCGGACGTCGATGTGCCCTTCGGACAGGAGCCGCTGGACCCGGGTGGCGGCGGCCGAGCGGGAGAGGTCGATCTGCGCGGCGATCTCCCGGTGGGTGAGGCGCCCGTCCTCCTCGAGCAGGCTGATGATCGCCTCATCAGTGCTGTCGAGCACGCCGGGTGCGATCTGGTTCGACATTTTTTGAGTACGCCTCCGATGGCAGATCGAGTTTCCGTGACGGTGTGACGGTGTGACTATGACAGATCAACCTGGTTCCGACGGCATATCAACAGTTCTGGCGGGCATGTAAAGAACGAAGTGATTGCGGTGGTCCTCGGAATGAACTTAGAGTGACGCGGATCTCATTCGACCCGGAGATGAGACCCCGCACCACCCGAAGGAGAACCCATGCCCGTCGGCCCCGTCGACGCCTCGAAGAACCCCCGTTACGCCGGCTTCGCGACCTTCGCGCGGCTGCCCCGCCTCGACCAGGTGGAGCACGCCGACATCGCCGTCGTCGGGGTCCCGTTCGACACCGGCGTCTCCTACCGGCCGGGTGCCCGCTTCGGCCCGTCGCACGTGCGTGAGTCGTCGCGTCTGCTGCGCCCCTACAACCCGGCGCTGGACGTCTCGCCGTTCGCGACCGCCCAGGTGGTCGACGCGGGGGACGTCGCGGCCAACCCGTTCCACATCAACGAGGCGCTCGACACCGTGCAGGCCTCGGCGCTCGAGCTCACCTCCGGCGGCACCAGGCTGGTCACGATCGGTGGCGACCACACGATCGCGTTGCCGCTGCTGCGTGCCGCGGCCGAGAGGCACGGCCCGGTGGCGCTGGTGCACTTCGACGCCCATCTGGACACCTGGGACACCTACTTCGGTGCCGAGTACACCCACGGCACTCCGTTCCGGCGTGCGGTGGAGGAGGGCATCCTCGACACCGAGGCGCTGTGTCACGTCGGCACCCGCGGACCCCTCTACGGCAAGAAGGACCTCGAGGACGACCGCCGCTTCGGCTTCGGGATCGTCACCTCCTCCGACGTCTTCCGCCAGGGCGTCGACGAGGTGGTCGAGAAGATCAGGCAGCGGGTCGGCAACCGTCCGGTCTACGTCTCGGTCGACATCGACGTGCTCGACCCGGCGCACGCCCCCGGCACCGGCACCCCCGAGGCGGGCGGGCTCACCTCGCGTGAGCTGCTGGAGATCCTGCGCGGCTTCGTCGGCCTGAACCTGGTCGGCGCCGACGTGGTCGAGGTCGCCCCGGCGTACGACCATGCCGAGCTGACCGGGGTCGCCGCCTCGCACGTGGCCTACGACCTGGTCTCGCTGCTCGCGATGCGCCATGCCGACGCGGAGCCCGAGGCAGACAAGCCCAAGGCAGACAAGACAGCGGGTGAGGCGTGATGAAGCGCAACGGCGGCGACGTCACCGTCGAGAGCCTGACCGCTCTCGGCGCGACCCACGTTTTCGGCATCCCGGGCCAGCACGCGCTGGGTCTCTTCGACGCCATCCGGCGCAGCGAGCTGAGCTTCGTCTCCTCCCGGGTGGAGAACAACTCTGTCTTCGCGGCCGACGGCTATGCCCGTACGACCGGCCAGGTCGGCGTGGTGTTCTGCTCCACCGGACCGGGGGCGCTCACCGCGCTGGGGGCACTTCAGGAGGCGTACGCAGCCTGCGTCCCGGTCCTGATGATCACCAGCCAGATCCCGCGCGACGGGCTCGGCGGAGCCCGCAAGGGGTATCTGCACCAGCTCGACGACCAGCAGGCCAGCGCCCGCAACGTCACCAAGTCCACCGCCACCGTCCGGGACGCGGCGGCCATCCCCGGGGTGCTCGCCGATGCATGGGCCACCGCCCAGGAGGCCCCGGCCGGACCGGTGTGGGTCGAGATCCCGCAGGACGTGCTCCTCGAGGAGGTCGTGGTGCCGCCGGTGACCGGGCTGGTCGCGTCGGCGCCCACGCCACGGCGTCCACGCCCCGAGGTGGTCGTCGAGGCCGCCCGCCTGCTCGCCGCCGCGGAGCGCCCGGTGATCCTCGCCGGGGGAGGCGTACGCCGCTCCGCCGGTGCTCCGCAGGCGCTGGTCGCCCTCGCCGAGGCCCTCGACGCGCCGGTGGTCTCCACCGCCGGCGGCAACGGTGCGATCCCGCTCGCGCACCCGCTGAGCGCGGGAGCGTGGATCGAGGACCGGCACTCCACCGACCTGCTGGAGGACGCCGACGTCCTGCTCGCGATCGGCACCTCCTTCGGTGAGGTGACCAGCAACTACGGCACCTTCGCCCCGCGTGGCCGGGTGATCCAGGTGGACGCCGAGGCTCGGGTGCTCGGCTCCAACCACGACGTGCTCGGCGTCCACGCCGACGCCGCCGCGGCTCTGGCCGATCTCGCCGCAGCACTTCCCGAGACCGACCCCGAGACCAAGCCCGAGCCTGGCCCGAAGCGGTCCGGTGCGAGCGTTGCCGAAGACCTGCGCACCCGGATCCAGACCAGGCTCGACGCCCAGGACCTCGCCGCCGAGCAGCGGCTGCTCGCCGACCTGCGCGCGGCCGTGCCCGCGGAGACCGAGACGTTCTGGGACATGACCATCGCGGCGTACTGGGCGTGGTCTGCCTGGGACCCGCGCACCGGTGGCTTTCACACCGCACAGGCCTCCGGCGGTCTCGGGCTGGCCTTCCCCGCGGCGATCGGCGCCGCGGTCGGGTCGGGACGGCGTACGTTCGCGGTCTCCGGCGACGGCGGCGCGATGTACTCCATCGCCGAGCTCGCCACCGCCCGCCAGCACGACGCCGATGTCACCTGGCTGGTGGTCGACGACGGCGGCTACGGGATCCTGCGGGAGTACATGACCGGTGCCTTCGGCGCCGCGACCGCCACCGAGCTCGCCCGGCCCGACTTCGTCCTCCTGGCCGAGGCGTTCGGCATCCCCGTGCACGCGGCGACCCCCGAGTCCGTCGGCGAGATCATCGCCGGCACCTTCGCCACCAGCGGACCAGCGGTCGTGGTTCTTCCGACGACCCTCCGCATGTTCTCCGCCACCTGACTGCGCTCGACCGACCACCCCCATCTGACCCCGCCCAACTGACCGGGAGCCCCCTCATGGATCTCACCATCATCGTCATATACCTCGCCGCCATGGTCGCCTTCGGCTGGTGGGGCAAGAGCCGGACCAAGGACAGCTCCGACTTCCTCGTCGCCGGCCGTCGGCTCGGGCCGCTGCTCTACACCGGCACCCTGTCCGCACTCGTTCTCGGCGGCGCCTCGACCGTCGGCGGTGTCGCGCTCGGCTATGAGTTCGGCCTCTCCGGGGCCTGGCTCGTCGCGGCGATCGCCCTGGGCGTCCTGGCGCTGAGCCTGTTCTTCGCCGGCAAGATCCAGCGGCTGCGGATCTTCACCGTCGCCCAGATGCTGGCGCTGCGCTACGGCGTCGGCGCGACCGCCGCCTCGGGTGTGGTCATGATGGCCTACACGCTGATGCTCGCGGTCACCTCCACGATGGCGTACGCGACCGTGTTCAACGTGCTCTTCGGCACCGACCGGGTCGTCTCCGTGCTGATCGGCGGCGTCATCGTGGTGCTCTACTCCACCATCGGCGGGATGTGGTCGATCACGCTCACCGACATGGTGCAGTTCACGCTGCAGACCGTCGGCATCTTCGTGCTGCTGCTGCCCTTCACCTGGAACCACGCCGGCGGCCTGGACGGGATCAGGGACCGGGCCGCGGACTCCGTCTTCGACCTCGGCGCGATCGGCACCGGGACGATCATCACCTACATCGTCGTCTACACCTTCGGCATGCTGATCGGGCAGGACATCTGGCAGCGCGTCTTCACCGCCCGCTCTCCGCGGGTGGCCCGCTGGGGCGGCACCGCGGCCGGCGTCTACTGCCTGGTCTACGGCGTCGCAGGCGCGCTGATCGGTGCCGCGGCGTCCACCTTCGTCAACGTCGATGACCGCAACGACGTCTATGCCACCATCGCCGAGTCGATCCTGCCCGTCGGTGTCAGCGGCCTGGTGCTCGCCGCCGCGGTGGCCGCTATGATGTCGACCGCCTCCGGTGCGCTGATCGCGACGGCGACGGTGGCCCGCACCGACGTACAGCCCATGATCGCCCGGCTGCTCGGACGCATCCCGGCGCGGATCCAGGACGAGTCGGAGAACCCCGAGCACGACGTGCTCGCCAACCGGATCTACGTCGTCGCGATCGGCCTCGCCGTCGTCGTCATCGCCTCCCTGCTCAGCGACGTCGTCTCGGCCCTGACCATCGCCTACGACATTCTCGTCGGCGGCCTGCTGGTGCCGATCCTGGGCGGCTTCCTGTGGCGCCGCGCGACCGGCACGGCGGCGGTGGTGGCGATGGCCACCGGCACCCTCGCCACGCTCGCGACGATGGCGATCGTCGGTGACGTGCTCGCCAACGAGCCGGTCTACGCGGGGCTCGTGGTCAGCGCGGTGGCGTACGTCGTCGTCAGCCTGCTCACCCCTCCGACCGACCCTGCCGTGATGCGGGAGTGGACCAGCCGGCTCGCCGGCGAGGGTTCGCCCGAAACGCCCAGCGACGCCGCCGCCCTGACCACCGAGGAGTCCCGATGACCAGCACCTCTCACCTCATCGCCACCACCGGCGAGGCGACCTATGCGGTCACCGACCCGGCCACCGGCGAGGTCCTGTCCACCTACTCGACCGCCACCGACGCCGAGATCGACGACGCGGTCACGGCCGCACACACCGCGGCGACCGGCTGGGGACGTACGACCTCGGTGGCCGAGCGCGCCGCGTTCCTGCGGCGGGTGGCCGACCTGCATGCCGAGCGTCGCGACGAGCTGGCCGCGATCATCGTGCGGGAGATGGGCAAGCCGCTGCCCGAGGCGGAGGGCGAGATCGACTTCTGCGTCGACATCTACACCTACTACGCCGAGCACGCCGGGCAGTTCCTGGCCGACGAGGTCCTCGAGGTCACCTCCGGTGCCGGCACCGGGGTCGTCCGCCGCTCGCCGGTCGGAGTCCTGCTCGGCATCATGCCGTGGAACTTCCCCCTCTACCAGGTCGCCCGGTTCGCGGCGCCGAACCTCGCCACCGGCAACACCATCGTGCTCAAGCACGCGCCGCAGTGCCCCGCCTCGGCAGAGGCGCTGGAGCGGATCTTCGCCGACGCCGGGTTCCCCGTCGGTGCGTACGTCAACATCTTCGCCACCAACGAGCAGATCGCCGAGGTCATCGCCGACCCGCGGGTCGCGGGCGTCTCGTTGACCGGCTCGGAGCGAGCGGGTGCGGCGGTGGCCGAGATCGCGGGGCGACATCTGAAGAAGGTCGTCCTCGAGCTCGGCGGCTCGGACCCGTTCATCGTGCTCTCCACCGACGACCTGGACGCCACCGTGGGCGCGGCGGTGGCCGCTCGGCTGGACAACACCGGCCAGGCATGCAACGCCGCGAAGCGGTTCGTGATCGCCCAGGGGCTCTATGACGACTTCGTCGCGAGGTTCACCGAGCGGCTCCTGGCCGAGGAGACCGGCGCGCCGCTGTCCTCGGTCGCCGCCGCGGAGAACCTCGCCCGGCAGGTCGACGTCGGCGTCGGTCAGGGAGCCGAGCTCGCCAGCGCCGGCGACCGGTCCGGGGCCTACTTTCCCGCAGGTGTCCTGACCGGCCTCGGCGCCGAGAACGACCTGGCCCGCCAGGAGCTGTTCGGCCCGGTCGCGATGGTCTTCTCCGCTGTCGACGAGGACGACGCCGTCCGGATCGCCAACGACACTCCGTACGGCCTCGGTTCGTACGTCTTCACCACCGATCCGGACCAGGCCGCCCGCGTCGCGGACCGGATCGAGGCCGGGATGGTCTTCGTCAACGGCGTCGGTGTGGAGAGCGCGGAGCTGCCCTTCGGCGGGATCAAGCGCTCCGGCTTCGGTCGAGAGCTCGGCCGGCTCGGGATGGACGAGTTCGTCAACAAGAAGCTGATCCGGACTGTGACCTCCTGACCTGCCCTGGGCAGGTCAGATCCGCGCAGCCGCCCGCTGCTTCGAGGACCGGAACGCCATCACGATCGCGAACGCGACAGCCACCCCGACCGCCGTCTCGACGCCGCGATCGAGGAGGAGGTCCGTCGCCGGACGCGAGCTGCCGAGCTGGCCCATCAGGAGTGCCATCGGCGTGATGAACAGCAGCGCGAGACCGTAGTTGCGGCCGACGAGAAGCTCGGTGACGATCTGGAGAACGACCACGGTCAAGACGATCAGAACCGGGCTCATCTCGAGCAGCAGGAGGGGAGCCGCGGTCGCCAGCCCGACGATGGTGCCGAGGATGCGGTGGGTGCCGCGGAGCAGCTGGTGGCTCAGGCCGTGCACAGTCAGCGGGGCTGCGGCGGCGACCATCGCCCAGTAGGGATGGCCGATGCCGGCGGCGAGGGCGATCGAGCCGGAGGCAGTGACGGCGAGGAAGAACCTCAGCGGGTCGATGCGGGAGAAGTGCGAGGGCGGGGCCGGGGTCTCGGCGGTCTGCTTGCGCAGGTAGGCGCCGACATTGCCGACGAGAACCGCGAAGAGGGCGCTGGCCAGGCTGATCCCGAGGGCGATCGGTACGTCCTCCCAACGGCCTGGGGCGGTGGCGACCGCGCCGTACCCGAAGATCACGAACAGCGGGCCGGACGGATGCCAGTCCATGACGTTGGACGCGTAGGACCCGGCCGTCGCGACAACGGCACCACCGACCAGGAGCAGCCAGCCGGGCCCGTCGAGCGCGGCGGTGATCGCCCCGAACGTCACCGCGATCACCAGCGAGACGCCGGCGGCGAGCTGCATGAGGGCCCGCGGGCGATGCAGCCGGTTGCGTCCGTAGAGAGCGGCGAAGGCACCGAAGGCGGCGTACAGGGTCCACTCGACGTGGTCCAGGGCGATCACCGTCAGCAGCGGGACGGCGACACTGATCCCGGCGCGCAGCGCCACATGGTGAGCCCCGGGCGTGGGATTGAGCCGGAACAGGTCGCGGAACGTCAATCGGGACGCCGTCGGGGATGAAGTCATGACCCCTTGATCGTACGTTTGTCGGCCGCTCAGGAGCTGAGCGAGGACGGGTGCGTGGCCAGCGGCGTCACCGAGATGTCCATGTAGGGGAACAGCGGCAGCCCCGAGAGGAGGTCGTGGAGCGCGTCGTTCGACTCGACGTCGAAGATCGACACGTTGGCGTACTCACCCACGACCCGCCACAGGTGTGGCCAACGTCCGGAGCGCTGCACCTCCTGCGCGTACGCCTTCTCGCGGGCGACCAGGTCGGCCTTGGCCTCGGGATCCATGTCCTGGGGGATCCGGACGTCCATGCGTACGTGGTAGAGCATCGTGATCAACTGCTTTCGGTCTGGTCTGGCGGTCCGAAGGGTCAGTCGCGGGCGGCTAGCCGTTCGACGGTGCGTACGTCGGCCGCGGCGCGGGCGGGGGCCCAGCCGTAGCGGCCGGGGGCCCAGTCCTCGTCGCCCGGGACCCAGTAGAAGAACGTCACGCGACGCTCCGCGAAGCGCCAGCGGCCGTCATCGCCACGGACCATCTGGTCCTGGTAGCGGCCGGCGGCGATGTGGGCGCGACCGTCGACGACGCAGGGCTGGTCGAGCCAGGTCGCGCCGGTCGCGGCATGGGCGGGTGAGCCTACGAGGTCGATCGTCTCGTTCGAGGAGAAGTGCCACCAGGCCGACAGCGGGCCGTCCTGGAGGTCGGCGAAGAAGGTGCGCAGCTCGTCGTGTCCGCGAGCCGTGGACAGTCCGGCGAAGGCGCCGTCGGGGGTGAACAGCTCGACCAGGTCGTCCCAGCGGCCGTCGTCCAGCGCCTGGCAGTAGTGCGCGCGCAGCTGCTGGATCGCGTGCAGATCCTCCAGGCGGCGTACGCGGGTGGCGAGGTCGTCGCCTGAGGCGACCTGGTCGTCGGTCATGCCCTCCTCGTTCATGCCACGGTGCCCCTCAGGTGGTCGATGATCGCGGGGGTGATGGTCTGCGGCTGCTCGGCGTTGGCCAGGTGGGCCGATTCCGGGACGACGAGGACCCGTCCGTCCTGCACGCTCTCGGCGATCGCCTCGAGGTGCGGCGGGGGAGTGGCCGGGTCGTCGGCGCCGGCGATCGCCAACGTCGGCGCGGAGATCTCGGGCAGGTCGGGGCGCAGGTCCATCGTCGCGATGACCTCGCAGCAGGAGGCGTACCCCTCGGCCGGCGTCGCCGCGACCATGGCCTCGCCCGCGGCCTTCACCTCGGGGTTGGCCTCGAGGTGGGCGGGGGTGTACCACCGGGCGACGACGGCTTCGGCCACCGACGGCGAGCCGTGCTCGCGTACGGTGGCGGCGCGGTCGTGCCAGGCGCTGGACGGGTCCAGCTTGGCGCCCGTGCACAGCAGGACGAGACGGTCGACGCGCTCGGGGTCTCGCGCGGCCAGGCGCATCCCGGTCATGCCGCCGAGCGAGAGACCCACGAAGTGGGCCTTCTGGACACCGAGGGAGTCGAGGAGGGCGACCACGTCGTCGGCGAGATCGTCGATTTCGTAAGGCCCCTGCGGGACGGGCGAGCCACCGTGTCCACGGGTGTCGTAGCGGACCACGCGGAAGTGCTGGGAGAGCTCCTCGATCTGCGCGTCCCACATGGCCATCGTGGAGCCGAGCGAGTTGGACAGCACGACGACCGGGGCGTCCTCGGGACCGCTGACGAGGTGGTGGACGGCCACGGCGCCCGCGTTCGCGGCCATCAGACGACCCGCTCGAAGATCGCGGCGAGGCCCTGGCCGCCGCCGATGCACATGGTCTCGAGGCCGTAGCGCGACTCGCGCCGTCGCATCTCGTGGGCCAGCGTGGCCAGGATGCGACCACCGGTGGCACCCACGGGGTGGCCGAGGGAGATGCCCGAGCCGTTGGGGTTGAGCCGTTCGTCGGTCGGGTCGATCTTCCACTCCTGCAGGCAGGCCAGCACCTGGGCGGCGAAGGCCTCGTTGAGCTCGATCACGTCGATGTCGTCGAGGGTGAGGCCGGCGCGTTCGAGCGCCGCGGCGGTCGAGGGGACCGGTCCGATGCCCATCACCTCGGGGCCGACACCGGCAACCGCCCACGACTTCAGTGCGAGCAGGGGGCGTAGGCCCCGGCGCTCGGCCTCTTCGCGGGTGGTGACGACGCACATGGCGGCGCCATCGTTCTGGCCGCTGGCGTTGCCCGCCGTCACGGTCGAGGCCTCGTCGATCTTGGCACGTACGGGCCGCAGGGCCGCGAGCTGCTCGAGGGTCGTCTCGGGTCGCGGGTGCTCGTCGCGGTCCACCACGATGTCGGGCTTGCCCCGGCGGCCGGGGACCGTCACGGGAATCAGCTCGTCGGCGAACTTGCCGGCCTCGTGGGCGGCACCGGCACGCTGCTGGGAGCGCACCGAGAACTCGTCCTGCTGCTCGCGGGAGATGGAGTAATCCCGGCGCAGGTTCTCGGCCGTCTCCAGCATCCCGCCCGGGACGGGGTGATCCTTGCCGCCGGCGGTCTCGCGGGCTCGGACCAGGCGGTCCATCAGCTCCACCGATCGGCTCTTGACGCCGGTACGCAACCCGAGCGCGTAGTGCTCGACGTTGGACATCGACTCGGCGCCTCCCGCCACGATGACGGTGCCGGCGCCGCTGGCGATCTGGGAGGCGGCGTACAGGACTGCCTGCAGGCCCGACCCGCAGCGGCGGTCGAGCTGGAGTCCCGGTACGCCCGTGCCGAGGCCGGCGTCGAGCGCGGCGATGCGGCCGATGGCCGGGTGCTCGCCGCTCGGGTAGCAGTTGCCGAGGATCACGTCGTCGACGTCACCCTCCTGCAAGCCGGTGCGACGCACGAGCTCGGAGAGGGTCGTGGACGCGAGGTCGGCGGCTGACAGTGAGGCGAAGGCGCCGCCGTAGCGCCCCACCGGGGTGCGCACGGGTTCGCAGATGACGATGTCGGGCATGTTCTGAACCTAATCGTGTCTTTCGATACTGTGAAGTATCCAATTATTTGCTACTGAGACCTGATGCGTCCTAAATGCTGGTAGTCGGTGGGGGAGTATGAGTGAATGGAACTGCGCCATCTCCGATACTTCGTCGCCGTCGCCGAGCAGCGCCATTTCGGCCGGGCGGCGGAGCGGCTGCACATGGCCCAGCCGCCCCTGTCCCAGCAGATCCGGCAGCTCGAGGCGGAGCTGGGCGTCACGCTGCTGACCCGCACCACCCGCCGGGTCGACCTCACTCCGGCGGGGGTCGCCTACCTGGACGACGCCCGGCAGATCCTCGCGGCCGTGGACGAGGCGGGGGAGAACGCTGTCCGGATCGCGGCCGGGCGGACCGGTCGCCTGACGGTGGGGTGCGTCGGGTCGGCGACGTACTCCTTGCTCCCTGCCCTCGCCAAGGCGCTGCGCAGCGAGCTACCGGATGTGGAGTTCGGCTTCCGGGGCGAGATGCTGTCGCCGGACCAGGCCAGCGCCTTGCATGACGAGTCGCTCGACCTCGGCCTGCTGCGGCGCCTCCCGGACACCTCCGGACTCTCGGTCCAGGACGTACGCCGCGAGCGGCTGCTGGTCGCGCTGCCGCAGGATCACAGGTATGCCGACCGCAAGAGACTGCGGGTCGCCGACCTCGCCGGAGAAGGCATGATCATCCACGCGGGCAGCGGCCGCTCGGTGATGAACTCCCTGATCCACGAGCTCTTCGCGGAGGCGGATCTCGAGGTCAACGTGGTCCACGAGGTCGCGGAGACGTCGACACTGGTCACCTTCATCGCCGCCGGGCTCGGGATCGCGGTGGTTCCCGAGCCCACCTCCGTGCTGCACGTTCCGGGCATGGTCTACGTCCCGCTCGCCGGCACCCCTGGCGTCGACCTCGTCGCCGCGACCCGTGAGGGTGACGCCAACCCGGTGCTCGCGCGAGCGCTGGCGCGGCTGATGGAGCTGGTCGCGACGCCCTAGCGCGGCGGGGAGAACATCCCTGGCCGCGGTCCGCCGGGCAGGACCCTCGGCTGGGTGGTGGTCACCCGGAGATCGGCGCTGATCGCCTCGGCCCCCTCCAGGAGCACGGGCAGGATGTCGCGTACGACGTCCTCAGGGGTGTGCCGACCACGGGAGGTCGAGCAGGCGAGGGCTCCGACCACGCTGCCGCGGCTGTCGCGCACCGGCACCGCAATGGCCAGGAAACCCTCCTCGAGCTCCCCGTCGACGAGGGCGAAGCCCTGCCCGCGAACGTCGTGCAGGATGTCGCGGAAGGCGATCGGGTCGGTGACCGTGCGTGCGGTGAGGGCCGGCAGACCTGCTTCGTCGATGATCCGGTCCACGATCTCAGCGGGCCGGAACGCCACCAGGACGCGGCCCATCGCGGTGGCGTGCGTGGGGAGCCGGGTGCCGACGTCCACGGTGTTGCTCAGCACCCGGCGCGCGTTCACCCGCGCCACGTAGACGACGTTGATGTCGTCGAGCTGGGCGAACGACGCGGACTCACCGGTCAGCTCTACGACGCGGAGCAGATGCCGCTGAGTGATCTCGACGATGCCGTGCGTGGCGGCGTAGTGCTGGCCGATGGTGAGCACCCGCGGAGTGAGCGCCCAGCGGCCGGCGCCGCCCTCCACATAGCCGAGCTTCTGGAGGGTCAGCAGGATCCGCCGGACCGCGGGACGAGACAGCCGCGTCTTCTCCGCGAGCTCGGCCAACGAAGCCGTCGGAAGGTCCTCGTCGAAGGCGAGCAGCACGGCGAAGCCGCGCTCGATGCTCTGGATGATGTCCCGCTCGGGGGCGTTGTCCATTGTGTCGTTCCTCCCGCTCAGTCGATATGACATGCGTACCAATAGGGGTGGTTCCACCCGTTGACTTCTTCTGTGACGGCCGACACAGTCGGTTGTACGCCAGTCGTGCAGATCGTACGCACAGCGTACAGGAGGTAGTCATGGATCCGCGAGAGCTCCGCAACGCCTTCGGTGGTTTCGCCACTGGGGTCACCGTGGTGACCTGCGACAGCGACGAGGGCCAGGCGCACGGCGCCACGGTCAACGCGTTCACCGCGGTGTCGCTGGATCCGCCGCTCGCCCAGGTGACCCTCGGGCGCGCCTCCAAGGCATGCCAGTTCCTCGACGGTCAGTCCTTCGCGATCAACGTGCTGGCCGCGGACCAGGTCGACGTCGCCTGGCACTTCGCCGGCCGCCCCGCCGAGGAGGCGCCGACGTGGGTGGACGGGCCGACCGCCCCCATCCTGGCCGGAGCCGCCACGACGATCTCGTGCCGGCCGTGGCGTACCTATGACGGCGGCGACCACCTCATCGTCATCGGCGAGGTCGAGACCGTCGAGCTCACCGACAAGCAGCCGCTGCTCTTCTTCGGGGGCGAGTTCCGCTACCTCAGCCCGCAGCACGACCGGGCCCCCGGCATCCACTGGGGCGGATCGATCGACTGCCCGACCTCCGGGTGGTTCGACAGCGCGAGCTTCAGCCCGCTCGCCGAGGCCGCTCACTCCTAGAGATCACCGCCCCGCCTCCACTCCGTCTTCAACCTTCAACCCGACCCGACACCGCGTCCCAACCATCTGAGGAGAGAACGACATGACGCAGATCGACGACAGCACCGAGACCGCAACGGCAGCCGAGGCCGCACCCGAGGCGGCCACGGCCACGGCGCCGATGACCGGCAACGAGTACATGGACAGCCTCAAGGACGATCGGGAGATCTGGATCTACGGCGAGCGGGTCAAGGACGTCACCGAGCACCCGGCGTTCCGGAACCCGATCCGGATGACGGCCCGCCTCTACGACTCGCTCCACGACGAGCAGCTGAAGAAGGACGTCTGGGTGCCGACCGACACCGGCAACGGCGGCTGGACGCACCCGTTCTTCAAGACCCCGAAGACCCCCGAGGACCTGAAGGCCGACCGTAAGGCGATCGAGAACTGGGCCCGGCAGACCTGGGGCTGGATGGGTCGTTCCCCCGACTACAAGGGCAGCTTCCTCGGCACCCTCGGCGGCTACCCCGAGTTCTACGCGCCGTACGAGGAGAACGCCAAGCGCTGGTACAAGGAGAGCCAGGAGAAGGTCCTCTACTGGAACCACGCGATCATCAACCCGCCGGTCGACCGTCAGCTGCCGCCGGACGAGGTCGGCGACGTCTTCATGAAGGTGGAGAAGGAGACCGACGCCGGCGTCATCGTCTCCGGCGCCAAGGTCGTCGCGACCGGCTCGGCCATCACGAACTACAACTTCATCGCGCACTACGGGCTCCCGATCAAGAAGAAGGAGTACGCCCTGGTGTGCACGGTCCCGATGGACGCACCCGGCGTGAAGCTGATCTGCCGGCCGTCGTACGGCATGCAGGCCGACACCCTCGGCAGCCCCTTCGACTACCCGCTCTCGAGCCGGATGGACGAGAACGACACCATCTTCGTCTTCGACAAGGTGCTGGTGCCGTGGGAGAACATCTTCGTCTACGGCGACACCGAGAAGATCAACGGCTTCGCCATGCAGACCGGCTTCTTCCACCGGTTCACCTTCCACGGCTGCATCCGGCTGGCCACGAAGCTGGAGTTCATCGCCGGGCTCCTGCTCAAGGCGCTCGAGGCGACCGGCACCAAGGACTTCCGTGGCGTCCAGACCCGCGTCGGTGAGGTCATCGGCTACCGCAACACCTTCCGGGCGCTGGCCGACGCGATGGCGGCCAACCCCGACCAGGGCCCCGGCGGCATGCTGCTGCCCAAGCTCGACTACGGGATGGTCTACCGCCAGCTGATGATCCAGATGTACCCCCGGGTCAAGGAGATCATCCAGCAGGACGTCGCCTCCGGCCTGATCTACCTCAACTCCAACGCGATCGACTTCAAGACCCCGGAGGTCCGGCCCTACCTCGACAAGTACGTCCGTGGCTCCAACGGCTACGACGCCGTCGACCGCACCAAGCTGATGAAGGCTCTCTGGGACGCGGTGGGCACCGAGTTCGGCGGCCGCCACGAGCTCTACGAGCGCAACTACTCGGGCAACCACGAGAACGTCAAGGCCGAGATCCTCTTCGCCTCCGAGGCACAGGGCGAGGTGGAGAAGATGACCGGCTTCGCCGAGGACTTCCTCGGCGAGTACGACCTGGACGGCTGGACCGCCCCGGACCTGATCAACCCCACCGACGTCTCGCTCATCCTCAACAGGAAGTGAGGTCAACACCATGACCACCACGCAGGATTCGCCGACAGCGGCCGGCTCGGGAGCCAACGCCAGCAAGAACTTCAAGGCCGTCAGCGCCACCGCCGACGTGGCCGACACCCCGCCGGAGCGGGTCGCGGCGATCGTCACCGACGTCCTCGCGGCCGTTCACGGCGCTATCGCCAAGCACGACGTCACCTATCCCGAGTTCCAGGCCGCCAAGGCGTGGCTGATGGCGGTCGGTGAGGGTGGCGAGTGGCCGCTGTTCATGGACGTGTTCGTCGAGCATGCCGTGGAGGAGCAGGTCGCGAAGTCCCAGACCGGCACCAAGGGCTCGATCCTCGGGCCCTACTACATGGGCGACCAGGCCAAGCTGTCCTCCACCTGCTCGCTGCCGCGCCGCGAAGACGAGAAGGGCACCCCGCTCGTTCTCGAGGGGCAGGTACGCGACACCGCCGGCAAGCCGCTCGGCGGCGCCGAGGTGGACATCTGGCACGCCGACTCCGACGGCTACTACTCGGGGTTCGCCCCGCACGTGCCGGACGGCAACCTGCGCGGCGTCGTCGTGACGGACGAGGAGGGCCGGTTCGCGATCGACACCATCCAGCCCGCGCCGTACCAGATCCCGACCGACGGCCCGACCGGTCAGCTGATCGAGGCGGCCGGCTGGCACCCGTGGCGCCCGGCGCACCTGCACATCCTGGTGCGCGCCGAGGGCCATCGACCGATCACCACCCAGCTCTACTTCGCCGGCGGCGACTACCTCGACTCCGACGTCGCCGAGGCGACGAAGCCGGAGCTGGTGCTCGACCCGCAGGACGACGGCACCGGCACCCGCCGGAGCAGCTACGACTTCGAGCTCGAGCCGTCGAAGGGCTGATCGACCTCCGGTCGTGGGAGCGCCCCGCGCGCCCCACGACCGGATTCCACCCGGCAGACCGGTTCGGCCATCGAGAGGAACGCCAGATGACCAGTCCCCAGCACCAGCGCGTGTGGCGCGACTGGCCCGCTCTCGCAGACCTCGAGGCGTCCGTGGCCACGGTGGGCGTGTTCGACGGCTTCCACCGCGGGCACGTCTCGCTGGTCGAGGCCGCCCTCACGGAAGGACACCGGCTCGGCCTCCCCACCGTGCTCGTCACCTTCGAGCCGCACCCGTTGGCGGTGCTCGCCCCCGAACGCGCACCGCTCCAGCTCCTCTCCGTCGAGGACCGCATCGAGCAGGCGCTCGCTCTCGGCGTCGACGGCGTCATCGTGCTGCCCTTCACCCGCGAGCTCGCCGCCCAGCCTGCGGCCGACTTCGTCGAGCAGGGCCTGGTCGGCCGCCTCGGGCTGCGTTCGCTGGTGGTCGGCGACAACTTCCGTTGCGGCTGCGGGGGAGAGGGCGACGTCGCCTTCCTCACCGAGGCCGGTCGCCGGCTGGGTTTCGAGGTGAGCGGTGTCGACCTGGTCCGCCTCGGCGAGCGCACCTGCTCCTCCACCGAGGTACGCCGCGCACTGGCCGCCGGCGACGTCGAGGGCGCACTCGAGGTGCTGGGTCGCGCCGATCACCGAATCGCCGCGATGGCCGGCTGAACGCGTCCGGTCGCGTCCTGGGCCTATCCCCGGCGAGGTCGGGTCAGCCTGTCGAGGAAGGCGATCAACAGCGCCTCACGCATCGACGGTGCGGCCAGGTCGAGCATCGCGTTGACCTCGGCCATCCGCTGCGGCAGGGCGAGGTCGCCCTGCGTGTCGGCCGGGCCGGTGAGCCCGGCCGCGAGCAGCAGCCCGTCGAAGTCCTCCTCCGAGAGCGTGAGCGGGTCCAGGTCCCCGATGAACGCAGCGACGGCCGGGTCCACGGTGACCGGGCCGGCCGCCACCGCGGCGACGACCGATTCGGTCAGAGCGGCGAGGAGGTCCGGTACGTGGGGGAGCGTCGCGGCGCTCACCGACAGGTGGATGGTGGCGGGTGCGCCGGCATAGGACATCTGGGGCTGGACGTACCAGCCGCGGGCGGCCATCTCGTCGCAGATCGTGAACGGGTCACAGGTGCCGTCGGCGGTGAGGGCTAGGAGCGTGGAGTCGGGAGTGCTGACCACGGCGAGCTCGGGAATGTCGGCGAGGCCCGTGGCGATGGCGTCCACCGCCTCGAAGACATCGCGGGCGAGCCGTTCGTAGCCGTCGTCGCCCAGCGACCGCATCACCGCCCAGGCGCCCGCCAGCGGGCCACCCGACTTGGTCGACTGCATCGTCGAGTTGAGCATCGTGTAGCCCGGCCAGGCGGCCGACGCGAAGAACTGGGGCCGTCGCAGCTCAGGAGTGCGGTGCAGCAGCACCGAGGTGCCCTTGGGCGCGTAGGCGTACTTGTGCAGATCGACGGAGATCGAGGTGACACCCTCGACGGCGAACGTCCAGGCCGGTACGTCGCGCCCCAGCCGTGCGGCGTACGGCAGCACCCAGCCGCCGATGCACGCGTCGACATGGCAACGGATGCCGCGCTCGGCCGCGGCCGCCGCGATCGCGGCGACGGGGTCGACGACCCCGTGCGCGTAGGACGGCGCCGATGCCACGACGAGCACGGTGCGCTCGTCCATCGCGGCGCCCATCGCGACCGGATCCGCGCGGAGGTCGGGCCCGACCGGCACCAGCACCGGCTCGACCCCGAAGTAGTGCGCGGCCTTGTGGAACGCGGCGTGCGCGGTCGTCGGGAGCACCATCCGAGGCCGCCCGATCCCGGACTGTTCGATCCCGGACTGTTCGATCGCGCGATGGGCGTCGCGCGCAGCCTGCACCGCGAGCAGCACCGACTCGGTGCCACCGGAGGTGACCGTGCCGACCGTGGTCTCCGGCGCGTCGAGGAGATCGGCGGCCATACCGACCACCTCGGTCTCCATCTTGAGCAGGCTCGGGAACGCGGTCGGGTCCAGCCCGTTGGAGCCGGCGTACGCCGCCACGGCCTCGCGTCCGATCCGGTCGATGTCGGGCAGCCCGGAGTCATAGACATAGGCGAGGGTGCGCCCGCCGTGCACGGGCAGGTCCGCGGCCTGCATCGAACGGAGCAGGGCGAGAGCGTCGGTCATCGGGCCACCTTCCCATCGACGTCTTCGGCGGTAAGCGAGTAGCTCCGCAGCCACAGCAGGCTGAGGAGAGCCAGGCAGGCCGGCAGCACCGAGAAACCGAGGGTGATCGCGGTCAGTGCCGAGTCGGGCTGGGCGACGTCGCCGCCGGTCGAGGACCGATAGCCACCGATCGCGAGCACCGCGGCGTAGACGCCGGGTCCGAGCGCGAGCCCGAGGGTCTCACCCGCCGTCCAGACGCCGGTGTAGACGCCGATCCGGCTCGAGCCGGTGCGCCGGGCGTCGACGGCGGCAGCGTCGGGGAGCATCGCCATCGGGAACACCTGGCACCCGGCGTAACCGACCCCGACCAGCACCACCGCGGCATAGACGACGGCGACCGGTGCCGTCTGGGCGGTCGAGGCGAGCAGCGCGCCGACGACGAGGAGGCCCGAGGCGGCGACGTACCCGCGCTTCTTGCCGACCCGGGCGCCGAGCGCCGCCCAGGCGGGCGTGAGCAGCAGCGCGGGGCCGACGAAGCAGACGAACAGTACGGTCGCCGCGCCGCCGCTGCCGAGCACGTCGCCGGCCAGGTAGTCGACCCCGGCCAGCATCGCGCCGAACGCGACGGCCTGGATCACGAACGTGATGAGCAGCCGGCGGAAGTCGGGCGCCGCCGCGACGATCCGGAGCTGGTCGCGCAGACTGCCGGCACCCGGCTCGACGGTGTGGATCGGCGCCCGGCGGGTGCCGGCGTACGAGCTGAGCACCCCCACGAGGATGAGCACCGCCATCACCACGCCCATGAGCCGATAGCCGTCGCGGCCGCCGACGGAGTCGCGGATCATCGGCGCGGTCGCACCGGCGAGCAGGATGGTGAGCGCCAGGATCGCGACCCGCCAGGTCATCAGGCGGGTGCGCTCGTCATACGACTCGGTCAGCTCGGCGGGCATCGCGACGTAGGGCACCTGGAAGAACGCGTACGCCGTCGCGCAGGCCAGGAACACGACCAGCACCCAGAGCGCCTCGAGCCCGGTCGCCATGGACGGCGCGGCGAACAGCAGCGCGAACGTCACCGCCAGCGCGATCCCGGCCCGGCGCAGCCAGGGCCGCCGCGGGCCCCGCGCATCCACCGTCCGGTCGCTGATCCGGCCGGCGATCGGGTTCAGCACGACGTCCCACGCCTTCGGTGCGAAGACGATGAACCCCGCAGCCAGGGCGGCGATGCCGAGGCTGTCGGTCAGGTAGGGGAGGAGCATCAGGCCCGGGATGGTGCCGAACGTGCCGGTCGCAACGGAGCCCGAGCCGTAGCCGAGGCGTACGCCGAACGGCAGGTTCGGGCTCGCTGGCATGGCGCAATATTGCCCCGGTCGGGGCGTCTGCGTTCGGGAACCTCTGAAAACTCCGGACGATGGCGTACTGTTGGTCATGTTGAAGGGACGGCTCCGCAAGCCGTCCTTGCCACGACACGATGTCGCGGCTTGTATCTCTTACTCCTGGTTTTCGGTTCGCTGGACATCAGCACGGGCGGGTGTCTTCAGCGGCAGGGGGCACAGTGTCCCCAGCACCGAACAAAGGAAAAATCATGGCTCAGGGAACCGTCAAGTGGTTCAACGCTGACAAGGGCTTCGGCTTCATCGCGCAGGACGGCGGCGGCGAGGACGTGTTCGTCCACTTCTCCGCGATCCAGTCCAGCGGTTACAAGTCGCTCGACGAGAACCAGAAGGTCGAGTTCGACGTCACCGCCGGCCCCAAGGGCCCGCAGGCCGAGAACGTCCGCGTCTCCTGAATTAACCACTGAAGGGCCCCGACCGCATGCGGTCGGGGCCCTTCGTGCGTCCGGGCGCGTATGTCGCCTCCTTCCCGGCGCCGTGACCCCATCGTCTGATGAGGCCTCGGTGTGGGTACCGATCGGTCAAGGCCAGCCGATCGAGGAGCTCCGATTCAGTGATGACCATGACCGCACGCAACGTGGCGCAGAAGCTGATCGGCGCGCATCTCGTCTCCGGCGAGATGCGGCCGGGCAGCGAGATCGGGCTGCGGATCGACCAGACCCTCACCCAGGACGCCACCGGCACGATGGTGATGCTGGAGCTCGAGGCCCTCGGGCTGGACCGTGCCCGGACCGAGGTCTCGGTCCAGTACGTCGACCACAACCTGCTGCAGGCCGACAGCAACAACGCCGAGGACCATGCTTTCCTGCGCTCGGCGTGCCGGCGCTACGGGATCTGGTTCTCCAAGCCCGGCAACGGGGTCTCCCACCCGACCCATATGCAGCGGTTCGGCGCTCCGGGACGGTCGATGGTCGGATCCGACAGCCATACCCCGGCCGCGGGATCGCTCGGCATGCTGGCGATGGGGGTGGGCGGCCTCGAGGTCGCCCGGGCCATCGCCGGAGAGCCGGTCCACCTGACCATGCCGGAGATCTGGGGCGTCCACCTGGTCGGGGAGCTGCCGGAGTGGACCAGCGCCAAGGACGTCATCCTGGAGATGCTGCGCCGGCACGGCGTCAAGGGCGGGGTCAACCGCATCGTGGAGTATCACGGTCCGGGAGTGGACACGCTCTCCGCGATGGACCGGCACGTGATCGCCAACATGGGCGCCGAGCTCGGTGCCACCACGACGGTGTTCCCCGCCGATGCGCGCGTACGCGACTTCCTCGTGAGCGAGCGCCGCGGCGATGACTTCGAGGAGATCACGGCTGACGCCGCGGCGACGTACGACCTCGAGGAGGAGATCGACCTCTCCGCGATCGAGCCACTGATCGCCAAACCCAGCTCACCGGGCAACGTCGTGCCCGTACGAGAGGTCGCCGGCATGCCGGTCGAGCAGGTGGTGATCGGGTCGTCGGCGAATCCCGGGCTGCGTGACTTCGCCAGCGTGGCCGCCATCGTGAAGGGGCGCCAATGTGATCACCGGGTCTCCTTCGATGTGAACCCGACCTCGCGGCAGAGCCTGGAGGAGCTCATGGCGATGGGCGCCGCGTTCGACCTCGTCGCTGCCGGGGCACGGCTGCATCAGTCGGGGTGTCTGGGCTGCATCGGCATGGGCCAGGCGCCGACCTCGACCGGCAACAGCCTCCGGACCATGCCACGCAACTTCCCCGGCCGATCGGGGACCGCTGACGACTCGGTGTTCCTCTGCTCTCCGGAGACCGCGGCGGCCGCGGCGCTGACGGGGGAGATCACCGACCCCAGAGACCTGCCCCGGTTGCTCGACATCGGATGGCCGTCGCTCGACCTTCCGGAGAGGTCGAGCGTGAACACGTCGATGCTGGAGCCTCCGCTGCCGCTGGACGAGGCGGCGCGCACGGAGCTGGTCAAGGGACCCAACATCTCCTCGCTGCCTGACTTCGACCCATTGCCCGATCGGCTCGAGGTGCCGGTCGGGCTGGTCGTCGGTGACGACATCTCCACCGACGAGATCCTGCCTGCCGGTGCCCGGGTGCTGCCGTTTCGCAGCAACATCCCCAAGCTCGCGGAGTTCACCTTCGGGCAGGTGGACGAGGGGTATGTCGAACGCGTCCAGCAGTGGCGCGAGGAGGGTGGACACGCCGTCGTCGGGGGAGCGAACTACGGGCAGGGGTCCTCTCGCGAGCACGCCGCCATCACACCCCGCTTCCTGGGTCTCCGACTCGTCCTGGCCGACTCCTACGCCCGCATCCACTGGCAGAACCTGGCGAACTTCGGCGTGCTGGCCCTGGAGTTCGCCGGCTCCACGGACCACGACGAGGTGCGAGTGGGCGACCGTCTGGTCATCGAGGGCCTTCGTGACGCGCTCGCCGATGGTCGCGAGATCACGGTGCGGAACACCACGCGGAACCGGGACTATCCGGTGACGCATCGGCTCTCGGAGCGACAGATCGCGATGGTTCTGGCGGGCGGCATGATCCCGTGGCTGCGGAAGAAAGCCTCGTGAGCCACGGCTGACAACCGCACTCTGAAAGTTCAGTCCGGTGACGGCTGAGGCGAACGCGGGCACACTGGCTCCATGATGTCCGTGCCCTACGGGGGCCGTCCTGAGCTGCGGGTGCGCCTCGCGGCCGAGGCCGCCAGCGTTCCCGGCGCGCGCAGATTCGTCTCCGACGGGCTCGCGGAGTGGGGCCGTGCACATCTCATCGACGACGCCGCACTGTGCATCACCGAGATGGCGGCCAACTCCGCCCTGCACAGCGGCAGCCCCTACATGCACGTCCGTCTGCGTGACCTCGAGCCGGCCGTACGGCTCAGCGTCGAGGACGACGGCGCGCTGGTCCCGCTCCGTGCCGTGGCCCCTCCACCCGTCGAGAGCCAGGGCACCACCGGACGCGGGTTGGTGATCGTCTCGGTGCTCGCGGAATCTTGGGGGATCGAGGAGCGTGCCGACGGCCGTCGCATCTGGGCCGACCTCGCTGGCGACGGTGTCGAGCATGACGTACGACCGCCCATGGTGGAGTACGGCGAGCAGGCGATGGCCGAGCCTGCCGCCCTCCCAGCGGACTGGGTCACCGTGCGGCTGCCCGGCTGTCCGGTGCAGCTCGGGCTCCAGATCGACCAGCGCCTCGATGACCTGGTTCGCGAGCTCCAGCTCATCGACTCGGAAGAGGGCGCGACGCCGCCACGCGAGCTGGGCCAGCTCATCGAGCGGCTGGTGACCCGACCGGCCTTCGCGCGTCATCTGGGTCGTCGCACCGCCCTGGACGCGGCCGCGGCGGGGCTGGAGCAGGTCGACATCGAGATGACCCTTCCCCGCGAGATGGCCCCCGTGGTTCGTGAGCTGCTGGCCGCGGACAACCTGGCCGATACGCTCAGCGAGACCCACCACCTGCTCACCCTGCGCTCCACGCCGGAGATGGTGTCGCTGCGCACCTGGTTCACCGACAGCATCGTCGGCCAGGCCGAGGACGACGCCGACCCGGTGCCGTACGACGAATGGCTGCGGGCGAGACGTACCGACTGACGCTCACCGAGTCGTCGGGTGGCGGCGGAGGCGTCCAAGCCCGTCAACCCCGTCAACCCCGTCGTGTGCCTCCGCGCCGATGGGTGAATCCACCCATCGCCGCCGGTGAGGAAGTTGGGTCTGTTGTCCGATGCGGGGTGCGGTACGTCGTACCTAGCGTCGACGGCATGAACACACAACACATCGAGATCCTGATCATCGGGGCCGGGCAGGCCGGTCTGGCGACCGGCTACCAGCTCCAGCGGCTCGGACGCGAGTTCCTGATCGTCGACAGCATGGCCCGCATCGGCGACAACTGGCGCTGCCACTACGACACCCTGACGCTGTTCACGCCAGCGCGGGCGAACAGCCTGGACGGCGTACCGTTCCCTGGCGACCAGTGGCACTTCCCGACCAAGGACGAGTTCGCCGAGTACCTCGAGCTGTACGCCGTTGCGAACGACCTGCCGGTACGGATGCAGACCCGCGTCGAGCGACTCGCCGGCCGCGAGGACGGCGGATTCACCGCCACGCTCGGGGACGACGAGGTGACCTGCGACCACGTCGTCGTCGCAACCGGCACCTTCGGCCGTGCGGCGCAGGTCCCGGAGCTCGCCGGCGAGATCGACGCGGGCATCCGGCAGCTCCACTCCAGCGAGTACCAGCGCCCCGACGAGCTTCCCGACGGCCCCGTGCTGGTCGTCGGTGCATCGCACAGCGGTCTGGATATCGCCTACGAGATCGCGGCGACACGTCCCACCACGCTGGTCGGGCCGGAACGTGGCAACGTCCCGCTCGAGTGGGGAACCCGTCGCCTGGAGAAGGCCTTCCCCGTCATCGAGTTCGTCTTCAGCCATGTACTGACGCGACGCACCCCGATGGGGCGCAAGGTCATGGCGAAGATCCGGCACCACGGGGCTCCCCAGCTACGGGTCAAGCGCCACCACCTCGCCGACCGCGACGTGGAGTGGATCACCGAGCACGTCACCGATGTGGTCGACGGTCGGCCGTGCCTTGCGGACGGACGGAGCTTCGACGTGGCGAGCATCGTCTGGGCCACCGGCTTCCGGCAGAGCTACGACTGGATCGACCTGCCGCTTCCGGTCGAGGACGGCTGGCCGGTCGAGTACCGCGGCATCGTCGACGCGATCCCAGGCCTCTACTTCTGCGGCCTGGCGTTCCAGTACTGCTTCGCCTCGGGGGAAGTCAACGGGGTCAGCCGCGACGCGGCGTACCTCGCGCGCCGCATCGCCGCCCGGACTCCGGCCCCGGCACCTGCTGTGGCATGAGATCGACGAGCGAAACGCTGCTCGCGTCGCTCCCGATCACCGCGGAGATGGCTGCTCGGGCAGCCAGACCCGTGCGCTCGGGCGCCGCCCGTCGCGATGACGAAGGCTGATCGCTCGGTCCACGGCAACGACTACGCTCATGGCGTTAGGGGATGATGCGCCATGAGCGTCCTGGACGATCTGCATCGGGCTCGCGAGGCCTATGAGCGTCGCGACTGGGTGCAGGCCTATCGGATGCTGTCGGACCAGGACGAGTCCGATCTGTCCGGGGACGACTTCACCGCGCTTGCCACGACGGCGTTCCTGCTCGGTCGTCGCAATGACACCGTTCAGGCATTGCAGCGGGCCTACCGCGAGTATCTCGAACAGGGGGATGTTCCCGCTGCCGTCCGAGCGGCCTATCGGCTGGTCGCCACCCTGTGGCAGGACGGCGAGGTCGCCATCGGCAGCGGCTGGCTGGCCCGAGCCGAACGGCAGCTCGACGAACACCGCGAGGATGTGGTGGAGCGCGGATATCTACTCGAGCGGGCGACGATGCGACACATCATGCGGGGCGAGCTCGGCGAGGCGGTTGCCACCGCACCGAAGGTCACCGAGTACGGCCGGCGGTTCGCAGACGCAGAGTTGACGGCCTTGGGAGTGCACACGGAGGGGCGCCTGATGATCTTCTCGGGCCGTGTCGCTGACGGAATGCGCCTTCTGGACGAAGCTATGGTCGCAGTTCTGGCCGGTGAAGTCTCGGCGATCTTCTCGGGCGTGATCTATTGCTCGTCGATCGAGGCTTGCCAAGAGATCTCGGACCTGGGGCGGGCCGCCGAGTGGACCCACGCGTTGACCACATGGTGCGACACCCAGCCCGGTCTGGTCGCCTTCACGGGCCAGTGCGCTGTGCACCGTGGCCAGCTGATGAGGCTCCATGGTGCGTACCAAGATGCTCTGGTCGAGCTGGAGCGTGCTGCAGAGCGGTATGCCGCAGATGGTGGTCACCCGGCTGTGGGCCAAGCACACTACGAGCGGGCGGAGGTCCTGCGACTGCTCGGTGATCACGCCGGCGCCCAGGCTGCCTACGATCGCGCCGAAACGTACGGCCACCCCGGACAGCCTGGCCGAGCGCTGCTCTGGCTCGGCCGACAGCGCGTTGTCACAGCGGTGCCCATTGTCCGGCGGTTGCTGGCCGAGCGGCAGGACCCGGTTCATCGCTCACAGGTGCTGCCCGCGGCGGTTGAAGTGCTGGTCGCCTCGGGCGATCTCGATGACGCAGCGGCGCTGGCCGACCAGCTCCGCGAGTTCGGCACCGCGTTCGACTGCAGTGCACTGAGGGCAACCGGGGACCACGCAACGGCGCTGATCGCACTCGCGCGCGGCGAGCTCGAGACCGCCCTGACGGCTGCTCGCCGGGGCGCGGACGAATGGGCCGAGCTCGAGGCGCCGTACGAGGTCGCGCGGTGTCGGGTGCTGGCGGGCAGGACGCTACGGCTGCTCGGCGATGATGAGTCAGCTGCCGGCGAGCTGACCGTGGCCCGCCGCGCTTTCGCTGAACTCCGGGCAGGGCCGGCGGTGCGTGAGGTTGCCGAACTGCTGGGGGACACCTCGGTACCGGCGGGGCTCAGCCCCCGTGAGCTGGAGGTGCTGCGGCTCGTTGCTGCGGGGCGGAGCAATCCGGCGATCGCCACCGAGCTGGTGCTCTCGGAGAAGACGGTGGCTCGGCACCTGTCCAACATCTTCGCGAAGCTCGACGTGGGGTCACGCACCGCAGCGGCCGCGTTCGCCTACGAACACGACCTTGTCTGACCCTTCCAGACCATCAGGACGAACCCCGGGGCGGATTTACGCACGCAGCACTTCCAAAATGACGATGGCCCCGGGGTCCCCGGGGCCATCGTTGATCGAATCAGAAGTCTTCGATCGAGCTACGACTCAGATGTCGTAGTAGAGATGTAGTGCACCGCCCGAACATTCTGGGGATCGAGAACCCGCCTGGGAAAGTCTCGGAGGTTCTTGGTGACAATCGTTCCGGCTCGGATGTGGAGTGCGGCGGCGAGGACATGGCGATCGTCGGGGTCGGGGAGGTCAAGCTCCTCGATGAGGTGCTCGTATCCGGTGGTGGAGGCGTCGGGGATGGCGACGCCCATGAGGCGCCGCGTCCGGTCGAGCACGGATGGGTCGAGGTCGGGCCGGTTGGCGCGGAGGTTGCGGAGGTCTCGTCGAGGAGGCTTCGGTCCAGCGGGGTGTGACGAGGTCGGCGGGGCCGATGCGGATGAGCACGTCGCGCAGGGTGCTGGGGTAGAGGACGTTGACGTCGTAGATGACGACCGGCGAGTCATGCCAGCCCGAGGTCGTTTGTTTCCGCCGAGAGCGCGTCCGCGGCGGCACGGCGCCCGCCTACGCCACGGAGCACCTCGATGTCGATGATGTCCGCGGCGGCGTTCTTCAATTTCACGTCGCTGGTCAGCAGCGGTAGGTCCAGTTCCTGGGCGAGGCCGACGAAGAGGGCGTCGTACATCCGGAGCATCTTGGTTGCAGCGAGTCGGGCAGCGCGCTCGAGTCGGTCCGCATCGGTCTCGTGCACGGTGACGCCGAGGTCGTCGATGACGCGGACCGCAGCCGCGAACTCGTCCTCGGTCAGCAGCTTCGGCAGGAGTCCCTTCTTCCGGAGGACGCCAGCAACCTCGACGCGGGCGAAGTCGATGGTCGCGACGGTAGTGGTTTCTGTGACGAGGTCGGCCTGGAGTTCGCGGGCGTGCTCGAAGCCTTCTTGGTCGACGAACCAGCGTACGAAGACCCCGGTGTCAACCACGCATGAGTCAGCCACGACCACCGTCACGCAGCGCATCGATCTCGTCGTCGACGCCGGTGACGCCAGCCATCCGGCGTTGCACGGTCTCGAGGGTGGCGACGGCACGAGCACGGCGCTCGTCGCGGCGGATCAATTGCAGCACAGGTGCGAGCTGTTCCTCCGGCAGTCGGTCCACCAGTTGGTGGATCTCATCCCTCATTGCGGTCATGGGGTCAGTGTAGACGCGTGGCGGTGCGTTATGAGGCTGCAGCAACCACGGCGCGGGCGGTCTGGGCGAGGAGGTCATCGTCCGTATAGACGGTGTGCGTATCGAGATCGGACACAACAGGGTCATCTAGCCACTCGGCGAGCAGATCATGTCCGTCGTGGATCCGGTCGCTGCCAGTCGCGGCGACGGATCGGGTACGCAGGACGCGCAGGGCCTGGTCGCGGTCGGAAGATGGAGATGGGCGCACGACGTGCACAGGCGGGGCCAACGCGTCGCGGAGGCGCTCGTGGTAGGCCGGATTCGTGTAGGACGTGTGGCCTGCCCCGAATGCGATGACAGCACCGGGATGGTCCTTGACCACACGCTCGACGGCGTGGATTCGTGCCGGTTCCCGCTCCCGCTCGGCTGAGACCCTCCCCACCGCACCGATCCGCTCGGTCAGTCGGTCGAGACTCCAACCGGTCTCGGCGTAGTCGGGCGCGGCGACCGCATCCAGGTCCACGAAGGGCACGCCGATCTCTGCCGCGACGAGCTGTCCCAGTGTCGACTTGCCCGAGCAGGCAGGTCCGGCCAACACGATCAGCGGGCGCAAAGGCTCCGACGTCGGCGACGGCGTCTGGACGTACATCATCCATTCCTTCCAACGAGCCAACCCATGTGCGCAGAACGCGAAGCGGCGGTTGACGGACAGCCTATTGCTGCCGGTCAACCGCCGCTTCTCAGACGTGGGAGCCGAGTTCGATCTCTACTCCCGCGTCTGGTTTAGATGTCGTAGTAGAGCTCGAACTCGTGCGGGTGCG
>NZ_JBOHDN010000298.1:0-9770 GCF_050699375.1 Nocardioides sp. | reverse complement strand
GCGGCGAGGGAGAGGCCGGCGGCCTGGAGGATGCCGAGGGCGGAGTTGTCCTCGGCGGCGCCGTAGTCGTCGGAGGGGGTGCCGGCACCGATGATGGCGAGGTTGCGGCCGGGGGAGGGGTCGAAGGCGTACGTCACGGGGTCCTGCTTGACCGAGATCGGCCGGCCGAGGAGGGCCCGCGGCGGGCGGCTCGCGACGACGTCGCCACGAAGACCTCGGAGGGTGGCGAGGTCGTCGATGAGGTGGGCCGGGCGGCTGCCGTCGAAGACTGTCGGGGGAGTGATCCCGGGTGCGCGGCCGAACCAGGTGTCGCGGAGCGCGGCGAGCCCGGTGTCGTCGGCGGCGGCGACCATGAGCGTGTGGTTGGCCTCGGGGGTCCCGTAGTCGAGGTTGAGGACGGCCTCGCCGCGATAACGCAGCCGGGCGGCGGCATCGTTGTTCTGACCGAAGGTGGCCATCGCCTCGGCCGGCGAGTTCTTCAGCCCGATCCGGATCGGGAACTGGGAGAAGACCCCCTGGGCCGCGGTCACCAGAGTGCTGATCCCGGAGATCGACTGGGAGGCGAGGATGACGTGGATGCCGTAGGAGCGGCCACGACGCACGATCTGCTCGAGCACCTTCGCGGCCTGGGTGCCGACCCGGTCGTCGGCGTCGGCCAGGAGGAGGTGGAACTCGTCGATGACGAGCACGATCCTGGGCATGACCGCCTCGGGGTTGGCGGTGCGATAGCGGGCGATGTTGTCACCGAACGGCTTGAAGAGTCGGGCGCGGCGTACGAACTCTGCTTCCAGCCAGGTCAGCACCGAGAGACCGAAGTCGCGATCGGCCTCGATGCCCAGCACCTTCGCCTGCGGCAGGAACTGTGGCGAGCCCGGCGTTGGCGCCATCGGGTAGAGGGTGACCCCCTCCTTGAAGTCGAGCAGCAGCAGCGAGAGCTCATCGGGCGAGTAGCGGGCGCACAGCGAGTAGATGATGACCTTGAGCAGGTTGGACTTTCCCTGCCCGACGGCGCCGGTGATGAGCGCGTTGTGGCGCTGCTCGCGTTCGTCACCGAAGGTGACCTCGACCGTACGTGGGCCGGCGCGGCCGATGGCGAAGGTGATCCCGTCACGGCTCGACGTCGTCCAGGTCGAGGTCGGCTCGACGTCGGCGAAGGGGACGATCGGGAGGGCCAGCTTCTCGGCCTCGGTCACCACCTCGCTGGTGGCCGCGGTCGCCTCAGCGGTGGTCGTGTCGGGGATGCCGACCGCGAGCGACGCGTGACGCGTCCAGGTGACTGCCCCGGTCTCGGTGATGTGCAGCTCTTCGCCGAGGACGGTGACCTCGGCGGGGTCGTACCACTCCGGAAGCTCCGCGATCGGGTCCGTGTGGACGACGAACGCGATGCCGTGGCGTGGCGCGACCTTGGCCAGGGTCAGCAGCCGCCGGTGCTGAGCCTCGGTAACGCCTTCGGGATAGTTGTGCAGGCTGACCAGGGTGTAGCGCTCGATCGGCATGCCGACCTCGGTGCGGTGCTCGAGCAGTCCGCCTGCGTGCCCCTGCAGGATGCTGCCGACCCGGGCGACGTCGCCGGTGAGAGTCTCGATGATGTCATCGAGGTCGCGGGCGGAGTGACCGGTACGGATCAGGTCGTCGGCCACGTCGCCGAGCTGGGTGAACGGTGCCAGCGGGTTGGCCAGGCGCGGGTCGTACGCGACCAGGGCGAGCTCGCCCGGTGCGGTGTTCCGCAGGGCCTCGACGGTGATGCCACGGGTGACCGCTGTCGCCGGCTCATCGGGACCGGTGAGCACGATGTTGCCCCCACCCAACAGAGGCAGGACCAGCGGGACCTCGACGCGGGAGTGGACATGGGTGCCGGCGGTGTCGACGGTGAGCAGCCCGAGATCGACGGTGTCCGCCACGGCCAGCGCGCCCTCGCCGCTCGGCCGGGCCGCAGCGGCGGCCTGGTCGCGAGCGTTGTAGTAGGCCGCCATGACCGTGTTGCCGGCCTTGGTCTGCGCGATCGCGGTCTCGCGGGCGAGGCGGGTCTTGGCTTCGGCGTACGCGTTCTGCTGCTCGGCGTTGGCCCGCTCGAGGTCGCGGTTGAGCGCGCCGAGCGCGGCAGCGTGGGCCTGCTTGAGATCCTCGGCGGCGCGGGCGACGCGGGCGGCAGCGTCGGCCAGGTTGATCTCCTCGCTCATCAGCGTCCTGCTGGCGCGTAGGGGCCGACGACTCGCGCGTTGAGCTTCCACTGGTGCGGGAAGACGTGGGTGAAGAACACGTAGCCGATGCCGGCGTTGGCCGCGAGACCGGTGAACAGACCGAGGGTGTCGCCGAGAACCCCGGAGAGGACGAACCAGATCACCCAGGCGCCGAGCAGGAGCCACAGCAGCAGCCACCCGACCGCCTTGCCGCTGGGCATCAGGAAGCGCCGCTTCTTGGCCGCTGCCGCGTTTGCCTTGGCCTGGTCGAGGAACCTGGTGACTCGGTTGGACAACGGCCCGAGGCTCTCGACCTCGGCGACTCGGCTCTCGATGTGGTCGATCTGGTGCTTGGCCGTGAGGTAGGTGCCACCGTCTTGGGTCACGGTCATCGCGTCCTCGCCGTCGCGGAGCAGAAGAAGGGCCAGCCCGTCGCGTACGTCCTGCTTGTTGGGGTGCTCGGCAGCCAGCTCTCGTGCGGTGTGCAGCGCGTCCTCGTTGCGCCCCTGCTCGATAGCTGCCCAGGCGGCCCGGATCCGCCAGTAGGGTTCACCGGGCTCCAGGATGGAGACCCGCTCGAAGGTCTTCTCGGCCTCGGCGTACCTGTCCTCGGCCAGATAGACCTCGGCGAGGTTGCCGACCACCTTCGGCTCGGACGGAGCGCGCCGATTGGCCTCGGTCGCGGCGAACTCGGCGTCGCGGAAGTCCTGCGAGGCGAGCGCGACCGCGGACCTGACAAGCCAGCCCTCGATGTTGTCCGGGGCCACCCTGGTGGCCTCCATCGCCGCAGCGCTCGCATTGCGCAGCGCACCATCGGCCAGGTTGGCACGAGCCGTCTCGATCCACTCGACGCCGTCGTTGCCGGCCGTTGGTCGGGTCGACTCAGGCTTCGGGCGCGGCTCGGGCGTGGGCGGTTGCTCCGGCTCCGCGGACCGGGCGGCGTCGTAGCCCTGCCGGGCGGTGGGATCGGTGAGCGCCTTTTCGGCCTCCCCGATCAGCGCGATCATCCGCTCCGCGTTCGAGCGCTGCTCCAGGTTCGGCGACCCGGCCTGCTGACGGTAGCGACCCCTGGTCTTACGGATCGCCGCCCGGATCTGGTCCGGGTCTGCCGACGGGTCGATGCCCAGCAGTTCGTAATAGTCGACAGCCGCCATCCCCGAGGTCCTACCTGTCCATTGACCGAATTGGTACGCGGCCAGTTAACCGTGCCGTAGGCCACCCCGTCACGCACATTGGCCGACGTGGCATGTTCGAAGCGGACCGGTGGTCTCGACAGGCTCGACCACCGGTGTCAGCTGACGGTGATGGCCCGCATCCTGGACTCGGCCTCCTGGACCTGGGCTTCGGTGAGGTTCGCGACGCGGTCGACCTCGAAGGAGCCGAGGGGGGTGCTGGTGACCAGGTCGATGACGTCGACCTCGATGGTCTGGTCGATGTCGTAGCGGTAGGTGATCCGTACCGGGGAGCCTTTGGGGTAGGCCGGGATCGACAGAGTGCTCTTGCCGACCTCGACCACGAAGGCGGGGTCCGCGTCGTCGCCCTGGGTGACGCGTACGTCGAGGTGGGTCTGGCTGTCGTAGAGGGTGGAGACCACGGTGCTGTGGTCGGCGGGGACCTTGGTGTTGCGGGGGATCACGACAAGGTTGATCTCCCTGGTCTGATCGTCCTCGTCGACCACGATGACTCCCAGCGCCTGGGAGGTGATGTCGGAGACGCGTACGTCCCGGCCGGCCCACGACTCCACGCTGGTTCCCGGCGCCGCAGGCTCGGCGTCGGACTGGGCGGGGGCCGGATCGGGTGAGCCGCCGGTGTTGCCGGCTGCGACCTCCATCGCGGCCTGGATCGCAGCACCCAGGGCGACGGCCTCGTCCGGGTTCACCCCGCTCTCGGCCTTCTTGCCGGAGAGCTTCTCGACCATCTCCCGGATCATCGGCATCCTGGTCGAGCCGCCGATCAGGACGACATGGTCGACCTGCTTCCAGCTGGTGCTGCCGGCGTCGAGCACGTCCTCGACCAGCTCCTGGGTGCGGTTGAGCAGGGACCGGCAGGCGGTCTCGAAGTCCTTGCGGGTGACCGCGACCCGATAGGGCCGTCCGCCGATCGTGACCTGCACGTTCGTCTTGGCGACCGTCGTGAGCGACCGCTTCGCCATCTCGGTGCGTTCGCGCAGCGCGGCGATCGCGTCGAGGTCGTCGAGCACATTGCCCGCGCCCTGCCCGGCGAGCTCGGCAGCGACGTGCTCCATCAGCGCGTTGTCGAAGTCGAATCCACCGAGGTTGCGGTCACCATCGGTCGCGACCACATCGAACTCGGTGCCGTTGATCCGCATCAGCGTCACATCGAAGGTGCCGCCGCCCAGGTCATAGACCAGCACCGTGCCGCTCGTCTGCCGGTCCAGGCCATAGGAGAGCGCCGCCGCGGTCGGCTCGTTGAGCACCCGCAGCACATTGAGGCCGGCGATCCGCCCGGCATGCTTCGTCGCGGTGCGGCGGGCGTCGTCGAAGTAGGCAGGGACGGTGATCACCGCGTCGGTCACCGGCTCACCCAACGCCAGCTCGGCGTCTTGGCGCAGCCGCTTGAGGATGATCGCGGAGACCTCCTCGGCGGTGTAGCTAGTGCCGGAAGCGGAGTCGAAGCGCCAGTGCGGATCACCCATGTAGCGCTTCACGAACTGGACCACATCCTCTGGCGAGGTCCCCGCGCTGGACCTCGCCATCGTCCCGACCAGCGGCTCGTCGCCGTCGCCGAAGTCCTGGAACAGGACCACCGAGGGCGTGATCGGGTCGCCGTCGGCGTTGAGCAGGATCTCCGGCGTACCGTCCGAACGCAGCACCGCGACTGCTGAGTACGTCGTCCCGAGATCGATCCCTACAACCTGCCCCATCCGGTCCTCCCCGAGCCTGGCCCACGTATGCGTCGTCTGACGAGTTGACAGTCTGGCCGCCCCGAGGTGGGAAGTCACGCACCGAGGGAGCGAGCAGTTGAGCGTCGAACTGGGGCGAACCGCTAGATTTCTCTCGTGACCGCGCAGCAGACCCCTCCGTACCCCTCCCACTGGGAGGCGGACGTGCTGCTGCGCGACGGCAGGACGGCGCACATCAGGCCGATCCGGTCGGCGGACAAGGACCTGCTGGTCGACTTCTACGACCACCGGGTCAGTGACGAGTCGAAGTACTACCGCTTCTTCTCCCCGATGCCGCACCTGTCGGCGAGGGATGTCGCGCGCTTCACCGAGGTCGACCACAAGGACCGGGTCGCGTTCATCCTGACCCTGCGGGGCCGGATGATCGCGGTCGGGCGCTATGACGTGGTGCGGCAGGGGGAGGCCGAGGTCGCCTTCCTCGTCGAGGACGACTACCAGGGCCGGGGGATCGCGCAGATCCTGCTCGAGCACCTGTCCCAGGCCGGGCGCGAGCGCGGGCTCACCAAGTTCACCGCCGACGTGCTCCCCGACAACGCACGAATGATCCAGACCTTCCGCGACGCCGGCTACAAGGTGGCCAGCGTCTATGAGGACGGGGTCATCTCGCTGCAGTTCGGGATCGACGTCACCGACACCGCGGTCGGCCGGCTCGCTCTGCGCGAGCACGAGGCCGAGGCGGCCTCCATCAACCGCTTCTTCAACCCCCGCTCGGTGGCGGTCATCGGCGCCAGCCGCCGGCAGGAGACCATCGGACAGGCGCTCGTACGCAACCTGGTGATCGGCGACTTCACCGGCCGGGTCTACATGGTCAACCCCAGCTCCACCGCGGTCAGTGGCATGCCGGCCTACAACAGCGTCCAGGACATCCCCGACGACGTCGACGTGGCGATCGTCGCGGTGCCCGCCGACGCCGTGCAGGACGTCGTGCTCGACTGCGCGGCCAAGGGTGTGCACGGGCTCGTGGTCATCTCCAGCGGCTTCGCCGAGACCGGCGAGGAGGGCCGCCAGCGGCAGCGCCGGCTGGTGAACCTGTCCCGCTCCTACGGGCTGCGGCTGATCGGACCCAACGCGCTCGGCGTGATCAACACCGACCCGCAGGTCAAGATCAACGCCAGCCTCGCCCCGACCATGCCGCCGCGCGGCCGCGCCGGGTTCTTCTGCCAGTCCGGTGCGCTCGGCTCCGCGATCCTGGAGAAGGTCAACAACCGAGGCCTGGGCCTATCCACCTTCGTCAGCGCCGGAAACCGTGCCGATGTCTCGGGCAACGACCTCCTCCAGTACTGGGAGGAGGACGCCTCGACCGAGGTCGTGATGATGTACCTCGAGTCGATCGGTAACCCGCGAAAGTTCTCCCGCATCGCCCGCCGCGTCTCCATGCGCAAGCCGATCGTGGCGGTCCGCTCGGGACGTACGACCCAGGGTGTGCCGATGGGACACGCCGTCCGCAAGATCAGCGCCCCGCCGGCGGCGGTCGACGCGATGTTCCGCCAGGCCGGGATCGTCCAGGTCGACACCCTCGACGAGATGTTCGACGTCGCCCAGCTCCTCGCCCACCAGCCTCTCCCGCGCGGGCGACGGGTCGCCATCGTCGGCAACTCCGACGCCCTGGGCCTGCTCGCCGCCGACGCCGCGGTGTCGGTGGGACTCCAGGTCAACAAGCAGGTGCCGCTGCCGACCGAGCCGAGCGCGGAGGACTTCGAGGATGCGCTCGACGCGGCCATCGACGACCCCGAGGTCGATGCGGTGATCTCGGTCTACATCCCGCCGCTCAACGTCTCCGGCGAGGAGATCGCGAACGTGCTCGCCGCGGTGGGGGAGCAGTCCGACAAGCCGCTGGTCACCTCGTTCCTGGGTGCTGAAGGTGTGCCCGAGCTGCTCCGCGTGCCCGACGTCGCCGGGTCGACGGCCGGCCGCGGCTCGGTGCCGTCCTACTCCTCGGTCGAGTCCGCCGTACGCGCTCTGGCCAAGGTCGTGGAGTACGCCGTCTGGCTGCGCACCGCCGACGGCGACACCCCGTGGCTCGCCGACGAGGACTGCGACCCGCGGACCGCTCGCAAGATCGTCACCGACGTGCTCGCCGCGCGCCCCACGGGCGGAGACCTGAGCCGCGAGGACCTGACCATGGTGCTGGCCGCGTACGGGATCAAGCTGTGGAACACCCACCGCGTCAACACCCTCGAGGAGGCGGTCTCCGCCGCCGAGGACCTCGGCTGGGGCGTCGTGCTCAAGGCGACCGTCGAGAGCGTCCGGGAGCGGCCCGACCAGGCCCACGTCGTACGCAACATCGACGACGTCGACGAGATGACCGAGGCCTGGGAGCAGATCACCGAGCGGATCCCGCCCGAGACCGGCGGCTTCGCCGTGCAGCGCACCGCCCCGCCGGGCATCCCCGTCGCGATCCGTTCGATGGAGGACCCGCTGTTCGGGCCCGTGGTCTCCTTCGGCATCGCCGGCCCGATCACCGAGCTGCTGGCCGACCGGGCCTACCGGATCCCGCCGCTGTCCCAGCGCGACGCGGCCTCGATGGTGCGTGAGATCAAGGCGGCGCCGATGCTCTTCGGCTACCGCGGCGGCGACATGGTCGACGTCGACGAGATCGAGCGGCTCGTCCTCAAGGTCGCCCAGCTGCAGAACGACCTGCCCCAGATCTCCTCCCTCGACCTCTCCCTGGTCCTCCTCGGGCTCGACGCCTCCGCCGTCCTCACCGCCGGCGCACGGGTCGACCTGGTCGCCGATCCGCGCTCCGACTGGTTCGTACGCCGCCTCAACCCGGCAGTGGGCGACACCCTTCCTGGCTAGGCGCTCATGGCGCCCCGTGGAAGTATGGGTGTCATGAGCACCCGCACCGAGGATCTCGATCGCGCTGACGAGCTGCGCGCCGAGATCGACCGCACCGGCTACTACCCCGAGGTGGTGGCCGACTGCCTCGCCTCCGCTGTGGCGGGGGAGAAGGTGGTCTCCTTCTTCCTGCACCACGAGCCGACCTTCGACCGTGACGAGGTGCGCCGCCACCTCTCCGTGCTGGTGCTGACCCCGTCGCGGCTGATCCTGGCCCACACCGACGAGCACGCGGGCGACGACCTGCTGCCCGAGCCCTACACCTCGACCTCGACCGAGGCCGTACGCATCGACTCGGTCGCCTCCGTCGTGGTGACCCGGATGATCGCCAACCCGACCAGCGGCCCGAGCAAGGCCGCCGAGGCGGTCATGACGATCGGCTGGGGCGGCGTCAATCGCGTCGATCTCGAGCCCGCCGGCTGCACGGACCCCAACTGCGACGCCGACCACGGCTACACCGGTGTGCTCACTCCTGACGACTTCTCGCTGCGTGTCTCGGCCGCCGCAGACGGCCACGACTCGGTCGGCCGGATGCTCGCCTTCGCGGAATCGCTCTCGGCTCGCACCCACCGTCGGTGACCGGGTTCGTCGCCCCCGCCTACGGGGAGCGTTCACTGGGTGATGTCCTGCCGGCGGTCGCTGCCGCGATGGATGTCCCGTTGGGCACGTCTGAGGCGCGACCCGGCCTCGAGCTGCCGTCGGCCGCGGCGTACGTCGTCTTTCTCGTCGACGGCATGGGCACCAACCTGCTGCGCCGCTACGCACACGCAGCGCCGTTCCTGGCCTCCCTGGCCGAGGACCAGATGCCGGGTACGGCCGGGGTGCCGTCGACGACGGCGACGAGCCTGACCTCCTTCGGCACCGGACTGTCGCCGGGCGGGCACGGGCTGGTCGGCTACACCTCCCGCATCCCCGGCACCGAGCACCTGCTCAACGCGCTGCAGTGGCGCAAGGACGTGGATCCGGTCGAGTGGCAGCCGAACCAGACGGTCTTCCAGCGGTTGGGTGAGGCCGGTGTGCCGGTCACGGTGATCAACAAGCGGGCCTTCGGCACCTCGGGGCTGACCGTGGCCGCCCATCGTGGCGCCGAGTTCGTCGGCGCCGACCGGGTGGGCGAGCGGATCGCGTCGGCGGTCGCGCTCTCGCGGGTGCCGGGGTCGCTGACCTACCTCTACGACGGCGACCTGGACTGGACCGGTCACAGGTACGGCGTCGCCTCCCTGCCCTGGTTGCAGCAGCTCTCCATGATCGACGCCGAGGCCGAGCAGTTGCGTGACGCCCTGGACCCCTCGGTCCGCCTGCTGGTGCTCGCCGACCACGGCATGATCGACTCGCCGGCCTCGTCGCGCACCGACATCGACGACTTCCCCGAGCTCGGGCACGGCGTCGCGCTGGTCGGCGGCGAAGCCCGTTTCCGGCACCTCTACTGCTCCCGCGGTGCGGTCGACGACGTGGTCGCGTCCTGGTCGGAGACGCTGGGGGACAAGGCCGACGTGATGACCCGGGAGATGGCCATCCGGCGCGGCTGGTTCGGCCCGGTCACCCCCTCGGTGCTGCCACGCCTGGGCGACGTCATCGTCGCCTCGCACGGCGAGCACGCGGTCGTCTCGACGAGCCTGTTCCAGTACGAGACGACTCTGGTGGGGCTGCACGGTTCGCTGACACCAGACGAGATGCTGATCCCGCTACTCATCTCCTGACGCGCTAGGCCCTAGGATTCCCGCGTGGCTGAGCTGACCTTCTGGACCGGGACGATGGACGCGGGGAAGTCGACCCTCGCGCTGCAGACCAACCACAATCACGCGACCCGCGGCAGGCGCGGCCGGATC
>NZ_JBOHDN010000297.1:0-9890 GCF_050699375.1 Nocardioides sp. | reverse complement strand
TGAAGGGGGCCAAACGCATTGAAACTGGCGGAGGCGGAGGGATTTGAACCCTCGATGGGGTTTAAGCCCCAAACTCGATTAGCAGTCGAGCGCCATAGACCAGACTAGGCGACGCCTCCATACCGCGCGAACAGGCTAGCAACACCTACGCACCTGGGACCAATCAAGAGGCTTCGGTAGGTCCGGAGGCCGGATCCAGGGGCTTGATCGTGGCCTTCAGATGACCTTGGAGCTCGCGCACGAACTGCTCGCGGTCGACACCGAGGATGGTCACCGGGATCGTCGTCGTGCCGCCCTGCTTGAGCCGCAGCTCGAGGCAGGGCGTACCTCCGGGCATCGTGGTCACGGCCTCCTGGATATCCGCCCAGCGGGCCTCGCGGACCCCGGCACCCCGCACGAACGCGATCCGGTAGCCCTGGGCGCTGGCGCGCAGGACGTACGCCTTGTTGCGAAGCCACCAACCGAACCCGACCACCACGGCGATCCCGAGGACCAGCGGGATGAAGAGCCACGCGAAGTCGATCTCGGCCGCGATGACAACGGCCGTGCCGGCGAAGACGAGGAGCGCGAGGCCGACGACAGCGGCGCCGAGAAGGCGGGCCTGCACGGTCGGGGCGAGACGGTAGTAGGTGAGCTCAGCGGATGGCACGCGTTCCATTGTGGCCGACACGGGCAGCCGGAGCCGCATCCGCTTGATCCTTTACGTGACCTAGGTCACAATCTGTTCATGACAGGTGTGCTTCCAAATATGTCGGATGCTCTTCGGGCCCTGGATACCGCGATCGCCGCTCCCCGTCCTGGGGCCAACGTCGGACTCTGGCGCTGGGGTGTGCGCCAGCGGCTCGGCGGCGTACGCGCGGCTCTGCTGATCCTCGACACGGGTCAGGAGTGGCATGCCCTCACCGACGTCAGCGCGCTCCGCGATCGGGGCACCCTGCTGAGCCGGCTGGCCATCCTCGCCGACGACGTGCTCGACCGCATCGACCTCGAGGATCTTCTCCTCGAGCTGCGCCGGCTGATGATCGATGTGGACCGGCACCTGCAAGAGGTCTAGTCCGGTCCGACCTGGTAGAGGGAGCGGGATTCGAACCCGCGGTAGGTCTCCCTACGACCGCTTTCAAGGCGGTTCCGATCGGCCACTCCGGCACCCCTCCATGCGCCCGTGGGCGCGGCATCAAGTCTAGTCGCCCTGGGGCTCAGGCGCTCAACTCGACGAGCACGTCGCCCTCCTGGACGACGTCACCGGTGGCGACCTTGACCGCCACCACGGTGCCCGGCGTCTCGGCGAGCACGGGGATCTCCATCTTCATCGACTCCAGGAGCATGACAGTGTCCCCGACTGCGACCTGGTCTCCGGGTTGAACGCCGACGTTGATGACGTTCGCGACCATCTCGGCAGCGATGGTGGTGGGGGTTCTGCGGCTCATACCCAGAACGTACGCGTTACCGGGTGGTAGGCCTAGCTAGTGTGGCGCACCAGACCAGCGTCTCAGAGCAGCGCGCGGGTGCGGCCGGGCTCCGGGCGCACGGCGCTCGCCTCGTCGGCCTCACGGGCCGCCCTGCGGCCGCCACCGGCCGCCACCGAGCCGGTGAGCGCGAGGTCGATGCGGATGATGATGAAGGCGAGCACCAGGCCGACCAGGATGCTGTAGACGACCGAGAGTCCGGCCTCGGCCAGACCCACGTCGGGGTTGAGGAACGTACTGGCGGCAGGCGCCGTGAGCGCGACGCCGAAGAGACAGACCCACCAGCCCTGCCGGCGGCGGGCGCGCATGTGGGTGCCCCAGACCAGCGCCGGGACCCCGAAGAGCGCCTGGATCGGGTGCGGGTAGCCACCGATGTGTACGCGGCACCAGTGCTGGATGTCGTCCACCGAATCGAGCAGCCCGGTGCTGCCGTAGCGACGCAGCATCTCGGCGTAGATCAGGGTCAGCGCGAGCATCAGCCCGCCGATGCCGACCACGATCGCGCCCCGCCTGCCGAGGCCGTGCAGGCCGGCGCCGAGGCGGTAGACGGCGAAGAAGGCGATCACGAGGGCGCAGGCAAGCGTGGCGTACTCGAATCGGGCGACGGTCACCACCGGCTCGAATCCGAGCGCTGCGAAGCTCCCAACCGCGGCGACGCCGACGGCGATGAACGTCTCGCGGATCGCCCTCGGGAAACGGCGCCCGGGGACGGTGCCCATCACCGCGAGGACCGCGGCCACGGAGGCGATCAGAACCGCCGCTCCCGTACGCAGGGCCTCGTTGTTCGTGAACACCACGACGAGTCCGGCGACGCCCGCCAGCGACCCGAAGATCAGCGGACGGCCACCGGTGCGGTGAGCCAGCGCGAAGGTGTAGGCGGTGCCGACGACGACCGCACCGAGGCCGCCGAAGAGCTGCGGACCGAGGTCGAAGGCGCTGATCGCGAGACCGAGCAGGCCGATCGCGAGCGCGACCAGCCAGATGACCCGGACGGTCCCGGCGGTCAGGCTCTCGATGATCCCGAGGCCGGCTCGGGCCGCGCTGGGAACGCGCGGCTGAGCCAGGAAGGAGGTCACCTTGGCCGCGGTCGCGGTGCGGCGGGTCTGCTGCTGCCCATAGCGTCCGTCCGGATCGCTGACCGGCTCCGCGACCGGATCGAAACGGCCGGACTGGTAGGGGTCGGCCTGATAGGGGACCGGCTGGTAAGCGTCGGCCTGGTAGGCCTCGGTCTGATAGGGATCGGGCTGGTACGGCTGCTGGACCTGGTGCTGAGGCGCCTGGGTGAGATCGGCCGTCCCGGCGTACGGCCCCGGTGTCGAGTACGCAGGTGCCCGCCGCCCGCCCGGCGCGTTCGGGCCACTCAGTGCCGGCGCGGGCTCGGGCGGGTAGCTCGGAGCCGCGTATCCCCCGTCGTATCCGTCGCCGAAAGGAGCCGCGGGCTCTGCCGACGCCGAGCGCGCGCGTCTGCCGGAGTAGCCCGCCTCGGGCTGACGTGGCTCAGGCTGACGCGGCTCGGGCTCGGCGGCGCGGCTGGCGATCCGGCGGCCACCACCGGGAGTTGGCGTGTCCTGGGGCGCCTGACGCTCGTCGTACCACGTCTCGTCGGCCCAACCGGTCTCGTTCCAACCCTGTCCGCCGGGCTGCTCGGTCCGGCCGGTGACCTGGCTGGTTTCCTGGCTGCTTTCCTGATAGCCGGCGGCGGCCCAGTCGTTCTCGGCCCACTGGTCATAGGCGAGCGCCTCGCTCGAGGTCGGCTCGACGTACGCGGGTGTGGGGGGTGCGCTGTGACCGGCTGCACGACGGCCACGCTTGCTCTTGTCAGCGCGACGGCGGGGGGCTCGGTCCATAGCAGACGAGGATACCGGGGCCGGGGTGAACCTAACGAGTCATCGATATCCGTTTACCGCTGTGACGACGACTTGTTGACGAGGGTCACATTCTGCGGTTGACCAGGGACGGGTTGGTTCGGCGCGCCTTCTCGAGCACATCCCGCTCGATCGTCGCGGCGACGACCTCGTCGCCCTCACCGGCCTCGACCAGCACGTCGCCGAGGGGATCGACGACCATCGAGTGACCGCAGTAGCGCGGCGCGGACTGGGCAGCGGCGGCGATGAAGACGGTGTTCTCGATCGCGCGGGCGCGCACGAGAGTCCGCCAGTGGTCGACCTTGCGCGGCCCGGCCACCCACGCCGCCGGCAGCACGATCAGCTCGGCACCCTGATCGACCAGCCCCCGCGCGAGCTCGGGAAAGCGCAGGTCATAGCAGGTCATCAGGCCTGTCGGCACCCCGTCGATGTCGACCACCACCGGCTCGATCCCTCCTGCGACCAGCGCATCGGACTCCTTGTAGCCGAAGGAGTCGTAGAGATGGATCTTCCGGTACGCCGCCTCGGTGCCGCCACGCACCAGCAGGGTGTTGAACGGCCGACCGGCGGAGTCGCCGCTGGTCTCGAGCATCCCGGCCACCACCGTGGTGCCACGCTCCTCGGCCACCCGGGTCACCTCGGTCCCGAACGCCCCGTCCTGGCCCTCGGCGTACGGACTCAGGTCGGATCCGGGCTTGCCGAAGTCCCGCGCGAAGACCTCCGGGAAGACGACCAGGTCGCTGTCTTGCGGTGTCAGCTCGGCGAGGAGCGCCCGGTTGGCGTCGGGCTCCAGGCCGGAGGCGTGCTGCACGAGGCTGATCCGAAGGCTGTTCCAGGTGGTCACGTCTCCACACTAGAGTCCGCGGTGTGAACGACTGGGACGAATGGGAGCCGTACGCCGCCGTGGTGCTCGCCGGGGGCCGCAGCTCGCGGCTCGACGGGATCGACAAGTCCGGGATCGAGCTCGGTGGCCGCACGATGCTGGCCTGGGCCCTGGATGCCGTCGTCGACGCCATGGAGGTCGTCGTCGTCGGTGATGCGGTGAAGACCGAGCGACCGGTGACCTTCGTCCGCGAGGATCCTCGCTTCGGTGGACCGGTCGCCGCGCTGCTGACCGGTGTGGACGCGCTGCTGACCCCCAGGGCGTACGTCGGGGTGACCGCTGTCGACATGCCGTTCCTGCGCCCGCGGACACTCTCCCGGCTCCGCGAGGCGGCCTTCGGCCAGGACGGCGCCGTGCTCGTCGGGCCCGACGGACGCCGGCAGCTGGCTCTCGTGCTCTCCACCGCGCGGCTCGCCGAGGTCCGACCGGACCACGAGGGGCAGCACGGCATGCCGTTGCGCAAGCTCCTGGCGGACCTGGAGCTCGTCGAGGTCTCCGCCGAGGGCGACGAGCACCGCGACATCGACACCTGGACGGACCTGAAGTCGCTCTAGCTGGGCCCGCGAGACATGTAACACGCTGTTCGTAGGACTACCAGGCCGTTCTGAACGACCGGATAGTCCGACGAACAGCGTGTTACACCTCGCCCGCGGCCGAACCCACCCCCTCCCGGAGCCCTAGGGTGGGTGGCATGCGAGCAGTTGTAGCCCAGCAGCCCGGAGGACCCGAGGTCCTCACCGTCACCGAGCTCCCCGACCCCGTCGCGGGACCTGGTGAGGTCGTGATCGACGTCGCCGCCGCGGGGCTCAACCGGGCCGATCTGCTGCAGCGACAGGGTTTCTATCCGCCCCCGAAGGGCGCCAGCGACATCATCGGGATGGAGTGCAGCGGCACGATCTCCGCGGTCGGCGACGAGGTCGAGGGCTGGCAGGTGGGCGACGAGGTGTGCGCCCTACTGGCTGGCGGCGGGTACGCGACGAAGGTCGCCGTCCCGGCCGGCCAGGTGATGCCGGTCCCGGACGGCGTCGACCTGGTCACCGCCGCGGCGCTGCCCGAGGTGGCGGCCACCGTGTGGTCCAACGTGTTCATGGTCGGTGGCCTGACCCCGGACGAGACCTTCCTGGTCCACGGCGGCGCCGGCGGTATCGGCACCATGGCGATCCAGCTGGCCAGCCAGATCGGTGCGCGGGTGCTCACCACGGTCGGTTCGGCCGAGAAGGCCGAGCTCGCCAAGTCGCTGGGGGCCGAGGTCGCCATCAGCTACAAGGACGATGACTTCGTCGAGGTCGCCAAGGTCTACGGGGGCGCCGACGTCATCCTCGACAACATGGGCGCGAAATACCTCGCCCGCAACATCGACGCGCTCAACCCCGAGGGACGCCTGGTCATCATCGGCATGCAGGGTGGAGCCAAGGCCGAGCTCGACATCAACGCTCTGCTCCGCAAGCGGGGCGCGGTGATCGCGACCAACCTCCGTGGACGTCCGGCCGAGCAGAAGACGACGATCTGCGCCGCCGTCGTGGAGAGCATCTGGCCGATGGTCGGGGCCGGAGACGTGAAGGCGGTCGTCCAGGACGTACTCCCGCTCGCGGAGGCCGCCGAGGCCCACCGGCTCATGGAGTCCGGCGAGCACAGCGGCAAGATCCTGCTGGCTACAACGCTCTAGGTAGGGTTGGGCGCATGACGCAGGAGCAGACCGGGGAAGTCGTGGTCATCGGCCCGGACGGGCAGCCGATCTCGGTGCCCGCCGACGTACTCAAGAACGCCACCGCACCCGAGCCCTCCGAGGACGAGGAGCGCGACGTCGCCGACCTCGTGGAGCAGCCCGCGAAGGTCATGCGGATCGGGTCGATGATCCGCCAGCTGCTCGAGGAGGTGAAGGCCGCCCCGCTCGACGAGGCCTCCCGCAACCGGCTCCGCGAGATCCACCACGCGTCGATAAAGGAGCTCGAGTCCGGGCTCGCGCCGGAGCTGGTCGAGGAGCTCGAGCGGCTCTCGCTGCCGTTCACCGAGCAGCAGACGCCGTCCGAGGGCGAGCTCCGGATCGCGCAGGCCCAGCTGGTCGGCTGGCTCGAGGGGCTCTTCCACGGCATCCAGACCGCCATGTACGCCCAGCAGGTCGCCGCCCGCGCCCAGTTCGAGCAGATCCGCAAGGGCCTGCCGCCGGGCGCGAGCCTCTCCCCCGATGGCCACCCCGCACCCGGCCAGGGCGGGTCCCAGCAGCCCGGCGGCCAGCAGGACCACGGCGACTCCTCGGGCGGGCTCTACCTCTAGGGCGCGGATGTTCACCGAACTTGCCTCGGTGAGCAATCAGGGCAGCGGCCCACCGGAAAGAGCGACCACGACACCGACCCCTGCCGCGAGCAGCAGGGTGAGCACCACCCCGCGCTTGAGGAGCAGCAGGAGTACGCCGGCGGCGGCAAGCACCACCCATTGCCACCACTCGCTCGTCGCCATCGCCAGCGGCACGGCGGAGCCGAGGATGGCGCCGATCGCGGCCGGGCCGGCGCCGTCGAGGAAGGCGCGCGCGAGCGGCGAGGAGCGCAGCGCCTCGAAGTGCCGTCCGCCGCCGATGATCAGCACGAAGGACGGCCCGAACGCGATCACCGCCGCAGCCAGCGCGCCGAGGAGACCTGCGGCGGCGAAGCCCACCACCGCCACGGTGTGGACCACCGGTCCTGGGGTGATCTGCCCGAGCGCCACCGCGTTGAGGAACTCCGCATCGCTCATCCACGCGTAGCGCTCGACCGCGTCGGACTGCATCAGCGGGATGATCACGAACCCGCCTCCGTACGACAGCGCGCCGACCTTGAACGCCGTCCACGCGAGTGGCGCGACGACGGCGGTGGTCAGCGCCCCCTGGGCCAGGAGCGGAAGCGTGACGAGCGACTGCAGGTCGTTCGAACCCTTCGACCCGTTCGAGCCCGTACGCCATGGCCTGCGCACCGCCATCTCGACGAGCCCGGCGCCGATGAGCACGAGGACCACCCAGGCCCCGGTAGTCGCAGCAGCGACGGTCCCGATGACGGCGTAGAGGATCCATCGCGTACGCGACGGGGTGCGGTCATACGAGGACGGCACGAGCGCCCATCCGGCCTGGACGGCGACCGCGGCGACCGCCGCCCCGGCACCGGCCCCCGCGCCGAGGACCCACGCCGGCGGGTCACCCAGGAACAGCGCCGCCAGGGCGATGATCAGCACCAGACCGGGAAGGATGAAGGCGAGGCCGCCGACCAGCGCTCCGGCCGTGCCACGCACCCGCCATGCGGTGAAGATCGCCAGCTGCGTCGATGAGGGTCCCGGGAGCAGGTTGCAGGTCGCGATGGCGTCCTCGAACTCCTCCGGCTCCACCCAGCCGCGGCGCTCGACAACGGTCTCCCGGAGCAACCGGATGTGAGCAGGAGGACCGCCGAACCCGAGGCACCCGATCCGGCCCCATTCCCGAGTGATCTCCGCCAGCGACGTGGTCATGACGCGCAGCGTACGGGACCAAAACATGTTTCTCAGATGTGGATAATCCGTAACCTCAATGTGTCCAAAACCTGCGTCATGACCGCGTCACGACTCCGTTTCCTCCTCGAAAGCCGCCGGACACGGCCGGCCAGCGATACCGCCGAGAAGAGGAACATCATGGCTACCACCACGATCACCGCCCGCCACCGCAGTGACCTGAGCGCCGTCGAGTCGATCCGCAACGACGTCCTCGACGCGGTCCGCAGCCTCCGCAAGAACGACTCCACCGACCACAAGCACCGCGGCGGGATGCCGCCGGCGGTGGGCACGACGATGTTCGGTGTCGCGGCCATGGCTGCGACCGGCATCATCGCGCTCGGCGTCGTCCGCTGATCATGCGTCTTCATCTCCGGTCCGTCGTACACAGCCTCATGCTGTGGGCCGACGCCCTGGGTCTGCTGAGGGGCAGGCGCAGGACGCGAGCGCGGGCGCGCACAACGGACTGAGTGTCGTCGCTCGAGCGAATCGGGGGATTCGAGCTCGAACCGATGACACACACCAGAGATCTCGTCATACCGGGGGATATCGACCAGATCTCGCAATGCCGCAGCCGACCATCATGAGGGGGATGGTCGGCTGTGGCGCGTCTTCAGGCCGGGACCGAGGACTCCTCCACCCACCCGCCATCGGCGGGATCGGCCGGCCCGTCTTCGGCCGCGGCGCGGCGTACGTCGGCGTCCTGCCACAGGTCGAGGAGCACCGCCGGCCAGATGTCCTCATCGGTGGCGGCGAGCTCCGACCGCGTCCACCAGCGGTGTTCGGCCATGGTGAGCAGCTCGTCCTCGGTGTGGCCGGCCGTGGAGACCTCGAATGCCGGCACCCAGCACGCGTAGAAGACGTCCTCCTGCTCGATGACCACGTCGGTGTAGCCGTGCACCACCCTCCGCCGCATCGTGGGACCGAGCAGGTCGGACCGAGCGACCTCGATGCCGGTCTCCTCCGCGAGCTCGCGCACCGCGGCGCTCTCGTCGCTCTCACCTGCGTCGATGCCGCCGCCGGGGGTGATCCACCAGCGCACGCCGGGGATGCCGGGGTCGGAGTCGGAGAAGAGCAGGAGCCGGTCGCGGTCGTCGATCAGCAGGACGCGCGCGGTACGTCGGGTGCGGCGCGGCCGCTCGGCCGGCGGCACCGGGACGAAGGTGCGCGGGGAGTCTTCCTCGAGGCCCATGAAGCGGTCCTCACCCACGCGGGGCATACATGATGACGCCCATCCCGGCCAGGCACAGTGCCGCGCCGGCGATGTCCCAGCGGTCCGGGCGGAAGCCGTCCATCGCCATCCCCCAGGCGATCGAGCCGACGACGAAGACCCCGCCGTACGCAGCCAGGATCCGCCCGAAGTGGGCATCGGGTTGCAGCGTGGCGACGACGCCGTAGAGGCCGAGCGCGATGAAGCCGGCGCCCACCCAGAGCCAGCCGCGGTGTTCACGCAGTCCCTGCCAGACCAGCCAGGCGCCGCCGATCTCGGCGAGGGCGGCCAGCACGAACAGGAGGAGGGAGCGGAGGATCAAAAGCCCTCGCCGATCAGGTGGGCGCCGCCGAGCGGGTCGTTGCTCCAGGCGGTCGTAGTCCAGCCGCCGTCGGGGTCGCCCTCCACGATCGCGTGACCGGTGTTGCGGATCCGGTTCTCGTCGCCGAACGCGGGCGACTGCTTGGTGCGCAGCCCGGTCCACATCCGGATCGCGGCGCCGTGCGAGACGATCGCGACCGTGTCGTCGGCCTCGTGCCGCTTGACCACGGACTGCACCGCGGCGTCGAAGCGCGCCAGGAACTCGTGCCCGGCCTCTCCACCCGGAACGGGGGTCTCGAGCGTGCCCCCGATCCAGTCGGCCAGCGCCTCGAGGTAGGCGGTCACCGACTCGGTGTCGGTGGCCATCTCCAGCTCGCCGGCGTTGATCTCCTCGAACCCCTCCTGCACGACGACCGGCAACCCGAGCCGGGCGGCGAGCGGAGCGGCGGTCAGCTGCGTACGCACCAGACGGGAGGCGTACAGACCGGCGATCTTCTCCCCCACCAGCGCATCGGGCACCGCCGCGGCCTGGGAGTGCCCGAGCTCGGTCAGCCCGGCCCCTGGGAAGGCAGTGTCGAGCGCCCCCGAGACGTTGCTCGGGGTCTGGCCGTGTCTGATCAGCAGAATTCTCATATGCGGGCCAGGGTACGGGACCC
>NZ_JBOHDN010000296.1:0-6961 GCF_050699375.1 Nocardioides sp. | reverse complement strand
CCGGTGCGGACGGGTCCGTGGACGGCTTGGCCGGGATCGTCGCACCGACCATGCGGTGGGCGGCGTTGATCGCGGAGGTCTGCAGGTCGGTGGGCGAGACGTAGTCCTGTACGCCCCGCTGCCGGGTCATCACCAGCACCCGGTTCTCGGCGGTGACAACGGCGGTCGCGACCTCCCAGCGAGCGTTCAGGCCGGGGTCGTCGGGCAGGTACGTCATGACGTAGATGTGCCCATCCGAGATGATGCCGCCCCTGGCCGGCAGCGAGCCGACAGGCTCCGCGTCGACAGAGGTGCACGAGGCAGCGGCATCCGCGATGTCTTGGCGGGCGCCCTCGGCGGCTTCTGGTGACGCGTACTCGGCGACTACGGCATTCAGGGTCCCGTAGGTCTCGGCCTCGGAGTTCAGCGTGGGATCGACCTCGAAGTCGCGGCGGAATGCCGCATCGGCTCCGGAATCGCCCAGAGACTTCGTGAGGCACGGGTTGTAGGCGTCCTTGCCCTCCCCGTCGTAGGTCTGCTTCTCGGCCCAGGGCGGATCGGGCTCGGCGGCGACCAGGTCCTCGGCGACCGGGAGGTTGGCGCGGCTCAGGTCGGACGGGCCCGCGGAGGCGGATCCGGACGGGCTGGGGGTGGTGGTGCTCGGGGTCTCGCTCGGCGCCGGTGCGGGGTCGATCGCCCGGTCGCCGAAGCCGGAGGAGAGGAAGATGATGGGTCCGGCGACCGCAGCGGCGGCGGCCACGGCGCCGGCAGTGACGACGGCCCGGCGGCGGCGCCGGATCTGGTCACCCCGATGACGTACCTCGGCTGCGGACTTCATCGGTGCTCCAGGGGTATCAGCGCGGAACTGGTCCAGACGCGAGATCGGGTCACTCATCTCAGGCCTCCTTCCAGACGGCGCCGGGAGATTCTTCGGCAAGGAGCTCGGCAAGGGCGGCTCGTCCTCGAGCCAACCGGGCTTTGATGGTTCCGGTGGGGGCACCGACCTCGGCGGCGACCTGGTGGACCGGCAGATCCGCGATGTGGTGCAGGACGATCGCCTGTCGCTGCGCCTCGGGTAGCTGCTTCAGGGCGGCGACGAGTGCCACGTGCGTCTCGTCGACGGCGGGCATCTCCAGCCGCGCACCGACGGCACGGTCGGCGGCCCGGGAGGCGTACTTCTTCCTGCGCCAACGACCCACGGCGAGGCGGTAGGCGGTCGTGCGCACCCACGCCTCGGGGTAGTCGACCGAGGACAGCTTTCGTCGATGCGCCCAGGCGCGGGCAAAGGCCTCCTGCACGCACTCGGACGCCTCGTCGACGTCGCCGATCATGGCGTACACCTGGGCGCACACGCGGCGGTAGGACGCGTTGTACAACGCGTCGAACTCGTCCTCGTCCATCGCTCGCCTCTCCTGGCCGGCATCGACCCGACCCCGGGCCCATGCGCTGGGCCTACCCGAACGGGCCCATTGTCAGTGTCAACGATGCAGACGCGTGAACGGCAGCCCCGGTTGCATTCCGGGGCAGGAAAGTCTCAGAGATAGTCGAGCCGGTACGCAGCGCGCTTGGCGAGCGCGACGAAGTCGGAGTTGCTGATGTCGGCGTTGCCGTCGGGCACGAAGCTCATCTGGGCGACGTTGGAGCCCCTCCGGATCGCAGCCATCCGGTAGAAGATGGAGGTGTCCTCGTTGAGCTCGACCCGGATGTACCAGACCGTGACGGCCTGGTTCTTGCTGACGTCGTTCTCCAGCAGCGTCACGTGGCTGCCGAGCTCCTTCTTGCCGCAGGCGTCGAGGCGGGTGCGGATGCCGGAGTTGAACGCCTGGGCCTCCTTCGCAGAGGAGAACTTTCCGACGGTCTCGGTCAGCCCGAAGGTGTCCGCCAGCTTCTTCTTCGTCTCCGTGACCAGGAACGATCGGGTCTGGGCGCCCGACATCCCCTTGGCGTTGAACTCGGTGTTGTCGCAGCGCGTCTTGGCCGGGTTGGACTTGGCCGCCTTCGCCTCGGTCGCTTCCCAGGGGTCGCTGATGTTGTTCGCCGGCGGCACGTCGGTCACATTGATCAGACCAGGAGCCTTGCCCGTGGGAATCGGCGCCACCGTCGCCCGCGGCCGCTTGGTCTCCACGCAGGCGCCGGCGTTCGGCATCGAGCAGAGGTTGTGGACGGCGGTGCCGAGCATGGTCGAGGTCTTCGCGGCGGTCGCGCTGGACTTGCCCTCGGTCTTCACGGTGACCGCGGCGGTGTGGTTGCCGGTGCGGGCGACGCCGTAGGTCACCGCCCTGTTGTTCGCCCAGTCGCGGTAGGCGAAGAGGGTCGCCTCGTCGCCGATGCCCTTGACCGACTCGGTGAACATCAGCTGGTAACGGGGCTCGGCACAGGCGGCGTACCACCCCTGCATCCGCTTGTACGCGGCCGAAGCAGCCTTCACGTCGACGGAGGACTCGATGGTGGTGCCGGCCTGGGTCGACTTCGCCTTGGCGTTGAAGGTGCGCGCCAGGCTGGCCACCGGCCGACGGTCGGCCGAGGCCTCGGCCTGGCAGGGGATGGTGAGGCCGGTGCCCTCGAGGTTGTCGGAGGTGATGTCGACGGCCCAGGTGCCGCCGTAGATCTTCGCCACCTCGTCCTCGGCCACGAGGTCCTTGGCGGTCAGCTTCTTGCCCGGGACCTCGCTCGGCTCGACCTCGAACTCCTCGGCAGCCGACTGCATCGAGAGCGTGTTGAGACGCGGCTCGGTCTCGGCGTCCTGGGTCACGAAGAAGCCGGTGCCGACCAGGGCGGCGATGGCCGCGGCCGCGCCGATGCCGGTGTGCACCCGGCGGCGCACCGCGCCGGCGGTGGTGATCGTCGAGGTCTTCGGCCAGGGCTGCTCGGTGAGCACGTCGACGAGCGGGTCGAAGATGGACTGCAGCTGCTCCGGGACGATGCCGAGCTCGTCGCAGATGGCGGCGTTGGCGCCCTGCAGATCGGTCTCGGTGCGGCTGATCGGGGTGCCGACCTCGCGGGCCAGCTGGGCGAGGTCGACGCTGGTGAGGTGGCCGAGCAGGAAGACCTTGCGGTCGTGGAGCGGCAGGCTGCGCAGCGCGGAGAGGGTGCTGTGCGCCTCCGGCGCGATCGTCTGGTCGCGGTGGAGCAGCGGCACCGAGTGGTTGCGGATCGCCTTGGACCACGCGATCGGGCGCACCCAGTCCTCGCGGTCGAAGTCGTCCATCGGCTTCACCTTGCGCCAGTGGTGCCAGGTGATGACCATCGCGCCGCGTACGGCACCCTTGGCGGCCTCCAGATCTCCGGTCAGCGACCAGGTTTGGAGAAGGAGGCGCCCACGGACGTCCTGATAGAACGCCTCGAAGGTCTCGTGGTCTGCCATGCTCATGCCCATGTCAGCGGTCAACTGTAGGTGATTCGGTCGAATGATCGGCAATGGTCGCCGATGCACAGGTGGGTATCAGGCGTGCACAAGACCTTTTCGGGCGGCGCGTCGCCAGGATCGGGGCCGCGTGGCTTGGGAGGATGAGTCGCGATGTCGTCCCTTCTGCCACCTCGCACCCCCGACCGTGGGCTCTCCGCGGATGATCTTCACGATCTCCGCCACCGCCGCCCGCTGGTCGCGGTAGCGCTGCTCGGCGGGGTCGGCACGGCCGCCGCCCCGCTGGTGGTGTGCCTGGCGATCGGCATCCTCGGCTGGTTCATCAGCGACATGGGCGCTCATGGTGAGCCGTCGGACGCGCTGCGCGTCGCCGCTCTCGGCTGGCTGCTCGGTCACGGGTCGGGCGTCCTCGTCTCGGGGGTCGCGGTCACCGTGGTCCCGCTCGGGCTGACCCTGGTCCTCGCCTGGGCGATGTGGCAGGTCGCCATCCGGGTAGGGGACGCGGTCTCGCTGCACGGGCCGGACGCCAACGCCCTCGCCGACGGTGAGCGCGACCTAACCGTCCCGGTCGTCGTCGGGCTCTTCACGCTCGGATACACCGCCACGGCTCTGGCTACGGCGCTCGTCGCCGGGTCCCCGGCCACCTCGCCGAGCATCGCCGGGGTCTTCGCCTGGTCCGTCGGACTCTGCGCGGTCGTGGCGATGCCCGCGATCGCGGTCGGCTCCGGCCGCGCGGCGCTGTGGATCACGCTGCTGCCGCGCGCCGCCGTCGACGTACTGGTCATGGTGAGGTCGATCCTGGTCTGGTGGCTCGCGGTCAGCACGCTGCTGTTCTTCGTGGCCCTCTTCGCCGACTTCACCACCTCGATCAACGTCGTCTCCCAGCTCCACCTCGACGTCGGCGGGATCATCCTCTACTCGCTGCTCGCCGTCTTCGTGCTGCCCAACGCGGTGCTCTTCTCCAGTGCGTACGCCCTCGGGCCGGGGTTCAGCGTCGGCGTCGGCACCACGGTCGCACCGACCGCGGTCGCCCTCGGGCCGCTACCGATGTTCCCGATGCTCGCCGCGCTGCCCGACAACGGCGCCCCGCCCGCCTGGGTCGCCGCGGTGATGGCGCTCGGGCCGTTGACCGCCTTCGTGGCGGTCTGCCGGGTCCAGCGCCACCGGCCGACGCTGCGCTGGTCCGAGGGGGCGCTCCGCGGTGTCAGCGCCGGGGTCGTCGCCGGTCTCGTCCTCGCCATCGCCTCGGGCATCGCGGGCGGTGCCGTCGGCCCCGGCCGGATGGCCGACATCGGGCCGTACGCCGGGCAGGTGCTCGTCAACGGCATCGCCTTCTTCGGCCTGGCCGGCCTGTTCGCCGGGCTCGCGATGACCTGGTGGCACCGGCGTTCCCTGCCTGCGTAGCCGGTGGCCGATCCTGTCGAGACCGCGTTTAGAGTGACAGCCGTGCCTCTTCGTCTCGTCGTCCTCGTGTCCGGCTCGGGCACCAACCTCCAGGCCCTGCTGGATGCCTGTGCCTCCCCGGACTACGGGGCCGAGGTCGTCGCGGTCGGTGCGGACCGCGACGGGATCCAGGGCCTGACCCGGGCGACCGACGCCGGGATCGAGACCTTCGTGCACAAGGTCAAGGACTTCTCCTCGCGCGAGGAGTGGGACGCGGCGCTGGCCGGGTCGGTCGCTGCGTACGAGCCTGATCTGGTTGTCTCCGCGGGGTTCATGAAGCTGGTGGGGGTCGCGTTCCTGAGCCGGTTCGGCGGGAAGACGCTCAACACCCACCCGGCGCTGCTGCCGAGCTTCCCTGGGATGCACGGCGCGCGGGACGCGCTGGACTACGGGGTCAAGGTCACCGGGGCGACGCTGTTCATCGTCGATGCCGGGGTCGACACCGGGATGATCATGGACCAGGTGAGCGTGCCCGTGGAGGACGACGACACCGAGGAGACGCTGCACGAGCGGATCAAGGTCGTCGAGCGTTCGATGCTCGTCAAGACGGTCGGCCGGATCGCCCAGGAGGGTTACACGGTGGACGGCAGGCGGGTTCGATTCGGCCGCGACTGAGCGGTTAGAGTACGACCACACGACTGGCGCAGGTGGGGGACCACCGGGGAGTGTGAAGAGACGGCATCGACCGCCTGGGTGCCCTCATCGAATTCATTGACCGATGAGGAGTTTGGCTGTGCAGGACCAGATCGCATTGAAGCGGGCGTTGGTGTCCGTCTACGACAAGACCGGTCTCGAGGACCTGGTCCGCGGACTCCATGACGCCGGTGTCGAGCTCGTCTCGACCGGTGGCTCTGCGGCGCTGATCGAGAAGCTGGGCCTGCCGGTGACCAAGGTGGAGGACCTGACCGGCTTCCCCGAGTGCCTGGACGGGCGCGTGAAGACGCTGCACCCGCGCGTGCACGCCGGCATCCTCGCCGACCGCCGTCTCGACTCCCACGTCCAGCAGCTCAAGGAGCTGGAGGTGGAGCCGTTCGACCTGGTCGTCTCCAACCTCTACCCGTTCGTGCAGACCGTCGCCTCCGGCGCCGCGCCGGACGAGGTCGTCGAGCAGATCGACATCGGCGGCCCCTCGATGGTTCGCGCTGCCGCCAAGAACCACCCCTCCGTCGCGATCGTGACCTCTCCTGAGCAGTACGCCGACACCCTCGCCGCGCTCGTGGCCGGTGGGTTCACCTACGACCAGCGCAAGGCGCTCGCCGCGGCCGCGTTCGTCCACACCGCGACGTACGACGTCGCCGTCGCCTCCTGGATGGGCTCCGTGCTCACCGACACCTCCGACGGCACCGGGTTCCCGGCGTGGGTCGGCGGGACGTACGAGAAGGCGAACGTTCTGCGCTACGGCGAGAACCCGCACCAGAAGGCCGCGCTCTACCTCAACGGCCACGGGCCGGCGGGGCTGGCCCGGGCCGAGCAGCTGCACGGCAAGGAGATGTCCTACAACAACTACACCGACACCGACGCCGCGCGCCGGGCCGCTAACGACTTCGCCGAGCCCGCCGTCGCGATCATCAAGCACGCCAACCCGTGCGGCCTGGCCGTCGGCGCCGACATCGCCGAGGCGCACCGGCGCGCGCACGCCTGCGACCCGGTCTCCGCCTTCGGTGGCGTGATCGCCTCGAACCGGCCGGTCTCGGTCGAGATGGCCCAGCAGGTCGCCGAGGTGTTCACCGAGGTCATCGTGGCGCCTGGCTACGAGGACGGTGCCGTCAAGATCCTGCAGGGCAAGAAGAACATCCGGATCCTGGTCGCCGACGCCGACGAGCGCGCCGCGGTCGAGACCCGGCCGATCTCCGGCGGCCTGCTGATGCAGCAGGTCGACCACGTCGACGCCGAGGGCGACGACCCGGCTTCGTGGACGTTGGCCACCGGCGAGGCCGCCGACGAGGCCACGCTCGCCGACCTCGCCTTCGCCTGGAAGGCCTGCCGCTCCGCCAAGTCCAACGCGATCCTGCTGGCCTCCGACGGTGCGTCGGTCGGCATCGGCATGGGCCAGGTCAACCGCGTCGACTCCTGCCGTCTGGCCGTCGAGCGCGCCAACACCCTCGCCGAGGACGCCGAGCGTGCCCGTGGAGCCGTCGCGGCCTCCGACGCCTTCTTCCCCTTCGAGGACGGCCC
>NZ_JBOHDN010000295.1:0-11459 GCF_050699375.1 Nocardioides sp. | reverse complement strand
TTCGAGGGGTCATAGTTGGGCAGGAAGAACTTCCAGGTGGCCCACCCGATGCGTACGACCCCGGGCACCAGCCCACGCCGCTCGGCATCGATCAGCTTGATCAGCCCGGCCCTCGGCCGCTTGCCCTGGTCCGGCCGCGCCGGATCGAGCGGGGTCGGGTCGTGGTCCATCAGGTAGTGCGCGCCCCTCCACCACAGCACGAGCAGCGCGAGCCCGCCGAGCGTGTAGCTGCGGACCCGGCGCAGGTAGCGCCCGTCGACGTGCTGGAAGACGTCGTAGGCCACGTTGCGGTGCTCGACCTCCTCCGCACCGTGCCAGCGCAGCAGGTCCAGCATCGTCTCGTCGGCACCCTTCTCGTCGAGTGCCGGCGAGTTGAGCACCCAGTTGCCGAGCACGGCGGTGAGGTGCTCGAGGCCGGCGATGATCGCGGCGCGCTCGATCAGCCACTCCTCCTTGGCCCTGCCGGTCAGGTCGCGGTCGCCGAGAATCTTGCGGAAGAGTGCCTCGATCTCGGCCGCGAAAGGACGGACGTCGAGGCCGTTGTCGTTGAAGTAGTCCTGCACCTCCTGATGGGCGGCGGCGTGCACGCCCTCCTGGCCGATGAAGCCGATCACGTCCTCGCGCAGCTGGTCGTCCTCGATCAGCGGCAGGATCTCGGAGAAGACCTTCACGAACCACCGTTCGCCCTCGGGCAGCAACAGGTGGAGCACGCTGACGTAGTGGGAGGCGAAGACCTCACCCGGGATCCACACCAGCGGCAGCCGGCTCCAGTCGAACTTCACGTTGCGCGGGTGCAGGGCGACCTTGGCCGGCTCGTGCCCTCGCTTGCTCGCCTTGCTCGTCCCGCTCACAGCACACCCACCTTCTCGATGAAGGCCGCGATCTCGCCGGCGACCTGCTCTGGCTCCGTCGCTACCACCCAGTGTCCACCTTCGATGACCCGGGTGACCAGCGACGACGCGTACGCCCGCGGGGCCTCGGTCTGCAGCGGCACCGTCACATAGGCGTCGTCGCGTGGGGCGAGCACCTGCACAGGCACGTCGGTCGGCCGCGGTTCCGGGCGGACCAGCTTGCCGAGGAAGTTGGCGCGGTAGAGCTCGACCCCGTTGACCTGGTCCTTGACCGGACGCGGCCCGCCACCGACGAACCGGCTGAGCAGTCCCGAGCGCACCATCGCCTCCGGGAGCAGCGGCAGCTGGAAGGCGAAGACGTACCAGGAGTGGGCCAGCTGCCGCAGCGTGCTCCCGGTGTGCCCGCGCTCACGCAGCCACGCCGTCGCCATCCCCAGATCGGGCCCCGAGATCGAGGTGTACGAAGCGATCCGGCTGCTCAGGGCCGGGGCGGTCACCGACTCCCAGGTCTGGATCGAGCCCCAGTCGTGGGCGGCGACATGCACAGGCGCCTCCGGGGAGACGGCGTCGATGACCGCCGTGAAGTCCTCCGAGAGCTGCGCCAGGCGGTAGCCGGCGGTCGAGTCGGGTACGCCGGACTCCCCCGTGCCGCGTACGTCATAGGAGACGACATGGAAACGCTCGGCCAGCACCTCGGCCACCCCGTCCCACACCGAGTGGTTGTCGGGGTAGCCGTGGATGAGCACCACGGTCCCGGCGTCGGCCGGCCCTTGCTCATAGACCGCGAGCCTCAGCCCGTCGGTCGTCTCGACCAGTCGCTCGTTCACGCATCCTCCTACGTCGCAAGGCATCCCTGACAGGTTTAATGAGACACCGTGTCCGCAAACAATAGCAAGCACGGGCCGGAGACGGGCCCCTCCGGACACGGAAAAGCACCGACCCGCCACAGACGACGATGGTCTGAGGCGGGTCGGTAGGGAACCGAAACTCCTAGGAGGCGCTGCGGGAGTCGGCCAGACGCGACTCCTCGGCCGCGTGCTCCTCCAGCTCCTTGCGCCGGGCCTCCACCTGAGCGGCGACGTCGGTCGGGTCGTCGATCAGCGCGGCCATGCCGCCCGGGACGCGTTCGAGCGCCTCGCGAGCGAAGATCTGCTGCATGGTGGTGGTCCGCTCGGAGCGGTCCTTGCCGATGAACGACATCATCCAGTGCAGGGTCGCGGTGAGCCGGTTGCGGAACCCGGTCATGTAGGCCAGGTGCACCACCAGCCAGCCGAACCAGGCGAGGATGCCCGAGAGCTTGAAGCTGCCCATGCTGAGGACGGCGTTGAAGCGGCTGATGGTGGCCATCGAGCCCTTGTCGAAGTATTTGAAGTCGCCCGGCTCCGGCTTGTTCTTCAGGCGCGCCTTGATGATCTTGGCCGAGTGCTTCCCGCCCTGGATCGCGACCTGGGCGACACCGGGCAGGTGGTCGAGGCTGATCATGTCGCCGACCACGAAGATCTCCGGGTGGCCCGGCAGGGTCAGGTCGGGGTTGACCGCGATCCGGCCGGCCCGGTCGAGCTCGGCACCGGTCTGCTCGGAGAGGGTCTTGCCCAGCTCGGAGGCCGAGACGCCGGCGGCCCAGATCTTCGCGATCGACCCGATCCGCTGGGTCTTGCCGTCCTTGAACTTCATCTCGATGCCGAACTCGTCGACGTGGGTGACCATCGCACCGAGGATGACCTCGACACCAGCCTTCCCGAGCGCCGTCTCCGCCTTGACGCCGAGCTTCTCGCCGAACGGCGGCAGCACCTGCGGCGCGGCGTCGATGAGCACGATCCGGGCCTTCTCGGACTGGATGTGGGTGAAGTCCTTCTTCAGCACTCGGCGGGACAGCTCGGCGATCTGGCCGGCCATCTCCACGCCGGTCGGACCGGCACCCACGACGACGAAGGTGAGCAGGTCGCCGACGGGCTCACCGCGCGAGGCGGTCAGCTCGGCGATCTCGAAGGCGCCGAAGATGCGGCCGCGCAGCTCGAGCGCGTCGTCGATCGACTTCATGCCGGGCGCGAACTCGGCGAAGTGGTCGTTGCCGAAGTAGGACTGTCCCGCGCCCGCGGCGACGATCAGCGAGTCGTACGGAACGCTGATCTCCTGGTTGAGGATGCTCGCCCGCACCGTCTTGGCCTCGGCATCGATCGCGTTGACCTCGCCCAGCAGCACCCTGGCGTTCTTCTGCCGGTGCAGGATGTCACGGGTCGGCGGGGCGATCTCGCCCTGCGAGAGGATCCCGGTCGCCACCTGGTAGAGCAGCGGCTGGAACAGGTGATGGGTCGTCTTCGCGATCAAGGTGACCTCGACGTCGTCTCGGCCCTTGAACTCCTTGGCGGAGAAGAGCCCGCCGAAACCCGAACCGATGATGACGACCCGGTGCTTTGCCTGGTCCGCTGACATTGCCTAAACCCTCCGCTGCTTCAGAACAAGAGAACCGTTTGAACGTTCCACTCCCATTCTGAACCATCCCGACGGATCTGTTCATTCCAGGGAGCGACTACTTCGTCACACTCGCCGGACCCCGGCCGACAGCCCCTCCACCCTGCGTGTCCGTTACCCACTCGAAACCGATAAAGCCTAATCTGTCAGGCGACAGGGACCTTGTGCCCTAGTGGTGCAGGGGCTGGATCAGAGACCTTCAAGTGCTGAAAATTCTTGCAACGAACGGCACACAACGCCATCGTATGAATGCCGAGCCGCAAGAGCAGAGGAGGAGACCATGCCGCTGAGTCGGCCAGCGCTCCTGCTCCGACCCGATTCCCGCGCCGTCCAAGATGCCCGCAACTGGGTCCGGTCCGTGTGCGAGGAGATCGAGCGTACGGACCTCGTCGACAGCGCCGAGCTGGGCGTCTCCGAGCTGGTCTCCAACGCGCTCTTCCATGGCGACGCCCCGGTGACGATCCGGCTCCGCGGCACCGTCGACCACCCCCGCGTCGAGATCCGCGACGCCTCGCCCGAGCCGCCGTTGCTCCCGGTCCCGCTGGCGCTCGACGACGAGGACGAGGTGCTCCTGACCGTCGGTCGCGGCCTCTCGATCGTGGCCAGCGTCTCGGAGGCCTGGGGTGCCGACCTCGACGTGGCCGGCAAGACCGTCTGGTTCACGCCCGCCGCCGAGATCGACGAGGGGGACGGGGTCGAGGGGGTGATCACCGGGCCGGCCGGAGCGCCTCCGAAGCCGGAGCGCCTCGGGTCGGAGACAGTCGAGGTCAGCATCCTCGGCGTACCCCTCGCTCTCTACAAGGGCTTCGAGCACCACTTCCGGGAGCTGAGGCGAGAGGTGCGCCTCCTATCGCTCGCGCACGCCGACGCCTACCCTCTCGCCGCCAGTCTCTCGGCCCTGTTCGGAGCGCTGGAGCGCCAACTCCTCGACGGCCTCGGTCACGGCCAGCTCTCCGGCGTGATCGGGACCGCCTCGAACGGTCAGCGGGAGACCGCCGACCTGCACGTACGCATGCCTCGCTCCGCCGCCGACACGGTGCGTCGCTTCATCGACATGCTCGACCTCATCGACGAGTTCTGCCGCCAGGAGCGGCTGCTCGTCCTGGCCCGGACGCCCGAGCAGGTCGCCTTCCAGCGCTGGTTCCTCGGCGAATACCTCAACCAGGCGGCCGGCGGCCGCCCGACCAGGTGGAGCACGAGCCAGATGACCGGGCTTCGCTAGCGACGTCTGCGAGAAGCCGGCCCCGTACGCTGTCCGGGTGCTGCGTGAGCATGGCGACCTGCTCGCCCCCATCGCCGCCGGTGGAGCACTGGGCTCGCTGGCCCGTTGGGGCATCGCGACCATCCTGCCGTACGGCTCGGGTGAATGGCCGTGGGCGACATTCATCGCCAACATCTCCGGCTGCCTGCTGATCGGCGTCCTGATGGCGCTCGTCCTGGGCCCGTGGTCACGCACGCGCTACCTCCGACCTTTCCTGGGGGTCGGCGTGCTCGGCGGCTACACCACCTTCTCGACCTACGAGCTCGAGACGTACGCCCTGGTCTCGACCGGCTCGACCACCGGAGGATTGCTCGCGTTGGCCTACCTGATCGTCTCGGTGGTCGCCGGGGTCGCCGCGGCCTGGCTCGGGCTGACGATCGGTCGGGTGATCGTGCTCGACAGTGGGCGCGAGGTGATGGTCGGCGGGATCGATCCCGACCTCGATCCCGACCTCGATCCCGGTCCGGCGCGAGGAGACGACCGATGAGTGTGCTGTTGGTCCTGCTCGGCGGCGCGATCGGCGCGCCGGTGCGCTATCTGACCGACCTCTACGTCCGCGAGTGGACCCTTCGACAGGCTCGGGACGGCGCCCGGGTGGACTTCCCCTGGGGGACGATGGCGGTCAACGCCGTCGGGTCGTTGGTGCTCGGGCTGCTGGCCGGGGCGGCCGCGGGCGGCGTACTTCCTGGGTGGGTTCTCACCCTGGCCGGCACCGGGTTCTGCGGGGCGCTGACCACCTTCTCGACCTTCTCCTACGAGACCGTCCGCCTGGCCGAGAACGGCCAGTGGCGGTCGGCCGCGCTGAACGTCGCCGGGTCGCTCGCGGTCGGGCTGGCCGCGGTCGGTGCGGGCTGGGCGGTCGGGTCCACGCTCTAGGCCGGGCGGCGGGTACGAGCCCGGAGCCGCTCAGGCCCAGCCGAGCTGGTGGAGCTTTTCGTCGTCGATGCCGAAGTGGTGGGCGATCTCGTGGACGACGGTGATGCGGATCTCGGCGGCCAGGTCGCTCTCGTCCTCGCACATCTGCTGAAGGGGTTGTCGGAAGACGAAGATCCGGTCCGGCAGGGTGATCCCGTAGATGTCGTTGCGGTCGGTGAGCGCGACGCCGTCGTAGAGGCCGAGGGTGTCCTGCGGTTCGCTCTCGGGCGGCCACTCCTCGACGAGCACGACGAGGTTGTTCACCTGGGCGGCAAGCTCGTCCGGAATGGCGTCGAGCGCCTGGTCCACCAGGGCGTCGAAGCGCTCTGGGCTTATCTCAATCCCCACAGGCTCTATTCTGCCGGGTGACAGATAATTCTAGGCAACCGCATCCGAAGTATTTTTCCGCAAGTTCGCGCGAGCCTCGCGCTCCAGGTCCCGCTGACGGAGCTCGCCGTTGCGCGGGCGGCCGCGGGTGCGCTTGCGGGCGACGACGATGCCTTCGTAGAAGACCTCGCCTCCCCACACGCCGTGCGGCTCCTGCCGGGTGATCGCGCCCTGCAGGCAGGAGCGCTGCAGCGGACACGTACGGCACAGCGCTTTGGCCCGGTCGGCGTCCGCGCTGGTCGCGGCGAACCACAGGTCTCCGTCCTCGATCGCGCACGGCAGCTCGCTCCAGTGCACGCCGGAATCCGCCCTGTCGGATCCAGGTCTTTCCGTCGCCACAGGCGATCCACTCATCACAGCCCCATCCCCTCGCTGGTCTCCGTCGTCAGAGATACCCACCGAAGAGGTTGGTCGGTCAGCCTGTCAGTTTTCTGTCAGTCGGCAGGGGCTTGGATCGGTCGCGCAGAGTTGAGATGTCGCCTTACCTCAGGGGATTCCACGACATGGCGACCCTGCTGGTACAAACGGTCCACACTAAGGGGAGGAAGGGCTAGGGTTTGCCACCATGCGCTCAATGAAAAGGGCCTCGGCGTCCATCACCGTGGGCCACCGACCTGTGGAGGATTTCCACCGGAGGATGGCGCATGATCGCAACAGCCGAGCCATCGCGTCCGAGACCCGCGACTGGCTGCTGGTGAAGTCTCTGCTTCAGCCTGGCGAGGTCCAGTGGGCGCGGGTCTCCGTCAAGTTCCCCCACGAGGGGAATGCCTCGGGGCACGCCTTCCTGACGGACCGTCGGGTGATGTTCGAGTTCCACGAGCGGGTCTTCTCCGTCAACCTGGCGGTGGTCACCTTCATCGGTGTCCCCCCTCAGCCGAGCCTGGGCGACTTCATCATCGAGGCCCTCGTGCCCGGGTCGTCCTACTCCACCACGATGAAGATCCGCGACAAGGATGCCTTCCACGACTTCTTCCCGACCCTCGACTACGCCGCGCGAGCCGCGGGCGCACAGCTGAACGTCGACGTCAACTGGGGCGGGGAGTTCAACGCCGGCAACGGCCAGGGCCGCGGCAACCCGAGCCCCTATGGCGTCGCACCGGCGCCCGGCTCCTACCCGAACCCGGGCTCCTACTACCCGAACCAGGGTCCGTACGGAACCAACACCGGCTCCTACGGGCAGGCGCCCAACACCGGGGCCTACCGTGCCGTCGGCAACGCGCCCTACGGCAGCCAGCCCGGGCCACAGCGGGCACGCGAGGAGGCCGCGATCGTCGAGGCCAACCTCCCCCAGGCGCTGCCCGCGTTCCTGCACGAGGGCGAGTCGATCCTGACCGGCGCCGACATGATCCAGAACATGACCGACGTCGAGATGAAGGTGATGGCCACCGCGTCTCGCCTGATCGTCGTCGAGGGCAACATCATGTGGGCCTCCCCGCTGGAGCACGTCCACGTCATCTATGCCGGCGGCGAGCGCAGCCACCTGCGACTGCTGGCCGACCGGGTCACCGAGACGATGGCGCTGACCCAGGGTCCGCCCACCGCCAATCCCACCGACCAGCGCCGCCTCGTGCTGCGTACGATGCGTGACCCTGCCGTGGGCGAGCAGCTGCACAACCACTTGACCACCAACGGTGGGCAGGTCTACGACGCCTGGCCGGATCAGTAGGTCGCTGCGTACAGATCTTCTTCATAGACATACGACGAGAGCCCCAGCCGTTCGGCTGGGTCTCGTCGTATGTCTGCGGGTCGTATCAGTCCTGCGGGTTGAAGAGGAGGCCCAGGGCAAGCGACCAGACGATGTGCCACAGGTAGACGGCGACCACTGTGCCCACGCCGTAGTTGATCGTGAAGAACCCCGGGTCCATGCCGGTCATCGACTCCGGGTGCAGAGCCGGAATCCACCAACCGCAGGAGGCGGTGGCGAGGAACAGGCCCATACCGAGCGACCGGGCGAGGTTGCTCGCGGTGGTGTGGGTCTTGCCGAGCCACGGGAAGAGGATCAGCGCGTAAACGAGCGAAAAGACCATGCCGTTCAGGTAGTGGAAACCCATACCCGACCACCACTGCATCGACGCGAAGCCGGCCTCGTTGGCCGTCGCATTCGGCGTCAGGATCATGCCGTTGAACATCGCGAAGTCCAGCGAGATGTCCATGATGCCGAGCCCGTAGACCCAGTAGCCGAACATCGTGGCGAGCTGGGTTGCGCCGAAGCCGGCCACGAGCGCGCCGATGAGACGGTTGTTGTTGACGAACTGCGGCCAGTGAGTTCCGGTGGTCTGAGCCATGACAGCCGGCTGATGCATCGCCGGCTCCTGGAACTGAGGCTGGGCCTGAGACTGCTGCGGACGCTGGTCCCAACCGAGAGCGGGGGGCTGCTGCTGCGCGGGAGCGGCCGGGGTGCGGTAGGCACCGTTCGTCTGCATCCGTGACGCAAGCTCGTCCGCACTCGCCGCATGGGGCGGCCGATGCGGGTAGTACGACGACATGGTGGTGTTGCCTCCTGAATACCGAACGTCTGTAGTCGTTCCCCCGTGCCAGGCCGAACTACGACACCGGCGCAAGCGATGCTGGATCCTCTCACGAGAGCACAGCAGCCCGCACGTTACCGTCAAATCGGCTTATATCCCACAGGGTCGAACGGCCCGAACCGGGGGTGAGATCAGCGATCTCTGGCCCGAGACTCCCACCGAAGCAGGAGCTCCACCCTCCCACGCTCCGCGGGCCGCGCGCCCGCCACCGTGCGGCGTGTCCCGCCTCCCGTCACAACCCTCCGGCCCCACCAGAATCACCCGCCACAATCACCCCAGATCGACGTCGAAAGCCGTGAAATGTGGGGCAAACAAAGAAGGGATTGATAAACGAGACGCAAACATTCCCAATCGCTATCAAAAGCGGTCTGGATAACCCGAGGACGAGACAATCCCGGCGGCAACACCGCCCACTCGACCGAGCAGCGCGCGAAGCGCCATGCGACACATCGCCCCGTGAAGCTAAGGGGGTGCGGGGGATATCCCCCGCCGCGCGCGAAGCGCGCCATGAAATGAACGAAGCGACGTGGGCTGCTTGCCAGCCACACGTCGCTTTCGAATCGTTCGGCGACCCTGACGAGACTTGAACTCGCGACCTCCGCCGTGACAGGGCGGCGCGCTAACCAACTGCGCTACAGGGCCTTGGCGTTCCCGCACTGTGCGGCAACGAGGAAAAACATAGCCCATGGTCGGAGCGGATTCACAATCGGGGACGTGCCCTACTCCTCGAAGGCTTCCTCGCCCCGGGGCGCCTCGTCGGTGAGGCCCTCGACGAGATGGTTCTTGACCATGTACGCCATCGCTCGCTCGGCGGCTCGCGCCTTGCGCCGCAGGGCCTCGACGCCGGGAGACTTCTCGTCGCTGTACGCCGCGAGCCGGGCCACCTCTCGCCCCGTCTGGCGCTGGATCTCCGACATCGCCAACCACACTCCGAGGTCCTGCTCGAGGCCCTCGCGCGCACGCAGGATGGCGGAGGTGAGCAGCTGGATGACAGTGACCTCGACGTCCTCGGCAGAGCTGGAGGACTGCACGAGGGTCGCGGCGATCGTGCCGGCGCCGGTGGTGGTGATCGCCCCGGCCGTGACCAGGCCGCCGACCATGCCACCGGGCCCGAAGGCAGAGAGCGCGCCGATGATCGCCGCTCCCCCGGCCAGGCCCGCCGGCGCGGCCAGGGCTAGCCCGATCGGACCGGCGACCAGCACCGCGGCGCCGATCCCGATGCCGACCCAGAGCTTCCACTGGTCGACCGGATAGACCGCCTTCGAGGCGGACTGCATCGCGATGTGCAGGTTCTCGCCGAGCCCGCCACCGAGTCCCATCCAGACCGTCAGGTCGTGGAAGGCCTGGCGGCGTACGTCATCGGGCACATCGATCTCGTAGGGCCGCACCGGGTTGGCGGTCGCCAGTGCGACCAGTGCGAGGACAGCCTCCTCCTTGGACAGCTGGGTCAGCGGTTGAGGCCTGGGCAGGTTCCGCTCACCCGGCCCGCCCAGAGGCGGAACCGTGGGTGGGACACGCAGGTCGAGGAGCTGTTGGGGGATGCGTACGTCATCGTTCTGATAGTTCTCGATCAGCCGCTCCAGGACCTCGTGCTGGACGACGCGCAGGGCGGCGCCGAAGCGCTCCTGGGTAGCGCCCTTGAGATGGTCACGGAGGAACTGCGCGTAGGCGAGCCAGAGCGCCAGGCGCACCTCGAGGGAGTTCAGCGCGACGTCGGGGGTGCCCTCGACCGTCGCGACCTCCTTGGAGAGGGGGCCGAAAAGTCCACGCCCGATCGCATCGGCGACCGGCCTGGCACGGAGGTAGGTCGTGGTGCGATGGTCGAGCCCGAGCCCGACCTGCAGGTCGAGAGCCCACGGGAAGTGGCGCCAGATCCCGCGCAGACCGGTCACCGCGTCGCCGTTGCTCCATACGTTGACCCACCACCCGACATGGTCCAGCGGCGCCTTCATCTCCAGGCGGTCGGAGTCCTCGTGCAGGTTCGGGTGGGCCGCCGGGCTGCCGATCGTCACGAGCCCCCTGACCGTGAGCTTCGGCGGGAGACGACGGAGCAGGTCGATCGCGATGATGGAGCCGAGACTGTGCCCGACGATGACGATCTCCCCCTCTTCGGGGAGCCCGTCGAGCACCGTGTGCAGCGTACGTGCCCTGATCTCGGGCTTGGTCACATAGTTGTGGGCCTGACGGAGCACCCTCAGCACGATCGGGGCGAACGAGTCGGTCACACCCACCGGCGACGCCGGCACCGGGGCCCCGAGAATCTCCTCGAGCTCAGCGGTCGCACGCTCGACGCGGCGGCGTACGTGTCGCTGCTCCTCCGCGCTCAGCCTCGGAACCGTGATCGGCGGGATCTTGGCATCCCTGCCGACGCCTGACCTGTCGTTCTCGCCGGTGCGCAGCACGTCGGGATACTTCGGCGCGATCACCTCCACCTCGTCGAGCCCCGGGTAGCCAGCGTCCTGCAGCGACCTGTCCAGCGCCCGCCGCCAGGCGTCACGCGGGTCGCCGTTGCCGACACCGTGAAGATAGAGAAGCGAGACCACCCCTGGATTCTCCCCTATGCCGTGGTCTCGGCTGCGTGGACCGCTCTTGGGGTCGGCGAGTCTTCGGTCGTCGGGGTTGTCTCGACTGCTTCGGTGGTCGAGCTTGTCGAGACCCCCACGCCCCCGGTGGTCGAGCCTGTCGAGACCCCCGGCCCCGGTGGTCGAGCCTGTCGAGACCCCCACACCCGCGGTGGTCGAGCCTGTCGAGACCCCCACACCCCCGGTCCTCGAGCCTGTCGAGCCCCGCACACACCCGGTGGTCGAGCTTGTCGAGACCTCCCTGCCGGAACGTTCGCTTCGATGGGTTGGTGTGGGCCGCCGACCCATTCTGGAGGGTGTTCTCGATGCGCCCCGGAGTCAAGGACGGGCCTCCGGCCCGCCGGCTACGCCGGCCGCTGCGCGGTCCTGGACACCGGGACCCATCGAGAAAAGACCTGGCTGATTATCGGGGCGGCGGCCCGGGTGTGGCGCGGAGTTTCGTTGCTTGCTTCTGCTGGGGTTG
>NZ_JBOHDN010000294.1:0-7604 GCF_050699375.1 Nocardioides sp. | reverse complement strand
ATCGACAGCCTCCTCAGTCAGGAGGTGTTGCGTCCGACCCTTGAACTCGCCCCGTCGCGACGCCGCCTTGCGATGCACGCACGCATCGCACGACTTATGGCACGGACTCTCGGCGCGGGACACTAGGCAAGAACCAGCCGCGCGACCACGCCGCGGGCCTCGTCCAGCAGGGCGGGACCGCGGCGTTCGGCGTACTCCTTCTCGATCCGAGCCAGCACACCCGGGGCGAGCCGCTCGGCGTCCTCGACGACGAGATCCCAGCTCATGTCGAGGGTTGACCGGGAGTAGCCGAACCGGTCGGCGAGCACGAGGAGCCGCACCGACTCCTCCCTCGGCAGCGCATCACGCGACAACCCCGTGAGCCCGATCGCGAGGAACGCCATGCCGGTGACGGGATAGTCCTGCGACTGGCGTTCCTCGGCCACCAGGAGCGGTGCCTTGGCCATCAGCGCATCGAAGAGATCCTCTCCGTCGGCGCCGTGCCGCACACAGGCCACCAGCGTGACCGCCTCGGCGGCAACCCGCCAGGGCATCAGGTCGGGGTCCTGGTTGAAGCCGGGGAACGGCAACCCACCCATCGTCGCGACCATCTCGCGCAGCAACGCCAGGCCCTCCTCGACCTTGCCCTGCGCCAACAGCAGCTGCGCCCGGGCGCCATGGACCGCGCCGCGGGAACCGAAGCCGCCGCGAGGCTGCTCACGCTCGACCTCGGCGAGCAGGGCAGCGGCCTCGTCGAGACGACCCTGCTCCAGGGCGTACGTCACCAGGATCGTGCTGGTCTGGGTGAGATCGTCGTCCGCGCCGAGCCGCCGCAGGATGGGGATGGCCTCGCGGGCGTGGTCCGCGGCCTCGCCGAGGCGGCCGAGCTGAGCGTAGAGACCGCTGAGCTGGGCGTGCAGCATCGCGCGCGTCCAGGGTCCGTCCTCGGCGCTTGTTAGACCCAGTGCCTCGACCCCGGTGGCAACCGCCCCCGCAGGATCGCCGAGGTTCTCGCGTTCATGGCTGAGGAAGGCCAGCGCACCTGCCCGCACCCCCACGTCCGGGTCATCGGCCAGATCGGACAGCTCCGCCTCGACGGTCCGGCCGGGCTTCCCCTCGACCAGGGTTCGCAACACCTGCAGCTGCACCCTCAGCCGCGGGTCCACGGCGTCGGTGCCGATCCGGGCGACGATCGTGCTCAGCCTCTCAGCGGTCGTCCCTCCGGCGAACGCGGCCCCGAAGAGCAGCAGCGCGAGCACCATTCGGGTCTTCTCCAGCAGATCGGCGGGCGGGTCCCAGTCGCTGATCAGGTCGGTCACCGCCGTCGCCAGCATGATCACGCGCTGGTGCTCGCCCGAGATCGTCCAGTATGCGCCCAGGGCACAGAAGAGGCGGACGACCGTCGCCGGATCGTCCCCCGCCGTCACCTGACGCAGGATGTCGGCCAGGTTGCTCTCCTCGGCGCGAATCTCGTCCATGGCGTCGAACTGCTCCGAGGAGTAGAGCCGAGCCGCGCTCGCGTCGCCGTACGCCGCCGCCCAGGCCCACTGGGCCGCGTGTGCCTCGGCGTCCTCGCCGGCGTCGACGAGCTGCATCCGGCCGAACTCCCTGACGGTCTCGAGCATGCGGTAGCGCACGTGGATGCCGAATCGGAGCCCGAGGCCGTCAGCGGGGTCCGTGTCGACGACCGTCAGCAGCGACTGGTCGACGAGCTCCTCGATCGCGCCGAGAGCGTCATCGCCGAGGATCGCCTCGGCAGCGGTGAGAGTGAATCCGTCGTGGAAGACCGAGAGCCACCGCATCGCGCGCCGCTCGCGCTCGTCGAGAAGGTTCCAGGACCAGTCGATGACGGCGACCAGGGTCTGATGACGGTCGGGCGCGTTGCGGTCGCCGCCACGTAGCAGGGCGAACCGGTTCGAGAGCCGGCGTGCGATGTCGTCGACCGACATCGCGCGCACCTTCACCGCGGCGAGCTCGATCGCGAGCGGGAGGCCGTCGAGCCGGGCGACGATCTCGTGGACCCGGTCCTCGTCGAGGTGGACATCGGGCCGCGCGGCGATCGCGCGCCTGCGGAAGAGCTCGCTGCCGTCGTACGTCCCCAGGCGGCCGAGCGGGTAGACCCGCTCCGCGCCGATGGCGAGGGGGCTGCGGGAGGTCGTCAGCACGGTCAGGTCACGCACCGTCGCGACCAGGAAGGCGACCAGGTCGGCGACCGCGGCCACGATGTGCTCGCAGTTGTCGAGCACGAGCAGCGTGGGTGGGCCGTCGAGCTGCTGGGCGATCCGGGAGCGTACGTCGGCGCGCTGCTCGGGCGTGAGCCGGTCGCGCCCCGCGACCGAGTCGCGGACGCCGAGGGCGGAGCCCACCTCACCGGTGAGGTCGTCGGGCGAGGTCACGCCGACCAGCTCGACGAAGTGGACCACCGGATGCTCGGCGTCGTGGGCGAGCACCTGCGCCAGGCTGGTCTTGCCGAGCCCGCCGGGACCGAGGATCGTGACGACGCGCGAGCTCTTCAGCAGCACCGAGACCTCGGCGGTGTCCTCCTCGCGGCCGATCAGCACGTCGGCGTCATGACGCAGCCCCGACCGCACCGGACGATCGCGCGCGAGCAGCTCGGCGTGGAGCGCCCTCAGCCGCAGGCTCGGGTCGACACCCAGACCGTCGGCCAGACCGGCGCGGTACGTCTCGAAGCGCTCCAGAGCCGCCGGAGCACCGTGCACCGCGGCGACGGCTCGCAGCACCCCCTCGGTGACCTCCTCGTCGGGGTCGAGGTCCTCGAGCCGCTCGAGCAGCGGGAGCGCCTCGGCGTACCTCTTCTCGGCGGCCAGCCCCAGCGCATGCGGCCGAAGCGACCAGGCGTCGACCTCGGCGGCACCCAGGCTGAGGCGGTAGCCCCGCGGCGTACGCTCGATCGCCTCCGCGTCGGTCGCCGTCCTCGCCCGCGAGACCACCACCTGGAGCGCCTTCGAGGGATGGGCCGGGATGTCGTCGCGCCCCCAGACGTCCTCGACCAGCGCAGCCTCGGACGCGCCCCGCGGACCGGCGTCGACCAGGGCCCGCAGCAGCGCCCGGGTGCGCTCACCGGCTACCGGTGCACCGTCCCAGGTGACCTCGTCCAGCACACTCAGCGTCGTCACAGCCGCCCATTCTGCCATAGCGATATATCGCGTACGTACGGGATATTCAGAACCTCCTGCGGAGGCAGCAGACCCCTATGAGGAGAATAGAGCGGTGACCATCGAACTGCGCTCTGATAACGCCGCCGCCGTCTCCCCCGCGATCCTGGAGGCGATGGCCGCCGCCAACTCCGGCTCAGCTCTCGCCTACGGCGGCGACGAGGTCACCGCCGCGCTCGAGGAACGGGTGCGGGAGGTCTTCGAGCACCCGCGCGCCCGGGTCTTCCCGGTGATGAGCGGCACCGCCGCCAACGCGCTCTCGCTCTCCGCGCTGCCGCCACCCTGGGGATCGGTGGTCTGCCACGAGAGCGCGCACATCTTGACGAGCGAGGGCGGTGCGACCTCGCTGCTGGCCGGCGGTGCGGTGATGACCGGCCTCGCGGGAGAGGGCTACAAGATGGCTCCCGAGGCGCTGCAGGCCCACCTGGACGGCGTACGTTGGGGCGACCCGCACCACTCCCAGCCTGCCGTCCTCTCGCTGACCTCGCCGTCCGACTACGGGACGGCCTACTCCGCCGCGGAGATCTCCGAGCTCACCGGGATCGCGAAGACCCGTGACCTGCGGGTGCATCTGGACGGTGCTCGTTTCGCCAACGGCGTCGTCGCCACCGGCGCATCGGCTGCCGACCTGACCTGGCGAGCCGGTGTGGACGTGCTGTCCCTGGGCGCGACCAAGAACGGCGCACTCTCGGCCGAGGCGATCGTCTGCTTCTCCGACTCCCCCGCCGACGAGCTGGTCTACCGCACCAAGCGCTCCGGTCACGTCACCTCCAAGATGCGCTTCCAGTCCGCACAGCTGCTCGCCTATCTCACCGACGACCTCTGGCTCCGCAACGCTCGTAACGCCAACGACCGGATGGCCGAGCTCGCCGCCGGCCTGGAGGCGGCAGGCGTACGCATCACCAACTCCGTCGACGCCAACCTGGCCTGGGTGAACCTCCCCGACGAGACCGCCGACCGCCTGGAGGCGGCCGGGGTGCTCTTCTACCGCCTCGGTGGGCAGGTCCGCTTCGTCACTTCGTGGGAGACGACCCCGGAGGACATCGACACTGTCCTGGCCGTCCTCCGCGACGCACTGAGCTGAGGGACGCAGATCTGCCAAGATGGCGCGATGGCAGCCTTCGGCCCCGACGACTTCAGTCGGTACGACTACTCGCTGCTCCTCAACGGTGGCGTCTCACTCGTCTGGAGCAGGCCCGTCTGGGACGACGGGATCAGCAGCCTGACGACGCTCGGGTATCGAGTCGTACGGCTATCAGCATCGAGGTGGACCAACAGCGCCGAGATGTTCTGCCAGCTCGCCGAGTCCTTGGACTTCCCGGACTACTTCGGGCACGACTTCGACGCGTTCGTCGACACCGACCGCCGATCCGCGAGGATGCCATCTGCCACATCCGCACGTATGCGCGGAAATGACGTCGCAGAGCTGACCGCTCTGTGTCAGTTCCCCGCACGTGCGGGGAACTGACACAGGACCTCAGCGCGGGGTGGCGCCGGTCAGCTCGGCGGCCTTGGCGACCGCCGCCACACGGGCGGATGCGGTCTCCTCGGCCTTCAGCGTGCGATCGGCGGCGCGGAAGCGCAGCGCGAAGGCGAGCGACTTCTTGCCCTCGCCGACCTGGTCGCCCTCGTAGACGTCGAAGAGCCGCACCGTCTCCAGCAGGTCTCCGGCGCCCTCGCGCAGCGCGGCCTCGACGGCCGCGACCGTCACCTCGGCGGGCACGATGAGCGCGACGTCCTCCTTGGCGACCGGCATGGTCGAGAAGACCGGGCCGGGCGCCGTGGCGGGCACCTTCGAGATCAGGAAGTCGAGGTCGATCTCGACCGCTGCCGAACGAACCGGCAGCCCGAACGCCTTGCAGACCTTCGGGTGCAGCTCACCGGCGTGACCGAACTCGACGCCGTCGACCGAGACGACCGCGCAACGACCGGGGTGCCACGGCGCCCGCGACGCCGAGGCGACCTCGACCGGCACGCCGAGGTCGGCGCCCAGGCGACGTACGACATCGATGGCATCCGACCACGAAGCGGTCTCGGCGGAACCCCACCAGCCACCCCGCGTACGTTCCCCGGCGAGGACGGTGGCCAGGTGCAGCGGCTGGCGCGGGATCGCCGCGAGGAGCTTCTCCATCTCCTCCTCGGTCGGGCGCCGGTCGACGCCGTAGATCGGCGCCGCCTGCTCGATCGGGAAGGCGACGGTCGCGGTCTCGAAGAGAGCGACCCCGTCCTGACCTCGGGAGATGTTGCGCGCGGCCACCTTCAGGAGCCCCGGGAGGAGCGTCGTGGTGTAGGCCGGCTCCTCGCTGCTCAAGGGGTTGGCCAGCTTGACGGTGTTCCGCAGGACATCGTCGGCCGGCAACCCGAGACGATCGAAGTCGGCCTCGCCCACGAACGGGAAGTCGACGACCTCGACCAGTCCGGCACCAGCGAGGACGCGCCCGATCCGGCGGCGCAGCTGCTGGGCTCGGGTCAGGCCGCCACCGGTGGCGCGACGCGGGAGCACCGAAGGCACCTTGTCGTAGCCGACGATCCGGGCGACCTCCTCGATCAGGTCGTAGGGATCGTTGAGGTCGACGCGGTAGGTCGGGATCGTCGCGGTCAGCGAGTCGCCCGAGACGGTGACGCCGGCGCCGATCAGCTCCAGCGACCTCACGACCGTCGCGTCGTCGACGTCGAGCCCGATGATCCGAGCCGGCAGCGAGACCGGGATCGTGATGGTCTTCAGCGGCGCACGGGTCGACGGCGACGCCGTCGGACCGACCTCGGAGACACCGGCAGCGGTGCCGCCGCCGTGCTCGACCAGCAGCTCGACCACCCGCTCCGCTGCCGCCGGCGGCAGCAGCGGGTCGACGCCACGCTCGAAGCGCTTGGACGCCTCCGAGGGCAGTTTGTGCCGCTTCTGGGAGCGGAAGACGGTGGTCGGGTCGAAGTGCGCGGCCTCGACCACGATGTCCGTGGTCGACTCCGAGATCTCCGTGGACGCCCCACCCATGACACCGGCGATGCCGATCGGGCCGGAGTCGTCGGTGATCAGCAGGTCCTCCTCGGAGAGCACCCGGACGACATCGTCGAGCGTGGTGATCTTCTCGCCCTCGCTCGCCCGCCGCACCACGATGTCGCCGGACAGCTTGGCCTTGTCATAGCAGTGCGTCGGCTGGCCGAGCTCCATCATCACGTAGTTGGAGACGTCGACGGCCAGCGAGATCGAACGTACGCCGGTGGCCGCGAGCCGCTTCTTGATGAGGTCGGGCGTCGGCGCGCTCGGGTCGAACCCGGTGATCACCCGGGTGACGAAGTAGTCGCAGCCGTCGTCGTCGAGCCGGACCGGATAACCCGACCCGTCGGCTATGGGTGCGTCGACCTGGGCCGGATCTGCGAACGGCACGTCGCTGTGCTCATTCGAGAAGGCGAGCGCCGCCTCGCGTGCGATACCGCGCAGCGACAGGGCGTACGCACGGTCCGGGTTGATCTCGAACTCGATGATCTCCTCGCCGAGCCCGAGCACCTCGCGCGCGTCGGTCCCGGGCGCGGGAGCGTCGGCCGGCAGCACGATGATGCCGTCGGCCTCCTCCCCCAGCCCGAGCTCGCGGGCGGAGCAGATCATTCCGGCGCTCATGTGTCCGTACGTCTTCCGCGCGGAGATCTGGAAGTTTCCGGGGAGGACGCCGCCGGGCAGGATCACGACGACCTTGTCACCGGCCTTGAAGTTGTGCGCGCCGCAGACGATCCCCTGCGGCTCACCGGTGCCGTTGGCCTCGCCGACGTCGACGGTGCACCAGTTGATGACCTTGCCGTTCTTCTGCGGCTCGGGCTCCTGGGTGAGCACCGTGCCCACCACGAGCGGTCCCTCGATGCCGGCGCCGGAGGTCTCGATCGCCTCCAGCTTGAGGCCGAGCGCGGTCAGCCGGTCGGTGATCTCCTCGATGCCGAGATCCTCCGGCAGCGAGACGTACTCCTTGATCCAGGAGAGGGGGGCCTTCACAGTTCGCTCCCGAATGCAGTAGTGAGCCGGACGTCACCCTCGAAGAGGGTGCGCAGGTCGGACAGGCCGGTGCGGAACATCAACGTACGGTCGATGCCCATCCCGAACGCGAAGCCGCTGTACTTCTCGGGGTCGACCCCACAGGCGACCAGGACGCGTGGGTTCACGATCCCGCAGCCGCCCCACTCGATCCAGCCCTCGCCCTTGCAGGTGCGGCAGGTGATGGTCTGACCGTCTCCGGCGTCGACGACCTGGGCGCCACGGCAGACGAAGCAGGTCAGGTCGACCTCCGCGGAGGGCTCGGTGAAGGGGAAGTACGACGGCCGGAACCGGGTCACGATGCCCTCGCCGAACATCTGGGTGGCGAAGTGGTCCAGGGTGCCCTTGAGGTTCGCCATCGAGATGCCCTCGTCGATGGCGAGGCCCTCGACCTGGTGGAACATCGGCGAGTGGGTCGCGTCGTACTC
>NZ_JBOHDN010000293.1:0-3115 GCF_050699375.1 Nocardioides sp. | reverse complement strand
GTGATGTCGACCGCCGCCGGCCTCGAGGCCTTCGAGGTCTTCGCGAACATCGCCCGCACCGAGCTCCTGGTCATCGACGAGGACACCACCCGGCGCGGCTTCGCCGACCAGGTGCGCTGGAACCAGGTGTACTACCGGGTCGCCCAGGGGCTGTGATGTTCGGGCGGTGGCACTTTCCCGCCATGGCGCGGAAGTGCGGTGCGCCGGGCAGTTGAGGGCCTGCATTTTCCCGCCATGGCGGGAAAATGCCCCCTTCCGTCGGGTCGAGGCCCGTTACGGGAGCACCTTTCGTGAGTTCATGACTCCGCCGGGGTCGATCGCCTGCTTGACGGCTCGCATCAGGTCGACCTCGACACCCGACTTGTACGCAGCGACAGCATCCCGCTTGAGCGCGCCGATGCCGTGCTCGGCGGAGATGCTGCCGCCGAGGGCGGCGACGGCGTCGTAGATGATCCGGGTGAGGGCCCCGGCGCGGGCCTGCAAAGCAGCGTCGTCCCCGACCGGCGCGGAGAGGTTGTAGTGCAGGTTGCCGTCGCCGACGTGACCGTAGGTCACCAGCCGCACACCCGGGAGCGCCTCCTGAAGCACCGGTCCGACCTCGGCGACGAACCGAGCAAGCGAGCTGATCGGGAGGGTGACGTCGTGCTTGAGCGTGGCGCCCTCGCTCTTCTGGGCCTCCGAGACACCCTCGCGCAACGCCCACAGCGACTCGCGCTGGGCAGGGCTGCCGGCGAGGACGGCGTCGAGGAGAAGACCCTGGGATGCGGCAGCCGACAGCGCGTCCTCGAGCCGCTCGTCGACATCGTCGGAGGTGCCGGCGATCTCGACCAGGCCGTACCACTCGTGCCGGGTGCCGAACGGGTCCCGGACCCCGGGCAGGTGGGCGAGCACCAGGTCGAGCGCCTGGCGGCCGAGCAGCTCCCAGGTCGTGAGCTGCCCACCGCCGTGCTCCCGGAGAAGGGGAAGCAGTGCCGTCGCCGCCTCGACCGACTCGAGCGCCACGAAGGCGGTCGCCCGGCGCGGCGTCGCGGGCAGCAGCCGGAGCACCGCCGCGGTGACCACCCCGAGCGTGCCTTCCGACCCGATGAACAGCTGCTTGAGGTCGTAGCCGGTGTTGTCCTTGCGCAGTGGCCGCAACCCGTCCCAGACCCGGCCGTCGGGGAGCACGACCTCGAGCCCCAGCACCAGCTCGCGCACCATCCCGTAGCGCAGCACCGCGGTGCCGCCGGCGTTTGTCGCGATCGTGCCGCCGATCGTGCACGACCCCTCGAAGCCGAGCGAGAGCGGGAACAGCCGCCCGGCGTCGGCAGCCGCGGACTGCACGGTCGCCAGCGGCGTACCTGCCTCGACGGTGAGGGTGTCGGCGACCGGGTCGACCTCCCGGACGCGACGCATCCGGCCGAGCGAGAGGACGATCTGGTCGCCGCCGGAATCCGGCACGCCGCCGCCGACGAGGCCGGTGTTGCCGCCCTGCGGGACGACCCCGACGCCCGCCGCCGCGCACAGCCGGACCGCCGTCGCCACCTCAGAGGTCGAGGCCGGGCGCACCACCGCGAGGGCGGTGCCGGTGAAGCTGCCGGTCCAGTCGGTGACGTACGCCGCCATGTCGGCGGGATCGGTCAGCACGGCGCGATCACCGAGGGCCGCGCGCAGGTCGGACACGAGGTCGCCGGTCATGCCGACCTCAGCCGCACGTGCTCGGGTCCGATCGCGGCGATCTCGGCAGTGCCGAGCAGGCACATAGTCCGGCGCAGCTCCTCGACGAGCATCGTCAGCGTGGCGTCGACACCCTGCTGCCCGCCGACCATCAGCCCGTAGAGATAGGGCCGGCCGATCACCACACCCCGGGCGCCGAACCCGAGAGCGGCCGCGATGTCGCCGCCGGAGCGCACCCCGGAGTCGATGTAGACCTCCGTCCGAGAGCCGACCGCGTCGGCCACGGCCACCAACAGCTCCAGCGGCACCGGTGCCCGGTCGAGCTGGCGACCGCCGTGGTTGGAGAGCACCAGCGCGTCGGCACCCGCGTCCACACAGGCCACCGCGTCGGCGACCGAGAGCACGCCCTTGACCACCACCGGGCCGTCCCAGTGCTCCTTGAGCCAGGTGATGTCCGAGGGCCGGATCGCCTGCTCACGCAGCTCGTTGGACATGCCCCAGCGCCCGTAGTGCGAGCCCTCGGGGAACGTCGCGAACCGCAGCGGCTCGGTCGTCAGGATGTTCGCCGCCCAGCCGGGGTGGCGGGCCATGCCCGCGAACGTACGCAGGGTCAGCTGTGGCGGGATCGCGAACCCGTTGAGCTTGTCCTTGCGCTTCATTCCGGTCACGGTCGTGTCGATCGTCAGCATCAGCGCCTCATAGCCCTGCTCGGCCGCCTCGGTGATGTGCTCCAGCGTCACCGCCCGGTCCTTCATCAGGTAGATCTGGAACCAGTTTCGTCCCTGCGGGGAAGCGCGCGCGACGTCGGTGATCGAGGTCGTCGCGTACGTCGACAGGGTGTAGGGCAGCCCGGCCGCGGCCGCCGCCGCGGCGACCGCCCGCTCGCCGGTGTGGTGGCTGAGCCGGGTGTAGCCGGTCGGTGCCAGCACGATCGGCGCGGCCGCGGGGCGACCGAGGATCGTCGTACGCACCTCGGGCTCTGCCACCTGGCCGAAGGCGGTGGGCCGCAGCTCGACGCGGTCGAAGGCTGCCCGGTTGCGGCGCATCGCGTGCTCGCCGTCCGAGCCACCGTCGACGTAGTCCCAGACCGCAGTGGGCACCCGCCTCCGCGCCTCCCGCTCCAGGTCGTCGACGCTGAGACAGCGGGTCAACCGGCGCTCTGTGGCGCGCAGGCGGAGCGGCCGCGGCCGGAGGAAGGGCGCGAGATCGCGCCATCGGGGGAACTGTCGGGCGACTGCCACCTGATCGCTCACCTGATCGCTCACCTGATCGCTCACCTGATCGCTCACCTGATCGCTCACCTGATCGCTCACCTGATCACTCACCTGATCACTCACCTGATCACTGGGCACGCTCTGGACTCCTCGCCACTCATCGGATAAGTTCGTTGCTTGTCATACAACTTAGTCCATCGAGGAGCATCCCGCCATGGTCGCCGACCGCATCAGCTCACTGACTC
>NZ_JBOHDN010000292.1:0-23370 GCF_050699375.1 Nocardioides sp. | reverse complement strand
CCCTACTACTGGCTGGGGCTGGGCGCCCGCTCGGCGATGCTGCCCGAGTCCCAGGTCGCCGTGGAGATCGGCGAGTCCTGGCGCACCCTGGAGATGATCGGCGTCCTGGGCATCTGGGCCGTCGCCGGCCTGATCCTGGCACCGATCGTGCTGCGCCGAATGACCCGTCGGGCCTCTGGTTCCGCCGTGGCCGAGGCCCGCGAGCGAGTCATGTCCCAGGGGTGGTGACTACTGCTCGACTCGGTTGCCCTCGTCATCCCAATGGGCGGCGACCTTCTTGCTCGGCTGCACCCGCGGCGGCTCACCCGGCATCTTCGGGTAGTCGGGCGGAAAGTTGAGCTCTCCCCCGGGCAGCGACTCCCAGAGGTCGAGCAGAGGCGTGAGGTCGTACGCCTCGTCGTCGATCCGCTCCCAGCGGTCACCGTCCTCGAGGAGGTCGGGGACCGTGAAGAGGTTGAATTCGCGCGGATCCTTCAGATCGGCCAGCTCATCCCAGGTGAGCGGGGTGGAGACCGGGGCCCCGGGCCTGGGACGCAGCGAGTAGGCCGAAGCGATGGTCCGATCTCGGTTGTTCTGGTTGAAGTCGACGAAGATGCGCTCGCCGCGCTCCTCCTTCCACCACGCGGTGGTCACTCCCCCGTCACGTCGCTCCAGCTCGCGGCCGAAGCCGATCGCCGCGTGGCGCAGCTCCTCAAAGGTCCACTCGGGACGGATGCGTACATAGATGTGTACGCCGCGGTTGCCGCTCGTCTTCGCGAAACCGCGCAGGCCGAGGTCCTCCAGGGCCTCCTTGGCGACGCCGGCGACCCGCACGACGTCGGAGAAGTCGGTGCCCGGCTGGGGGTCGAGGTCGATGCGCAGCTCGTCGGGATGGTCACTGGACACATCCGACCCGGTGTCGCGGCGAACCGGCCACGGGTGGAAGGTGAGGGCACCCATCTGGGCACACCAGACCGGGATCGCGGCCTCGGTGGGACAGATCTCGCGCGCCGTACGCCCGCTCGGGAAGGTCACCTGCACCTCCTCGAGATAGTCGGGAGCACCCTTGGGCGTGCGTTTCTGATAGAAGCCCTCGCCCTCCTTGTCAGTTGGCCCGGTGGCCAGCTTCATCCCCTCACGCCAACCATCGGGCCAGCGCTCCAAGGCGGTCGGACGCTCCCGCAGCGCCCGCATCAGCGGGTCACCGACGGTCGCGAAGAACTCCGCGACCATCAGCTTCGTGACCTCAGGAGTCCGGTCGGTCGCCTCGTAGATGATCCGGTCAGGGCTGGAGATCCGCACCTCGCGCTCGCCTACCTGCACGTGTGCCGGCGGTGTCTTGGCCATGCGGTCAACCTAGCCGTCTCCGGGGTCGCCCACCCAGCGAAATCGCTCGTGATGAGCCGATAAGGCACTAGGGCATGTCTGGTAAAGACACGGCGGCCGCGAGCGGCGTTTCGGGCCGATCTGGCAAGGCGCCGCCGCGAAGGCATCCTGGAGGCTGTCGAGTGGCGGCAACGCAGCCAGATCGGATGCGAAACGTCGCGTAGCGGGCGTGGATTTGCCAGACATGCCCTAGCCAGTACGTCCCGCGACCGGCATGATCCGCTGCAACGTCCGGCGACCCACCTTCTGAAGGACCACGCATGACGACTCGAACCTCGGCGCTCCCTCGCGCCGCCGCGGCCCTGGCCATCACGGCCATGACCCTCGGACTCACCACCGGCGCTCCCGCGACGGCGAGCCCCGACCGCGAGTGCGGGACCATCGCCTCCCCGGCCACCCGGGTGGAGCACACCCGCCTCACCGATCCGGCAGTCGCCGACATCCTGGCCCGCTCCGGGTTCGACGACGTCGCCGGCGCGGTGAGGACAGCCGTCTGCGAGGCGGGACACAGCAAGGCGGCCGTCGCCGCCGCGCGGCTCGCGGGCCAGGCCCTGTGGCAACGAGCGGTCGACCGGGTCCAGGGCCGCGGCGACGCCGGCGGCGACCTGCCGCGCAGCGACGATCGTCCGCTCTACTGGGCACGTCTCGCCGGTGAGCTCGAGATCGCTCGGGTGGCCCCGGGCTTCCCGAGCTGGTCCGAGGACGCCCGCCGGAAGGTGGCGCGGGCCTTCGACCAGGCGTCGCGAGGCATCGACACGACCTCCTTCGGTGGCGGCAAGCACGGCAGGCAGCGGCAGGTGCTGGCCTCCGGCTTCGATCCGTTCACCCTCGACCGCAACATCCGGCAGTCCAACCCCTCGGGCGCGGTCTCACTGGCGATGGATGGGCGCACCGTGCAGACCCCCGACGGGCCGGTCGAGATCCAGACCGTGGTGGTCCCGGTGCTGTGGGCACCGTTCGCCGACGGCATCGTCGAGCGCGCGTTCCTGCCGCACCTGGTGCCGGGGCGGCGTACGGTCGACACGGCCATCACCATCAGCCAGGGTCGAGAGGGACGCTTCGACCTGGAGTACTGGAACGGTGCCCATCGAGGCACCTTCCCCGACAACGACCGGGTCAGCGTCGACGAGACCATCCCGATCCCCGAGGACCTGCCTCACGAGACCCCGCAGCCGCAGTGGACCCGGACCACGCTTCCGACCGACGCGATGAAGGCCGAGGTGACCGGCACCTTCCCGGTGAACATCAACCACACGATCACCGAGATCCCGGCCGGCTCGACGACCCCGGTCACCCGGGAGGACCCGACGCCGGGCTCCACGGCGGTGGCCGGCGCCGGCGGCGACTATCTGTCGAACGAGTCCGCCTACCGCGCCACTGCGCTGCGCGACGCACTCGAGATCGACACCAAGCAGGGCCACATCCACGTGCCGGTGCTGTCCGGGGACTCCGAGGGTGAGCCGCTCGCCGAGATGCGCGCCGACATCGTCTCCGAGACCATCGCCCTGGTGGTCGCCGCGGCGACGAACTGACCCCGGGCCGCCGCGCGCGGGCGAAATGGCCCGAAGTGACTAGCCCTTCGCTGCAGCGGAACGGTGCCCCGGGGCGTACACAGTGCATGAGAACAGCAAAGGTCCGGCCTAGCTCGGGTATGGCCCTTGCGATCACCATCATCAGCGTCCTTGCTCTGACCGCGTGCGGCGGGTCGGCGGGCTCGAACGAGTCCGCCGACTCCGGATCGGCCGAGACGTCCTTGGCCGACACCGGCGGTGGCCGGGCCGCCGAGGGCACGGCGGCCGAGAAGCAGGCGGCGGAGCCCGGCCAGGACACCAAGCAGGCTCCGGCGGTCGCCAAGCAGGCGATCATCTCCACCGGCGCCATCGCCACCGAGGTCAAGGACGTGGCCAAGGCCCGTACGCGGGTCCAGCACGTCACCGACAAGCACTCCGGCCAGGTCGCCGAGCAGGAGACCGGCACCGACGAGGACGGCAGGCCAGGCCACGCCCGGATGGTCCTCCGCATCCCGTCGGCCTCCTTCGCCGAAGCGATGGCGGAGCTCGAGAAGCTCGGCGCGCTGGTCGACTCCAGCACCACCGCCACCGACGTCACCACCGAAGTGGTCGACACCGACGTCCGTGTGAAGAACGCCCGCGCGAGCATCGAACGGATCCGTACGCTGCTCGCCCGCGCCGAGCGGATCGGCGACGTGATCTCGATCGAGTCCGAGCTCGCCAGCCGCGAGGCGGAGCTCAACTCGCTGCTCGCCCAGCAGGCTCACCTCGCCGACCAGACCTCGCTCTCGACGATCACGGTCAGCATCTCGCGCGACGGCACCACCCCCGCCGACGGCTCGGACTCGGGATTCCTCCCCGGGCTGAGCGCCGGATGGGGAGCGCTCCGCGCGGCCGGGACCTGGCTCGCCACCGGCGCGGGCGTGGTGATCCCGTGGGTGCCGGTCATCGCGCTGGTCGGGGTTCCGCTCTGGCTGCTGGCGCGACGGCGTCGCCAGCTCCCGACACCCGCTCCGGCGGCCGCCGGGGCGGCCGGGACAGCCGAGGGCGCGGACGCATAAAGCTGTCGCGGGGCGGTGCCGGGGAAGCGTACGTTTCCCTCATGCACCGCCTCGACCATCCTGGCCTCGTCTTCCGCAGTCTCGACCCCTCCGACGGGGACGAGACGTTGCTGAAGGGATGGTACGAAGCGACGCGGCGGGGGTTCCACCAGACCCGCGGCAACGACGACGGGTTCGAGGCCTGGCGAGCGCACACCCGGAACGACGCGCTGACCCTGCTCGGTGCCTGGTCGGAGCCCTCCGAGCTCGCCTCGGCGACGATGCCGGTCTCGACGTTCTCGTCGTGGACGGCGCCGGTCAACGTCGGCGGCGGGACGAGCCTGCCCACCCGCCTGATCAGCGACGTCACCGTCGCACCCACCCACCGCCGGCAGGGACTGCTGCGCAAGCTGATGACGGTCACGCTGGCCGACGCCGTCGCCGAGGGGATTCCGCTGGCCGCGCTGACCGTCTCGGAGGGATCGATCTACGGACGTTTCGGGTTCGGGACCGCCACCCACGTGCGCCAGGTCGAGGTCGACGTCACCTCGAAGTTCCGGTTCCGCGAGGACGCGATCACCGACGACGGCTCGGTCGTGCTCGCCGAGCCGGCCGAGGCCTGGAAGACGGTCGCGGGCATCTACGGCACCTTCCAGGACCGCACCCGCGGCTCGGTCACCCGGCCGCACTACTACGAACCGTGGCTCTCCAGCGCCTATGACTTCGCCGGCGACTCCAAGGACGAGTCCAAGCAGCGGGTCGGGGTGCACCTCGACAGCGGGGGCACGCCCGACGGTTATGTCGTCTACAGGACAGCGGACGAGCGCAACGACTCCGGCCTGCGGATGGCCAAGGTCGTCGACCTGGTGGCGCTGACGCCGTCGGCCTACCTTCGCCTGTGGCGCTTCCTCGCCGACATCGACCTCGTCGAGCGGGTCGGCTGGGCCAAGGCGCCCGTGCAGGACCCGCTCTACTGGGCGCTCGCGGAGCCGTTCGCGGTCAAGAGCGCCGAGCTCGACGACTTCTTGTGGATGCGCGTCCTCGACCCGGTCAAGGCCCTGCAGGGACGGCCCTGGTACGCAGACGGTGAGATCGCTCTCGGCATCGAGGACCCACTCGGCCATGCCTCCGGCACCTGGCGGGTCGCGGTCAGGGACGGCCGGGCCGAGGTCATCCCGACGGATACCATCCCGAACGTGGCGCTGGCCGCGGACACCCTCGGCGCGCTCTATCTCGGCGGTGTGGACGTACGCACGCTGGCCGCCTCGGGCCGGATCACCGGCTCACCCGAGGCGATCGAGACCTGGGCCGCGATGGCCGACGGCGGCCCGCTGCCCTACTGCATCACCGGGTTCTGACCGCCGCCCGCTCACAGGACGTGGGGCCGGGCAACGGAGCTCGGCACCCATCGCGGACGTACCATTTGAACCATGGGTTACAACGTGGAGAAGTCCGACGAGGAGTGGCGCGCTGAGCTGTCGCCCGAGGAGTACGCCGTCCTGCGCCAGGCGGGGACCGAGCCGGCGTTCAAGGGTGAGTACACCGACACCGAGACCAAGGGCGTCTACTCGTGCAAGGCCTGCCAGGCCAAGCTGTTCGAGTCCGACACCAAGTTCCACTCCGGCTGCGGCTGGCCGTCCTTCTACCAGCCGATCAGCGAGACGATCGAGTACATCGAGGACAAGTCGCACGGCATGGACCGCGTGGAGGTGCGCTGCGCCAACTGCGGTTCCCACCTCGGCCACGTCTTCCCCGACGGCTACGGCACCCCGACCGGCGACCGGTTCTGCATCAACTCGATCTCGATCAGCCTCGCTCCGAGCGCCCAGGCCGCCTCCACAGACACGGCTTGAGCCTCAGCGGCTCGCGGACTCCATCTCGCGCTCGGGCGCGGACGCGTCCACGTGGGTGCGGGTGGGGGCCGGGGTGCGCTTGGTCCGGGGACGGCCGTCCTCGTGAGCCAACGACTCGAAGGCGCGCTTGAGGCCACGCTTGAGCAGCGGGGAGAGCGGCCGCTCCACGAGACGGTGGATCAGCCAGGCGAGCACGAGCGAGGCACCGACGGCGATGGCCAGGACCGCATAGCGCGGCAGGTCGTCGCTGAGCAGGCGGATGACCGCAAAGCCCCAGTACTGGTGGATGAGGTAGAGCGGGTAGGTCAGCAGACCGGCCGTGGTGAGCCAGCTGCCGGTGATCCGGGCGACGGGCGTGAGGGTCACCAGCGCGACGAGCACGAAGCACGCCAGGCTGGCCAGCACGCACCACATCACCGGCGGCTCGAAGGTGGTCCACTCCATCAGCCGAGCGCGGGTGTTGAGCGATGCCCAACCGGCGCCGAGGGCGACGTTCTGCACCAGAACCAGCCACGCCAGCAGGTTCCGCTTGTCGCGCGCCACCATGTAGAGCGCCATCCCACCGGCGAACATCGGGGCGTACTCCGCGATCAGTACGTCGCTGAGCAGCCCCGCTCCGGCGGCATCGGCCAGGACGGCGGCGGCCGGCCAGATGGCCGCGAAGGCCAGCACGCGGGCACCGGTCAGGCCGAACATCATCAGGATCCCGACCAGGACGTAGAACCGCAGCTCGAACCAGAGCGTCCAGTAGACGCCGTCCACCATCGGCACCGAGAAGGCCGTCTGCAGCATCGTCAGGTTCACACCTACGTCGGTGAGAGCGACGTGCTTGTCGTCCGGGCTCCACACGAACATCAACAGGCCCGCGGTCAGCAGCACGGCCGCCCAGTAGCCAGGGAAGAGCCGGGTGATCCGCGACGTCGTGAACGAGCTGACGTCGCGCCCCCACGCCGACATCAGGATCACGAACCCCGAGATGATGAAGAAGAGGTCGACGCCGAACTGCCCGAAGACCGTGAAGCTCGACAGGTCCGGGAAGATGTCGGAGGAGACGGTGCCCTCGCGCCACGGGTCATGAGCACGTGCGGTGAAGTGGTAGAGCACCACCGCAACGGCTGCGAAGAGGCGGACGGCGTCGAGGACGGCCATCCGTCCGAGCGACGGCTCGGCGGGGATCTTGGAGGAAGACACAGCGATCCTGGGGTTGGGGGACCTTCAGATGAGCATGGAGCGAACGTCGAGCGTACCTAGCCCGAACGGACTATGGGAAACCGCCGCTCGGGCCATCTGGAGTAGTTCACTCAGCAACTTCATGGTCCTGTCGATACGTTGGGCAACGTGACTCAGCGGATCGCGATGTGGTCTGGACCTCGCAACCTGTCGACGGCGTCGATGCGCTCGTTCGAGAACCGGCGCGACTGCACACGATGGGCGGGCTCACCCCGGTGGTCTCCCTCGACGGTCGGCCGATCGAGCGCGGGCCGGTGACGCAGCAGCTCTCCAAGGCGTACGCGGACCTGTTGGCGACCACGGGGACGGTCGTCGTCGGCTGACCTCGGGATGCTCACCGAGGTAGCTCGGTGAACGGTCAGGCGCCGAGCGAGTCACGCCAGGCGACCAGGTCCTCCAGCGGCCCGAGGTCGAAGTCGGGACCGCCGACGCCGTAGGTGAACAACGTGGCACCGGCGTCGTAGAGCGGCTTGGCGGCCTCCGCGCTGTCGGCGGCGGTCGAGATCTCGATCTCGTTCACGTCGCGCCCGATCGCCTCGCAGTGACCGGCGAGCACGCCACGCTTGCGCTCCAGGGTGGCCACGTCGGAGAAGGAGTGCCAGATGTCGGCGTGCTTGGCGACGTACTTGAGGGTCTTCTTCTCCCCGCCACCACCGATCAGGACCGGCATCTTGCCCGAACCTGATCGGCCCAGCGGGGCGGGGTTGAGCTTCGCCCAGCGCGCCTCGATCCGCGGGAGGGCCTCACCGAGTGCGTCGAGGCGGCCGCCGGCGGTGCCGAAGTCGTAGCCGTACTCGGTGTAGTCCTTCTCGAACCAGCCCGAGCCGATGCCGAAGACCAGACGGCCACCGGAGATGTTGTCGACGGTGCGGGCCATGTCGGCGAGCAGCTCGGGGTTGCGGTAGGAGTTGCAGGTCACCAGGCAGCCGATCTCGGCGCGTGTGGTCTGCTCCGCCCAGGCCCCGAGCATGGTCCAGGCCTCGAAGTGCTTGCCTTCGGGCTCGCCATAGAGCGGGTAGAAGTGGTCCCAGTTGAAGATGATGTCGGCGCCGATGTCCTCGGCGCGGCGCACGGCGTCACGGATCTGGTCGTAGTCGGCGTGCTGGGGCTGGAGCTGGACTCCGATACGGATCGTCATGTCTTCAACCCTACGGAGCGGATGGCTTCCGCACTCGCGTGAATCGGCCCTATCGTTCGGCTGGCGGCGAATCGCGCCGTACGAGAGCGGAAGAGGTGCGAGATGCGATTCGGTTGGGATCTGCACGGCAACGGCAAGACCGTACGCGACGGGGCGATCGTCAAACCCGGTGAGCGACTGAGCTGGCCACGGACGATCGGCTTCGGCGGCCAGCACGTGGTCGCGATGTTCGGCGCGACGTTCCTGGTGCCGCTGCTCACCGGCTTCCCGCCGACCACGACTCTGTTCTTCTCCGGTGTCGGCACGCTGCTCTTCCTGCTGATCACGCGCAATCGGCTGCCCAGCTATCTGGGGTCGTCGTTCGCGTTCATCGCGCCGATCGGTGCCGCGATGGGTGAGGGCGGGATGGGGTCGGCGCTCTTCGGGATCCTGGTCACCGGTGCGCTGCTGGCGCTGGTCGGTGTGATCGTGATGATCACCGGCACCGGCTGGATCGAGGCGCTGATGCCGCCGGTGGTGACCGGTGCGATCGTCGCGCTGATCGGGCTCAACCTGGCCTCCGCCGCGACCAACAACGTGGTCGGCGGCGACCCGGCCAATCCTGACAACGGCGCGGTCCTGGTCGCCGCGATCACCCTGGCCACCGTGCTGGTCGTCGCCGTCGCCTTCCGCGGCATCATCGCCCGGCTCTCGATCCTGATCGGCGTCGTGGTGGGATACGTGGCCGCGCTGATCGCCGGCCAGGTCGACACCTCGGCGTTCAAGGAGGCAGCCTGGTTCGGCCTCCCCGACTTCTCCACGCCGTCCCTCGACTGGGCGGTCGTGCCCATGTTCCTGCCGGTCGTGCTCGTCCTCGTCGCCGAGAACGTCGGCCACGTACGCAGCGTCGCCCACCTCGCCGGCGACGAGTCCATCAACCGGGAGACCGGACGAGCGCTGTTCGCCGACGGACTCGCCACTTCGATCGCCGGTGGCTTCGGCGGCTCGGCGACGACGACGTACGGCGAGAACATCGGCGTCATGACCGCGACCCGAGTCTTCTCGACCGCTGCCTACTGGGTGGCGGGCGTGGTAGCGATCCTGCTGTCGCTCTCGCCGAAGTTCGGCGCTCTGCTGAACACCGTGCCGCCCGGTGTCCTGGGCGGGATCACCGTCGCCCTCTACGGCCTCATCGGCCTGATCGGCATCCGGATCTGGCTCGACAACCGCGTCGACTTCGCCCAGCCGGTCAACCAATTCACCGCCGCCGTCGCCCTGGTCATCGGCATCGGCAACCTCACCCTGACCTTCGGCGACCTCACCTTCACCGGGATCGCTCTGGGCACCATCGCCGCGGTCGTGATCTATCACGGGATGAGCGCGCTGGCTCGGCTGCGGGGCTAGCTGTGAAGCTGAGCGTGGCCCAGAGGCCACTCTCGGCTTCACAACCTCGGGGTCGTAGGCACACCACGTCGTCGAGCCGTCAACACCACTGGACAGGCGTTCGCAACCCTAAAACTTGCTGCGGTCAGTCGGCGTCGGCGAGAAGGCCGGACTGAGCCTGAGAACCTTTGCGAACTCGGTGGCCTTGTCGACGGACAAGAACCCGTCGCCTTCACCAGAGCCGATGATGGCACCGCCACCGTCGAGGTTTGTCTTGTGGTTCTCGAGTCCGCCCGGCAGGGCCTGCGCCCGCGCCTCGGACAGGTAGGTCAGATAACCGACCTTTGGAGTGGGCTTCCCAACGGGTTGCACGTCGATAAGAGCCTCCATGAACGACATCGCCGTCACGTCTGCCCAATCCGGATCCCACACCGAGACAATATGACGCAGGATCGGATCAGCGAGCGCTGAGCCACCATCCCCGAACCAGTCCAGCACAAAGCGGTTCTGCATCTTCGGAGAATCCGAGTACCCGCCCACACCCATCGTGATCGAGATCATTTTGATCTTCTTGCCACGCGCATCATAAGCCTGGCTTATCCCAAGGTGGGGAGCGTCAGTATTATCGGCGAAAGCCTTAGAAATGACCTGCCGGGCAACTTCCGGATCAGCAAGCGACTGCCCGCGAAGGCCAGGAGCCGACCACGTTATGTCGTCACCGACGACGTCATTCAAACCCGTAACAAAAGCGACAAGCTTATCCGCAATCTGGTCGGGCGTCTCTTGCCTCGGACCCCAGAAACCTCGTGCCGTCAATTCCTCATCCACGCTCATCACCCTATCACTCGCCCTCTCTCCTCCATGAGTCGACGCCCCGACACTACTATGACCCGTCGACGACCAGTCCTCTTGAGACTACCCGTTCGATCACTTCGGAATCTCTGGTGCTTTCCAGCCGTCCCAACTGCTCGGCGGCGGGTCGAAGGGTTGGTGGCGTACGGATATATCCCACCCGTTCTTCATGAACAGGCGCCTAGCGGCATTCATTGACTTCTCGTTGGAGAAGACCCATTCGATCGGCGTGTCACCTGCGGCGTCGACCTGCCGTTGCGCTTGCTCGAACCATGCTTTTCGCTGCGCGCCATTGAGGTTGCCGAGGTCGTTGACCATCGCGCTATAGCCGTGTTTGGTCTCGATGAGTTTGCCGTCAACAAAACCATCGAACTTTACCTCGTTTCCCTTGGTGCCCTTGACCGCGTACTCTTTACCGTCGTCTCGGCCGGTCACCTGCTTTTCGTATTCTCCACCGAGCTTCTGCTGGAGATACTTATGGTTCCGATTCACCGATTTCCAGTCGCCGGGACCCATCTCCCCGTCCAACCGGCGACGCTCATCCATGTCCTTGCGGATTTTCTTGGCGACACCCTTTGCGCTCTTCTCAAGCGCCTCGCCGACGTCGTCTCCCATCTTTGTCAAGGAGTCTCTGGCGCCCTCGGCGACCTCGTCCAACTTGCCCTTGCCCATTGATGTCTCCTAAGACGCGAAGATCGGTAGAGCGGACACCTGGGCCGCAAAGTTGGAGCAGAGTGAAAGCTGCTCGGAACCACAGTCATCCAGCGCGGTCGCGATCTGCTCCATCACGTCGTAACTGAGTTCTGTTGACGGAGTCGCGTCCCCGTCGGTCACTACGGGAGCCTCGGCTATCGATATGGCCAGGTTTGCGATCGTTCCGCTCAAGGGATCGATCACCATGCTTGCCACCTGGCCGACCACCTCTTCCACCACGAGGTCGGTGGCAATGTCCAGTGCCTTCTTCCGTGCCGCGATGATCGCAGCGTTACCGGCCACACTGAGGCCCGCGGTGACCACCGCCGTCGCCGCAGCTGCGGCAATCTGCGCGGCAGTGATTGTCAGCTCGGCGATCACTTTCACCTTGAGGGCGAGAATCGCGTCGGCGAGCACATCGATCCCGGTCGCGACGTCGGGAAGCGCATCGAGCACGCCGTCCATATTGGCCGTGCGGTTCTCAGTCCACGCCCTGATCAAAGCGTTCGTGGACTGAGCCTTAGCACCATCACCGAGCTCGTTGACCCGGATCTCCAGCTCATCGAGCGTGCCCCGCAGATCTGTCTCGAGTCCGCGCAGCAGCTGAGCGGCATCGCGGACAGCGTCTTCATCGACGTTCGGCCACTCGTATCCAAGTAGGTCCAGAACGAAGTCGAGCTCCCCTGGGACCGTCATCCCCATCCGTCTGCCCTCCCATAGTCACTTGGATATGGAGGTAACCCGCGACGAGTTCGGCACACGAACCCGAGCACGAGCCACCGCGGCGAAAAGGCTAGTGGAGTCCTACGGATGCCGACAGCATATTTTCGAGATGCCCGACGACTCGGGCCGTACGTCAGGGAAGACGGTCGAGCAGGTCACCGATCTCGACGCGGGCACCGGTGTAGAACGGCACCTCCTCGCGTACGTGGCGACGGGTCTCGGAGCCGCGCAGGTGGCGCATCAGGTCGACGATGCGGGAGAGATCGTCGGCCTCGAAGGCGAGCAGCCACTCGTAGTCGCCGAGCGCGAAGGACGGGACCGTGTTGGCCCGGACATCGGGGTAGTCGCGCGCCATCTTGCCGTGCTCGGCGAGCAGCCGGCGGCGCTCCTTGTCGTCAAGGAGATACCACTCGTAGGAGCGGATGAACGGGTAGACCGCGACGTAGTCGTGGGTGCGCTCGTCGGCGAGGAAGGCCGGCAGGTGGCTCCGGTTGAACTCCGCGGGGCGGTGCAGCGCCATCTGCGACCAGACCGGCACAAGGCGCGCGCCGAAGGTGGTGCGGCGAAGCCGGTGATAGGCCGACTGGAGCTTGTCGGAGGAGTCGGCGTGCAGCCAGAACATCACGTCGGCGTCGGCGCGCAGGCCGGCCACGTCGTAGGTGCCCCGCACCACGATGTCCTCGTCGGCGAAGGCGGCGAAGAGCTCCTCGACCTCGACGGCCTCGGCCTTGCGATCGGCTTCACCGAGGGTCTCCGCCAGCGAGAAGACCGACCACATCGTGTAGCGGATCGTCTCGTTGAGGTCGTTGATCTTGGCTGCGTTGGACTGGATTTCGGCCTGCGGGTCGGTCATGGCCCCATTTTGCGCTACGGGCGGTCGCCGGGCCTCGCCGGGCTCCAACGTCCTGCCTCTATCGTGTGGGCATGCTGCCGCTGCGTACCCGAATCTTCGCCGCCATCCAGGAGCGCCTGGTCAAGGTGCCGACGACCGCCGAGGAGATGATCGCCCTGCGCGCCCAGCGCGAGGGCTTCCGGACCGGACCGGTCACTGGCTTCCTCTTCGGCCGCCCCGCGGACGTCGAGATCAAGGAGACGTACGTCGACGGGCGCCGGTTCGCGATCTACACGCCTCCCGGCGTCGGCGAGGCCGCGCCGGTCGTCATCAACTTCCACGGCGGTGGCTGGTGCCTCGGGGCTCCGGAGCAGAGCGCGTGGGTCTCGTCGCACGTGGCGGCCGAGACCGGCTCGGTCGTGATCGCGCCGTCCTATCGGCTGGCTCCCGAGCATCCGTTCCCGGCCGCCGTCGAGGACGCCTGGGCCACCGTGGAATGGGTGGCGAAGCATGCCTCTGAGCTGGGCGGGGACCCGTCGCGCATCTCGGTGATGGGTGACAGCGCCGGCGGCAACCTGGCTGCGGTGGTCTCGTTGATGGCGCGTGACGCCGGCGGTCCCACGATCGCCGCGCAGGTGCTGATCTATCCGGCCGTCGAGATGTACGAGACGTTCCCCTCCGAGGCGGCCAACGCCAACGGTCCGGTGCTCACTTCGGCGCAGATGGGCACCTTCGGCCACCTCTACATGGGCCCGGGCTACGGGGACGAAACCTGGCAGGCCTCTCCCCTGCGCGCTGCCTCGCACGCCGACCTGCCGCCGGCTCACATCATCACCGCGCTGCACGACCCGATCCGTGACCACGGCACGCGCTATGCGGAGGCCCTCCGTGCTGCCGGGACGACGGTCTCGCTCGTGGACTACGACACCGCGTTCCACGGGTTCATGTCGCTCCCCGGTGTCGCACCGGCCGCTCGGGAGGCTCTCGCGGGGATCATCGAGTTTCTGCGGGATGTTGACGGAGGTAGCTCGGTCAGCGGTCACTGACTTCGCGGAGTTCCACGAGGTCAGTGTGGCTCCGCCGAGGTAGCTCGGTGAGCATTCACCCCAGATCGGCCGCGGCGCGGTGGGCTGAGCCGATCGTTGCGGGGATGCCGACGCCGTCGTAGGAGGCCCCGGCGAGGGCCAGGCCGGGCACACCCCGGATTCCTTGGCGGATGCGGGCGACGCGGTCGAGGTGGCCGACCGGATACTGCGGGAGGGCGTCGGCCCAGCGCTGGACGTGCACGTCGGTCGGCTTCGCGGCGATGCCGGCGATCTCGGCCAGGGCGGCCAGGGAGTCGGCGACCAGGCGGTCGTCGTCGTCCGAGGGTGGCTCGCCGTGGCGCCCGATGGACGTACGCAGATACTGGCCGCGCTGCCCCACCCAGGCCCACTTGGCGAAGGAGAAGGTGGAGGCCTTGATCGCGCACTCCTCGACGGGCGGGACGAGGAATCCGGACCTGCCGGCCAGCCCCGCGGGGAGGTCCGGGAAGGCGAAGGTGATCACCGCGACGCTCGCGGTCTCGATCCCGGACAGCTCGCGCGCGACCGACGGGGCGGTCGAGCGGAGCAGCCTCGCGGCCGTCGGAGCGGGTGTCGCGACCACGACGGCATCGGCGGCCTCCACCTCGTCACCGGTCTCGATCAGGAAGCCCTGCGGGGTCCGGGTGACGGTGTCGACCTGCGTGTTGAGCCGGATGTCCAGCCCCTCGGCGAGGGTGGCGGGCAACCGGGACATGCCGCCGTCGATCCCCGCGAAGACAGGGACCGTCGAGCTCGGGAGCGCGGCGGCGGCCTCCAGCAGGGAGCCCTTCTCGGCCAGCATGAACAGCTGCGGGGCGGCCGCCTTCACCGAGATCGAGCGGGCGTGGCCGGCATAGACGCCCGCCAGCAGCGGGTCGGCCAGCCGGTCGGCGGTCTCGTCCCCGAAACGGGACGCGATGAGGTCACCGACCGAGATGTCCTCGTCCGTCTTCGCAGGTGGGAGCGTGGGTTCGCGGCGTACGACCTCCAGGGTCTCCTCGCTGAGGAGACCCGAGGACTCCAGCGCGGCCAGGTCGAGGGGAACGCCCATGATCGAGCGCGGGATCGGCCGCAGCGCGCCGCGCGACCAGATCGAGGACTTCGCGTCGGTCGGGTGCACCACCTCGAGCCCGATCTCCTGAGCGAGCGCGACACCCTCGGGCCGCCTATTGAGCATCGCCTCCGCGCCCACGTCGACCGTCTGCCCGGCGACCGACTCCCCGCGGATCTTCCCGCCAACCCGGTCCGAGGCCTCGAGCACCGTCACCCGGTGCCCCTTCAACGACAGGTCGCGGGCCGCGGTCAGCCCGGCGATCCCTGCTCCGACGACGATGACACGCACGGGAACCAGTCTGGCACCAGGCCCGGGCGGACGCTGAACCGCGACCGCAGACGCACGGCACCTCTAGGCTCGTCCCATGCCCCAGGTCACAGCGCAGGTGTGGGTCCGGATCGATCCCGAGACGGCGTTCGCGGTGTCGCAGACGACAGGAGACGTACGCCTGCGGTGGGATCCGTTCATCCGTGCGCAGCGCTTCGTCGGCGGCGCGACAGCGCCCGGCAAGGGCGTGCGGACCCTCACCAAGGCGCGGGTGGGGCCGACGATGATCAGCGAGTACGTCTCCTACCGTCCGCCCACGTCGGTCGGGATGACGATGGTGAAGGGACCGTGGTTCTTCGCGAGCTTCGGCGGAGGCTGGCGGTTCACCGCCGAGACCCGCGACGGCACCGACGGCACGCTGGCGAGCTGGAAGTACACCTACTCGATCAAGCCCGCCTGGCTCAGCCCCGTCGCCGAGCCGATCGGCCAGTGGCTGCTGGGTCGCGAGATCCGAGCGCGCATCAACGCCTACGCCAGGGCCTGCGAGGACGACGAGATCCTCGCCGGCCTGGGACATTAGCGCCGACTCGACACGATCAAGTGGGACAGTTGCGCCGACTGGGCGTTCAGCCGGCGAGGCGGCCGAAGGCTGAGCGGTGGAAGACCAGGGGCTGGCCGGCGCCGTGGTCGGCGGCGTGGAGCTCGAGGAGCACGACGATGTGATCGCCGGCCTCGACCTCGCGGTAGACGGTGCAGTCGAACTGTGCCAGACCCTCGTCGAGGGTGAGGGCGCCGTCGAGGGACGAGCTGACCTCGAGGCCGTCGAAGCGGGAGTCGACCGGGCCGGCGAGCTGGCGGCAGACCTCGCCGTGGTGCTCGGCGAGCACCGTCACCCCAAGATGCGAGGAGCGCCGCAGGTCGGGCCAGGTCTTCGAGGTGTTGGCCACGGAGAAGGAGACCAGCGGCGGGTCCAGGGACACCGACGTGAACGACGACGCGGCCAGACCGACAGGGCGTCCGTCGATCGAGGCAGCCACCGCCACCACACCGCTGGGGAAGACGCCGAAGGCCTGCCGCAACGCGGCGGGGTCGAGGTCCTGGTTCGTACGCAGCGGGCTGGTCATGACGCCACCACCTCTCTCGCGGGCTCTGTCCGCGCCTCGTCCACCGCAGTGTCTCGCAGCTCCTCGCCGCGGGTCTCCGGTAGCAACCACATGCAGGTCAAGCTGATCGGACCGGCGGCCGTGCCGTAGTCGAAGAAGTCGTACCACTCGGTGGCGGCACCGACCGAGGCCGCGAGCGCGACGCGCTTCGGGCCGGCGGAGGTGGTTGTGGGGGCGGGCACGGTCGCCTCCTACTGCGTCGCGGCGCCGAAAGGCACCGCCGCGCCGCGGCCGACGACAGGAGCGGGGTGCGACCACAGGCCCCGGCGGGCGAGCTCGGGCAGGACGCCCTCGCCGAACCAGTAGGACTCCTCCAGGTGCGGGTAGCCCGAGAGCACGAACTCCGAGATCCCGGCGGAGTGGTAGGCCTCGATCAGGTCGGCGATCTCGGTGTAGGAGCCGACCATCGCGGTCCCGGCGCCGCCGCGGACCAGCCCGATGCCCGCCCACAGGTTGGGGTGGATCTCGAGCCCGTCGCGCGAGCCCTGGTTGAGCTCCAGCATCCGCCGCTGTCCCTCCGAGACGCTGCGCGAGAGCCCCGCCTGGACGCGCTCGATGTCCTCGTCCGAGATGTGCTCCAGCAACCGCGCCGCCTCGGCCCAGGCATCCGCCGAGGTGTCGCGGGCGATGGTGTGCAGCCGGATCCCGAAGCGGGGCTCACGCCCACGATCGGCCGCCAGCTTCCGCACCCGCGCGATCTTCTCCGCGACCGCCGCCGGCGGCTCACCCCAGGTCAGATAGACGTCGGCATGGTCGGCGGCGACCTGGAGCGCCTTGGGCGAGGAGCCGCCGAAGTAGATGTCCGGGACCGGTGCCGGTCGCTGCTCGAGGCGCGCGCCGTCCACCGAGAGGTGCTTGCCGGAGAACGTCACCGTCTCCCCTGCCCAGAGCCGGCGGACGATGTGCAGGAACTCCCCCGCCCGCTCATACCTCTCGTCCTTGGCCAGGAAGTCGCCGTACATCCGCTGCTCGTGGTCCTCACCGCCGGTGACGACGTTGAGCAGCAGTCGCTGACCCGACAGGTTCTGGAAGGTGCCCGCCATCTGTGCGGCCAGGTAGGGCGAGACCGAGTCGGGCCGGAAGGCGACCAGGAACTTCAGCCGCTCCGAGACCGAGCTGAGCATCGCGGTCGTCACCCAGGCGTCCTCGCACCACGCCCCCGTCGGCGTCAGCGCCGCCTCGAAGCCGAACTGCTCGGCACTGCGGGCGATCTGACCGAGGTAGGGCACCGTGGCCGGCCGGCCCGCCGCCAGCGCGCTGACGCCGTGACCGCCGCCGATCACGTGACGACCGTCGCCGCCGTTGGTGGGGAGGAACCAGTGGAACTTGAGGGTGCTCATCGCAGCCTTTCGCATGGGGATGTGGGAGGTGTCGTACGTCGTGCTGTGGCCGTCAGATCTGGCCGTGCCGTGGTGGCGGGGTGCCGTCGACGGCCCAGCGTCCGAGGTGCTGGACCTTCCAGGCGGCCGGGTCGTGGAGGGTGTGCGTGCGCGCGTTGCGCCAGTGCCGGTCGAGGTTGGTCGCCGCCAGCGCCGCACGAGTGCCGGAGACCTCCAGGAGTCGGCTGGTGACGTCGACCGCCACCTTCGCGGTCGCCGCCCGAGCCGCCGCCACGGCGAGGCTGGCCTCCGCGGCCGACTCCGCGGAGAGGGACGCGTCGGCCTCGTCCACGCGCCGCGCCGCCTCGGCGAGAAGCGCTTCGGCGCTGCGTACGGCCAGCTCCATCTCGCCGAAGGCGTGCACGACCAGCGGGTCCTCGCAGGCCTTCTCGACCCCGGCGATCGCGATCGCGTCTGGGTAGGGACGCGACTTGGTGCGTACGAACTCACCGGCCTCGTCCAGCGCGCGGCGGGCGATCCCGGTGTCGATCGCCGCGTGCAACAACTGGGCGAAGGCGCCGTATGTCGTCGGCACGTCGAAGGTGACCGCGAACGGCGTCACCCAATCGTCCGCTACGGGAACATCTGTGAAGCGAACTGTTCCGGAACCAGTCGTACGCTGCCCGACGGCGTCCCAGTCGTCGATGACCTCGACGCCGGGAGTCTCGGCGCGGACCCACGCCACGTGCAGCGGCCCGCCGACGTCGAGGTGGGTGAGGACGGCGAGATAATCGGCAAAGAGCGACCCGGTGCAGTAGAACTTCTCCCCGTTCAGCAGCCACTCGCAACCATCGGTGGTCGAGCCTGTCGAGACCACAGGCGTCAGAGTCGTACGGATGTCCCGCACGTGCTTCGTCCCGAGCTCGGACTGCGCGTTGGCGACCAGGGCGCCGGCCCGCACCTCGCTGTAGATCCGCTGCTGCTGTTCCCGCGTGCCGTTCAGCCGCAGCTGGTTGAGGAAGACGAAGTGGCTGTGCGGGACCTGACCGACGTTGGGATCGCCCCACGAGACCAGCCGGAACACCTCCGCCACGGTCGTGGCCGGGAGCGCCGGTCCACCGAACACGAGAGGGACCGTGAGCGCACCGAGCCCGGCGGCGGCGTACGCCTTGACCTGGTCGTGGGGCAGCGCCCTGTCCCGGTCACGGGAGCCGTCGCCGAGCGCGAGCTCGTCGGCCAGCCGCCGCGCCACCAAGGGGGCGGTCTCGGCATCGAGTCGGGCGATCTCTGTCGTGCTCAAGCCACGGGCTCCAGCTGCTGGGCCTCGAGCTCGCGCACGATCGGCAGCACGCGCTGACCGAAGTACTCCACGTCCTCGAGGTAGTGCAGGAAGCCACCGAGGATCAGGTCGGCCCCGGCCCGCTTGAGCTCCACGATCCGGTGCGCGACCTGCTCGGGGGTGCCGATCAGCCCGGTCTTGAAGCCGTCGTTGTACTGAACCAGGTCCTCGAAGCTGGAGTCCTGCCACATCCCGGTCTTGTCGCCGGTCGACTGGCCGGCCTGCTTGACCGCGGACCCGAAGCCCTCGACGGCCTCACGGTCGGCCTTGTCGATGATCTCCCTGAGGGTGTCGCGCGCCTCCTTCTCGGTGTCGCGGGCGACGATGAAGCCGTTGATCCCGAACCTGACCTTGCGGCCCTGCGGCCCGGCTGTGGCGTTGACGTCGGCGATCTGCGCGGCGAGGCCCTCAGGGGTGTTGCCGTTGGCGAAGTACCAGTCAGAGACGCGGCCGGCCATCGCCTTGGCGTCGGAGGAGTTGCCGCCCTGGAAGATCTCCGGGTGCGGACGGCCCTCGCTGGCCAGCGGCTTCGGCTTCAGGTCAAAGTCGTGCAGCCGGTAGAAGTCACCGTTGAGCTCGGCGGCGTCGCTCGTCCAGATCTCGCGGAGGTAGCGGATGAACTCCTCCGAGCGGCGGTAGCGCTCGCCGTGCTCCAGCCAGGGCTCCCCGAGCTGGGTGAACTCGTCCTTGAACCAGCCGGAGACGACGTTCACAGCGGCTCGACCGCCGGAGATGTGGTCGGCGGTGGCCAGGAACTTGGCCAGTACGCCGGGCTGCCACAGCCCCGGGTGGACGGCGGCGATCACCTTCAACCGCTCGGTCGCCAGCAGCAGCGCGAGGGAGAACGAGGTGGACTCGTGCTGATAGGCCGCGCCGTAGGAGGCCATGTAGCGCACTTGCGAGAGGGCGTACTCGAAGCCGTTGTTCTCAGCCAGCTGAGCCAGCTTCTTGTTGTACTCATAGCTCCAGTCGGTGCGCTGCTCGATGTTGCTCACCACCAGGCCGCCGCTCACGTTGGGCACCCAGTAGGCGAACTTCACGGGCTCGTTCCAGGTCATCGTCTTCTCCATTTCGTCGCCTATGTCCATCAAACTTCTCATATTCGACGACATGGCGGAGCCGGCCGCTCGATCACTGAGACGGCCGGCGGTGATTACCCGATCAGGAGACGGGGCGGCTCTGGACGAACTCGGTCAGCCGGGCGAGCTGGTCGGGGTCGGTGGTCGGGATGACCCCGTGACCGAGGTTGAAGATGTGGCTCTTGGCCGTACGTCCGGCGTCGATGATCTTCCCGGCCTGCTCGAGCATCACCTCGGTGGGCGCGAAGACGAGCGCGGGGTCGAGGTTGCCCTGGACGCCGAAGTCGTCGCCGAGCTGGGTGATCGCCCAGTCCAGCGGCGTACGCCAGTCGACGCCGACGACCTCTGCGCCGGCGCTGCCCATGAGCGGGAGAAGCATGGCGGAGTTGACGCCGAAGTGGATCCGCGGGACACCGAGCTCACCGATCCGGGACAGCACCTGGGTGGAGTAGGGCAGCACGTGGCGCTCGTAGTCGGCGGGGGTGCAGGCGCCGGCCCAGGAGTCGAAGAGCTGCACCGCGGAGGCACCCGCGCGGACCTGGACCTCCAGGAACGCGGCGGAGATCCCGGCGATCTTGCGCATCAGGGCGTCCCACACGTCGGGCGCACCGAACATGAGCGCCTTGGTCTTGGCGTACTCCTTCGAGGGGCCGCCCTCGACCAGGTAGGAGGCGACCGTGAACGGGGCGCCTGCGAAGCCGATGAGTGGGGTGCCACCGTTGATGCCGGCCAGCTCACCGGTGAGGTTCTGGACGGCCTCGGTGATGTAGGGGACGTGCTCAGGCGTCAGGTCGGGGATCGCCTCGACGTCGGCCAGGGTGCGTACCGGGTCGGCGATCACCGGGCCCACACCGGGCTTGATGTCGAGATCGATCCCGACCGCCTTCAGCGGCAGCACGATGTCGGAGAAGAAGATGGCCGCGTCGACCCCGTAGCGACGTACGGGCTGCAGGGTGATCTCGGTGATCAGATCGGCGTTCTGGCAGGACTCGAGCATGCCGATGCCTTCGCGGACCTTGAGATACTCAGGCAGCGAGCGGCCCGCCTGGCGCATGAACCAGACCGGCGTACGGCTCGGCTTCTGTCCTGCGAGTGCCTGCAGGAACGGGGAGGATGCGAGCGCGCCGGAGGCGTTCCCGAAGGAGTTCCCGAAGGAGTTCATGGCAACCACTGGGCAATGGTCCCACCCGGCGCGGCGTGTACGCACATCGCGAATCGCGTAGAAGACATACCCTGTTCACATGGTCGTCCGTGGAGAGTCGCGCCCCACCGCGGGACCGGAGAGCGGCCCAGCCGCCTTCCGATCCGCCGCGGAGGGCATGCGCGCCGCGACCTTCCGGCCCGAGGTGCTGTGCGAGGAGATGCCGGCACCGCAGCGGATCGCTCCGTTTGCCGCGGCGATGTCGGCCGATGTGACCGTCGACGACGTCGATGTGGCGACCGGGCGACTGATCCTGCTGCACGACCCGGACGGCAACGACGCCTGGGGCGCCGTGCACGGCCTGCCCGGCACGTTCCGCCTGGTCGCGTACGTCCGGGCGGACATCGACGTCGAGCACGTCAGCGACCCGCTCCTGGGCGAGGTCGGCTGGTCCTGGCTTCTCGACGCCCTGTCCGGCCACGGCGCCGAGCACGTCGCCGCCGCCGGCACCGTGACCCGGGTCGCCACCGAGTCCTACGGCGGGATGGCCGATGAGGAAGGCACCGCGCAGATCGAGATCCGCGCCTCCTGGACCCCGGTTGGGAGCGCAACTGGCGAGCTGGACCTGAGACCACACACCGAGGCGTGGGGCGAGCTGCTCTGCACGGCCGCGGGACTTCCTCCGGTGCCGGAGGGTGTCTCGGTGATGCCGAGCCGACGAGGGCAGCGCGGCGCGTGAGCGAAGAGAACACAGAGCCGAAGGCTGGCCCGGACTCCGGGCAGACGGAGCAGGAGACCGAGGACGAGACCGTCCCGGCTCCGTTGCTGACCCTGCGCGACGGACTGCCCCCGGTGACCGACACCGACGACGGGCTGGCCAAGGCCGCCGAGGCCATCGCCGCCGGGACCGGACCGGTCGGGATCGACGCCGAGCGCGCCTCGGGCTACCGCTACTCCAACCGCGCCTACCTGATCCAGCTGCGTCGCGAGGGCTCGGGGATCTGGCTGATCGACCCGATCGGGCTGACCACGATGCAGCCTCTGGTCGACGCGCTCGACGGCACCGAGTGGATCCTGCACGCCGCCACCCAGGACCTTCCCTGCCTCAGCGATCTCGGTCTGCACCCCTCGGCGCTGTTCGACACCGAGCTCGCCGGGCGCCTGCTGGGCTACCCGCGCGTCGGGCTCGGCACGCTGGTCGAGACCGTCCTGGGGTTCACGATGCTCAAGGAGCACTCGGCCGCCGACTGGTCGACCCGGCCTCTTCCGGACGCCTGGCTGGAGTACGCCGCCCTGGACGTCGAGGTGCTCGTCGAGCTGCGCGACGCGCTGGCCACCGAGCTCGTCGAGCAGGGCAAGGACGAGTGGGCGCGGCAGGAGTTCAACTGGCTGCGCGGGTTCGAAGCGCCGGTGCGGGTCGACGCCTGGCGACGTACGTCCGGCATGCACCGCGTCCGTGGCCGCCGCGGTCTCGCCGCGGTGCGCGGCCTGTGGACCGAGCGCGATCGGATCGCGCAGCAGCGCGACGTCACCCCCAGCCGGATCATCCCCGACGCCGCGATCGTGGCCGCCTCGCAGGATCTGCCGCAGGACAAGGCCTCGCTGCTCGGGCTCAAGGGGTTCCACGGTCGCGGCGCCGAGCGCTATGTGAGCTCGTGGGTGAAGGTGCTCAACCACGCCGTCACGATGGACGAGGACGAGCTGCCGGTGCGCTCCCCACGGGCCGACGGCCCTCCCCCGCCGCGCGCCTGGGCCGACAAGGATCCGGTTGCCGCCCGGCGTCTCACGCTGGCTCGTGAGTCCGTCAACGGCCTGGCCGAGGAGCGCAACATCCCCGCCGAGAACCTTCTCACCCCCGACTTCCTGCGCCGCGCCATGTGGACGCCGCCCAAGACCCGCGACCCGGGCGCCCTCCTCGACGGCATCATCGAGCTCCTCACCGGCTTCGGCGCCAGGGGTTGGCAGATCGCACTCACCGCCCCGCTGCTCACCGACGCCGTACTCCACGCCGAAACCGACGACGACTCCTGACCCCGCAGGCCGAGGCGTCACTTCTGCGGGCCGAGGCGTCAGGTTTGCGGGTCGAGAGGTCAGGTTTGCGGGTCGAGGGGTCATTTCTGCGGGCCGAGGCGTCAGGTTTGCGGGTCGAGGCGTCACCCTTGCAGCGCTCGAGGCGTCACGCTGATGCCAAGTCGGCCTGCACAACTGACCTCTCGGCCTGCACAACTGACGCCTCGGCCTGCGGGGGTGACTTCTCGGCCTGCAGAAGTGACGCCTCGGCCTGCGGGGTCAGGAGTCGTCGTCGGTTTCGGCGTGGAGTACGGCGTCGGTGAGCAGCGGGGCGG
>NZ_JBOHDN010000291.1:0-26585 GCF_050699375.1 Nocardioides sp. | reverse complement strand
CGACGAAAGTGCACTTTCGTCGCCCACAAACCCGCTGATCCGGCCGGTTCAGCTCTTGTAGTCCTTGAGGAGCGAGCGTCCGATGATCATCTTCTGGATGTCGGAGGTGCCCTCGCCGATGAGCATGAACTTGACCTCGCGCATGATCCGCTCGATCTCGTACTCCTTGGAGTAGCCATAGCCGCCGTGGATGCGGAAGGAGTCCTCGACGACCTCGTTGGCGTACTCGGAGGCGACCATCTTGGCCATCCCGGCCTCCACGTCCATCCGCTTGCCGGTGTCCTTGAGACGTGCGGCGCGGACCATCATGTTGTGGGAGACCTCGACCTTGGTGCCCATCTCCGCCAGCCGGAACAGGACCGCCTGGTGCTCGGCGATCTTCTTGCCGAAGGTCTGACGCTGCTGGGAGTAGGCGATCCCGAGCTCGAAGCCACGGATCGCCAGACCGCAGGCGCGGGCGGCGACGTTGACCCGGCCGACCTCGACACCGTCCATCATCTGGAAGAACCCCTTGCCAGGGGTGCCACCGAGGATCTGATCGGCCGAGATCTTGTGGCCCTCGAAGATCATCTCGGTGGTGTCGATGCCCTTGTAGCCCATCTTGTCGATCTTGCCGGGCACCGTGACGCCCTGCGCGGTCTCCCCGAAGCCCGGGGTCTTCTCGACCAGGAAGGTGGTCATGTTCTTGTAGACCGACTCGGCACCCTCGTCGGTCTTGGTGAGCACTGCGACCAGGGTGGAGGAGCCGCCGTTGGTCAGCCACATCTTCTGGCCGGTGATCTCATAGGAGCCGTCGGCCTGCTTGGTCGCCTTCGTGGACACCGCGCTCACATCCGACCCGAGCCCGGGCTCGGACATCGAGAACGCGCCCCGGACCTCGCCGGTGGCCATCTTCGGCAGGTAGTGCTGCTTCTGCTCCTCGGTGCCGTGCCGCATCAGCATGTAGGCCACGATGAAGTGGGTGTTGATCACACCCGAGACCGACATCCAGCCGCGCGCGATCTCCTCGACACACAGCGCATAGGTCAGCAGCGACTCACCCAGCCCGCCGTACTCCTCGGGGATCATCAGCCCGAAGATGCCCAGCTCCTTGAGCCCCTCGACGATGTCGGTGGGGTACTCATCGGCGTGCTCCAGCTCCTGGGCCACCGGGATGATCTTCTCGTCCACGAACTGACGAACCGTCTTCAGGATCTCCTCCTGGATATCGGTCAGTCCGTCTGTCTCCGCTAGGCGACCCATGCTCTTCTCCTACTCTCGGTGGTCGAGCCTGTCGAGACCACCATGACGTCTCACGGCGGCAGGTTACCAATCAGTAACCGGAAGCGCCGGGTGAGGAATCCCACAGTGCCGCACACAGCACCGTCCGGATAGACCCTAACTCTCTCGAGCCGAGCTCAGGACCGCCGTCCAGCGGCGGCGAAGAACGGCGTGAGCAGCTTGTCGTACGTCGCCCTGCTAACGCTCAGGTAGCCGGACCGCTCCCCGGTCCCGGCCGAGGCGGACATCTGGGTGCTGGAGCTGAAGCTGAACGCCGGGGTGGCGCCGGCCCTGCTGACCAGCAGCACCGATGCCCTGAGTCCGGCGCGGTCATAGCCCCGCGGACGCGTCACCGCCCAGCTCTTCTTGTCCACATCCTTGCCCAGGACCCGCTGCAGCGAGCGCATCTGGGACGTCGTGGTCCGCTCCGCGGTGACGACCTGGACCTGCGCGCCGCGCGACTTGGCCCGCTTCAGCGCCCTGACCACCCTGGCATTCGTCACGACCCGGGTGGCCAGGTGGACGACCTGGCCACGCTTGGTGCTGTTGATCGCCTTCAGGACCGTACGCAGCACGCTCTGCTCCTCGGCGGCGCTCATCCCCGGATCGGTGACTACGACACCTCGCCCGAACCGGACCCGATCGGAGCCCGCCGTCGAGGTGACCGGCAGCGGCGAGAAGTCGACGCTGACCGCGTTGTGGTCCGACTCGAGACCGATCGCACGCTGGTTGCCGGTGGCGAACCTGGCGATCCCGCGGGCGAGCACGTAGTCGATGGTGGACTTTCGTCCGTGCGTCACCAGTGCCTGCTGCGTGACGTCGTAGGTCGGGACGAGGTGCTTGGCCGCGAAGATCTCGCGCGGATAGCGCGAGCCGGCGTACTGCACGTTCAGGTCGCCGCCGACCATCACCGGCCCCCGCCTGGCCAGTGCCTTGACCAGCACGTTCAATGCACGGGCCGAGGGGCGGATCAGGTCGCCGTAGCGCTTGGACTTCGGTGCGAAGTGGGTGGCGACGACCGAGACGTTCCGGCCGGTCGCCCGGTTCTCGAGGGTCACCCAGTTGGCGTACCTGATCCCCCAGTGCAGTCTCTGGCCGGGCGGCTTGCCGTGCTTGTTGCTGATCTGGTGGATGCCCTTCGATGTCGCGGCCCACGACTTGTTGTCCCAGGCCACGGCCGTCGCCGACTTATACGGGCTGCCGCCCTTGCGCCACACCCGGTAGCGGCCCGGCTCGAGCAGCGCGGTCCGGCGGCCGTTCACCTCGTTGTAGGTGATGAAGTCGGGCGACCTGCCGACGACCTTCCGCACGTCCTTCTTGAACCTGGCCGTGCCCATGCTCGCCTTGATGTTGGCCTGGATCATCCGATATCTCGGCGGCGAGTACGAGACGGTCTGCAGGTCAGCGGCACCCGGGGCGGACGGCTCGGGCGGCGCCTGCACGGCGACGAGCGCGCCACCGACGAGTCCGATGGCGAGCCCCGTCGTGAGCAGGGCCCTGGCAGCACGGCGTCCAAACGACATGACAAGAGGTTGCGTACGCATCTGTTCGGGTCCCCTTCGCAGCAGCGGTGACCGGTCACACTGATCACATAGATAACTTTTGTAACACACACCTCTCCCAGATCGCCGCCTTCGTCCGGTGCGGTTCGGATAGTTCATCGAATTCGCGTTCCGCGACGCCCCGTGAGCGCCGAAGCGGCCTGGTGGGGCTCATGTCATAACGTTGGGCCGTGAGCGAGCGTCAGCGAGTGAACCAAACAACCATCACGCCGCCACGTCCGTATTCTGGCGCCTGCGCTACGGAGGTGGCGGCGTGAGTACCTCGCCCAACCGCGTCTACGCGGCACGCCTGGTCGGCCTTCCGATCTTCGACCCGCTCGGTGAGCAGGTCGGCAAGGTGCGAGATCTCGTGGTCACGGTCAGGTCCGACGCGCGCCAGCCGCGCGTGCTCGGCCTGGTGGTCGAGGTCTTCGGGCGCAGACGCATCTTCGTGCCGATGACCCGGGTGACGAGCATCGACTCGGGGCAGGTCTACACGACCGGACTGCTCAACATGAGGCGCTTCCAGCAGCGCTCTACCGAGACCCTGGTGATCGGCCAGATGTTCGACCGCCAGGTCACGATCCGCCCGACCGGCGTCTCCGGGACCGTCTACGACGTCGGCATGGAGCAGGCCCGCAACCGCGACTGGCTGCTCTCCCGAGTCGCCGTGCAGGAGGCTGCCAAGGGTCTGCGCCGTCGCGGCCAGACGCACGTGGTGGAGTGGAACGACGCCGAGGGACTGGCCAGCCGCTCTCCCACACAGGCCGCGACCCACCTGGTCCAGGCGATCCACGACATGCGCCCGGCCGACGCCGCGACGATGATCCACGAGCTTCCGCCCGAGCGTCAGCGCCAGGTCGTCGCCGCGCTGGACGACGAGCGGCTGGCCGAGGTGCTCGAGGAGCTGCCCGAGGACGACCAGGTCGCCATCGTGCGCGCGCTGGACTCCGAGCGAGCGGCCGACGTGCTCGAGGAGATGTCGCCCGACGACGCCGCAGACCTGATCGCCGAGCTGCCCGAGGAGACCGCCACCCTCCTGCTCGAGCTGATGCAGCCCGAGGAGGCCAAGGACGTCCTCCGGCTGATGTCCTACGAGGAGGACACCGCGGGATCGATGATGACGCCCGAGCCGGTCATCGTCGGCCCGGACGCCACCATCGCCGACGCGCTCGCGCTGGTGCGCAACCCCGACCTCACCCCGGCCGAGGCCGCCCTCGTCTACGTCTGCCGCCCGCCGCTGGAGACGCCGACCGGCAAGTTCCTCGGCATCGCCCACATCCAACGGCTGCTGCGGGAGCCACCGTCCACGCTGGTCGCGGGCGCGCTCGACGACTCCCTGGAGCCGCTGCGCCCCGAGGACAGCACCGAGCAGGTCGCGGCCCACCTGGCGACGTACAACCTGGTCGCCGCGCCCGTCGTCGACGAGAACGGGCACCTCGCCGGCGCCGTGACCGTCGACGACCTGCTCGACCATCTGCTCCCGGAGAACTGGCGCGAGAACCTCGCCCGCCAGGAGTCACCCACCGAGCCCCGTCCAGACACCCGTCCAGACACCAGGCCCAACAAGGTGATCCCGCCGGAGGTGGCACGCCGTGGCTGACACACGCGCCGCACGAGGCCGTCTCGACACCCCGCGCGAGCTGCGCAGTCCCCTGGTCAGGCGACCCACCTTCCGCGCCGACGCCTTCGGGTCCTTCGCCGAGGCCTTCGCCCGCTACATGGGCACCGCCCGGTTCCTCGCCTGGATGACGATGGTCGTGTTCATCTGGGTCGCCTGGAACACCCTGACCCCGTACGAGTGGCGCTTCGACGAGTTCCCGTTCATCTTCCTGACGCTCGCGCTGAGTCTGCAGGCCTCGTACGCAGCACCCCTGATCCTGCTCGCGCAGAACCGTCAGGAGGACCGCGACCGCGTGATCGCCGAGCAGGATCGCCGGATCGCGACCCAGTCCAAGGCCGACATGGAGTTCCTCGCCCGAGAGACCGCCTCGCTCCGGATGGCGCTGGGCGAGGTCGCCACTCGCGACTACCTCCGATCGGAGCTCCGGCTCCTCCTCGAGGAGCTGGACGAGCGCGACCGGCACCGGGACGGGACCGACCAGCCTTCGGGCGATGCTGGGGACTCCCCACGCACGACGTAGGGTTGGTCCTTGTGAGTAGCCCGCTTCTCGACCGTGTCAACGCAGCCCTGGCGACCGTTCAGGACCCGGAGATCAAACGACCCATCACCGAGCTGGGGATGGTCGACTCCGTGTCGATCGACGACGCCGGGGTCGTCAGCGTCAAGGTCCTGCTGACCGTCGCCGGCTGCCCGCTCAAGGACACGATCAACCGCGACACCACCCAGGCGCTCGAATCGGTCGACGGCATCACCGGCGTCGAGCTCGAGCTCGGGGTGATGACCAACGAGCAGCGTACGTCGATGCGTGAGTCGCTCACCGGAGGCCAGGCACAGCGGGAGATCCCCTTCGCCCAGCCGGGCTCCCTGACCAAGGTCTTCGCGATCGCGTCGGGCAAGGGCGGCGTCGGCAAGTCGTCGGTGACGGTCAACCTGGCCGTCTCGCTGGCCCAGCAGGGCCTCAAGGTCGGCATCGTCGACGCCGACATCTACGGTCACTCCGTGCCCGCGATGCTGGGCGTGGCCGACTCGCGCCCGACCCAGGTCGACGACCTGATCATGCCGGTCCCGACCGCCTCCGGCGTCTCGGTGATCTCGATCGGGATGCTGAAGCCGCGCCGCGACCAGGTGGTTGCCTGGCGCGGACCGATGCTCGACCGGGCGCTGGTCCAGATGCTCTCCGACGTCTACTGGGGTGACCTCGACGCGCTGCTGCTCGACCTGCCCCCGGGCACCGGCGACGTGGCGATCTCGCTCGGCCAGCACCTGCCCAACGCCGAGATCGTGGTCGTCACCACCCCGCAGGAGGCCGCCGCCGAGGTGGCCGAGCGCGCCGGCACGATGGCCGAGATGATGCACCAGCGCGTCGTCGGCGTCGTGGAGAACATGTCCTGGCTGGTCCTGCCCGACGGCTCCAAGATGGAGGTCTTCGGCTCCGGCGGTGGCCAGCGGGTCGCCGACACGCTCTCCCAGCGCTTCGGCTCGAAGGTGCCGCTGCTGGCCCAGATCCCGCTGGAGCAGACGATGCGCGAGTCGGGCGACGCCGGGAAGGCGATCGTGGAGTCCGACCCGACCGCCGAGTCGGCCAAGGTGCTGGCCGAGGTGGCACGTACGATCTCCGGCCGCGGCCGCGGCCTCGCCGGCATGCAACTGGGCCTCACTCCCACCGCCAAGCCGTAGGCCTGTAGGTTCACCTCCGTGTTCGGCATCGGCTTCGCGGAGCTCGCCGTCATTGTCGTGATCGCGATCCTGGTCTTCGGTCCGGACAAGATCCCCGACATGGCACGGCAGATCGCCCGCATCCTTCACCAGGTGCGCAACCTGGCCAACAACGCACGGGACGACCTGCGCGGCGAGCTGGGGCCTGCCTACCAGGACCTCGAGCTGCGCGACCTCGACCCCCGCCGGATCGTCAGCAAGCAGATCCAGGACGCTCTCGCCGACATCGAGCAGGAGGAGGCCCGCGCCAAGGCGCCCAAACCTCTCCTGGCCGGCGAGATTCCGCCGTACGACGACCAGGCGACGTAGCACCTAGCCGGTCACTCCTGTCTCCTTTCGTCACATCAGCACCTTTTTGTTACCCATTGGTTTAGAAACCAAAATCTTGGGTAAGAGGAGGTTGACTGCGATGAAAGGAGCTTGCTCCCATGAGCGCTCTACCGTCTCGGGAACCAGACCCCGAAGAAGAGCCGGGACCGCCCCGGCCACCGAATGAAGTGCCCCTGGCCGACGTCCAAGGCATGTTGGGCTTCGACCTCCAGCCACGCCTCGACCCGCCTCGCCCGTTCGGCGACGATCCCGACGATGGCGACGACGCCGTCTCGCCACCGATCCCCATCGTCCCGGCCGACGGCCATCTGCGCGGCTGGATCCCTCAGTTCGCCCAGAAGGCGGCCGAGGTCGTCGGCGGCGACCGTCCCGCGAGCCAGCTGGTCCGCTGGACGACCAAGGACGTCTACGCCGAGCTGAGATACCGGGCCAGTCTCACCGCTCGCTCAGGCGCGTACGACCCCGGCACCGGCCGCAACCAGCCGATCCGTCCACGAGTGCAACGCTCGCACGTCTACGAGGTCTCCGACGACATCGTCGAGGCCAACGTCACCATCAAGTTCGGCGAGGGCTTTCGGGCGCTCGCGGTCCGCTTCGAGCGCAACAGCCAGGACTGGATCTGCACCGTGCTCAACTTCGGGCACTACGACTGACGCCCGGCCTCACCATCATCGACCGTCTCCGTCACAGAACGACGATAGCCCGTGGAGCGCTATACGTACCAGGTACGTATAGCGCTCCACACCTTCAGCATTTGGCCATGTCGCAGGCGTCACCGCACCGACGCACCGGGCCTGGCCAGCCGTTGCGGGCCAGGATCTTGCCGACCCGCGCTGCCGTACGACACGGAGTGTCGAAGACCTGGTGCCAACGCAACCGCGCGGTGACCGAGCCGAGCTGAGCGAGGTCGTCGAGATCCCGATCGGCATCGCGTGCCTGGTCGCGCCACGACTCATGCCCCAGTGCTCCGTCGAGCTCGACGACGAGACCGTACGCCGCGTACTCGACGTCGCGGAACTGGCTGCCGCTCGGCCCCACCCGCAGGGCCTGCCGCTTCCCCGCCGGCAGACCGTGCGGGCGCTCGACCTTGGCGAGGTAGCCGTGCTCGAGTACGGAGTGGGTGCCTGCCTCCAGGTCGTCGATCATCCCTGCGATGAGTGATCTGCGACGGAGCGACGGATAACGCTCCAGGGCGGCGCGCAGCGTAGCGGCGGTGACGTAGGTCCTGCTCGCGACCTGGGCGAACGCCGCGATCGCGTCGACCTCCTTGCGGGCCTCGTGCGCCATCATCAGGGCGTTGTCCTCGACGTTGAGCCTGGGAGGCGTGCCACCGTACGTTCTCGGAGCGAGGTCGGCGAGCCGATGGATCACCAGACCGTCCTGAGGCCTGACCCGGCGCGACTTGTCGATCGCAACGTGGATGGGGTCTCCGGCATCGCGGCCCTTCGGCTGCTCGAGGCTGATCCAGCACAGGAACGCCGGTTCGGCGTACAGCACCGCCGCCCACGCTCGTTGTGTCCAGGTGAGCGGGCCGGTGTGACCGGCATAGACGCGAGGATGGACGCGGCGGAGCTCGTTGCGCCGCAGTCGGCGTTCGATGTCGATCCGGGTCACCCCACCGGCGATGAGCTGGGCGTACGAAGCGACTCCGTCCTGCATCCGGAGCTGCGAGGCGAGCAGTCCCGCGGCATGGACCCGCTCGGCCTCACCATCATCGACCGTCTCCGTCACAGAACGACGATAGCCCGTGGAGCGCTATACGTACCAGGTACGTACAGCGCTCCACGGGTTCGCTGCTGAGAGTGGTGGCCTCAGCCGTTGACGCGGGTGGTGAGCCCGGTCGGGCCGCCGGGGCGGCCGTGGCACTGCTTGAACTTCTTGCCCGAGCCGCAGGGGCAGGACTCGTTGCGGCCGACCTTGGCGAACGGGTCGTCGGCGTTGCTGACGGTGTTGTTCTGCGCCTCGGCCTGGCCCTGCTCGTCGGGGCCGGAGAAGGCGAGGTGCTTGGGAGTGGCCGGCTTCTGCAGGCCCCGGGCGCGGATCTGCGGCGAGCCGCTCGGGGTGCGGCCCGCGGCGTCCGCCTCGGCCTTCAGCGCGGCGGAGATGTCACCGAGGCCGCCGGCCTGACCGACACCGACCGGAGGCTCGGCGAGAGCACCCTCGTGCATCGGGCCGGCGTGACGGGTGCCGTCGGGGTGGTAGTGGAACTCCGGCTCTGCCGGCTCGACCTGGACCTCCAGGTTGAACAGGTAGCCGACCGCGGCCTCCTTGATGCCGTCCATCATCGCGGTGAACATGTCGAAGCCCTCGCGCTGGTATTCCACCAGCGGGTCGCGCTGGGAGTAGGCCCGCAGCCCGATGCCCTCGCGCAGGTAGTCCATCTCGTAGAGGTGCTCGCGCCACTTGCGGTCCAGGACCGAGAGCACGACCTGGCGCTCCACCTCGCGCATGCCCTCGTCGCCGATCTCCTCCTCGCGGCGGTCGTAGGCGTCCTGGGCGTCCTTCTTGAGGACCTCGATGAGCTCCTGGCGGTCGAGGTCGTCCTTGCTGCCGCCGGCCTCCTTGATCAGCGCGTCCGGGTCGACCGAGACCGGCCACATCTGCTTGAGGTCGGTCCACAGCTGGTCGAGGTCCCACTCCTCGGCGTAGTCCTGGGTCGCTCCGGTGACGACGCCGGCCACGACGTCGTCGATGAACTCCCGGATCTGCTCCTCGAGGTCGGCGCCCTCGAGGACCTCGCGGCGCTCGGCATAGATCACCTTGCGCTGGCGGTCCATGACATCGTCGTACTTGAGGACGTTCTTGCGGGACTCGAAGTTCTGGCCCTCGACCTGGGTCTGCGCGTTGGCGATCGACTTGGTCACCGACTTGGCCTCGATCGGCACGTCGTCGGGGATCTTCAGCGTGGTCAGGATGCGGTCGACCCACTCGCCCTTGAACAGGCGCATCAGGTCGTCCTCCAGCGACAGGTAGAAGCGGGACTCGCCCGGGTCACCCTGACGTCCCGAACGACCGCGCAGCTGGTTGTCGATACGCCGGGACTCGTGGCGCTCGGTGCCCAGGACGTAGAGGCCACCCAGCGTGGTGACCTCCTCGTGCTCGGCGGCGACCTGCGCCTTGATCCGCTCGACGGTGGGCGCCCAGCCCTGTTCGTACGCCTCGGCGGTCTCGCCCGCGGGCTCCAGGCCCTGCTTGCGAAGCTCCTGGTCAGCCAGGAAGTCCACAGAGCCACCGAGCATGATGTCGGTGCCTCGACCGGCCATGTTGGTGGCCACGGTGACGGCGCCCTTGTGGCCGGCCAGCGCGACGATCTTGGCCTCGTCGGCGTGGTACTTCGCGTTCAGCACGGTGTGCGGGACGCCGCGCTTCTTGAGCGTGTTGGAGAGGTATTCCGACTTCTCCACCGACACGGTGCCGACCAGCACCGGCTGGCCCTTCTTGTGGCGCTCGACGAGGTCGTCGGCGACGGCGTCGTACTTGGCCACCTCGGTGCGGTAGACGAGGTCGGCCTGGTCGTCGCGGATCATCGGCTTGTTGGTCGGGATCGGGACCACACCGAGCTGGTAGATCTTGTCGAACTCCGACTCCTCGGTCATCGCCGTACCGGTCATGCCGGAGAGCTTCTCGTAGAGACGGAAGTAGTTCTGCAGGGTGATGCTCGCGAGCGTCTGGTACTCCTCGCGGACCTTCACCCCCTCCTTGGCCTCGATCGCCTGGTGCAGGCCGTCGTTGTAGCGGCGACCGGCGAGCATCCGGCCGGTGTGCTCGTCGACGATCAGGACCTCGTCGTTCTGGACGACGTACTCCTTGTCGCGGCGGAACAGCTCCTTGGCCTTGATCGCGTTGTTCATGAACGAGATCAGCGGGGTGTTGACGGCCTCGTAGAGGTTCTCGATGCCGAGGTGGTCCTCGACCTTGGTGATGCCGCGCTCGAGGACCGCGATGGTGCGCTTCTTCCGGTCGACCTCGTAGTCGGAGCGCGCGATCTCGAGATAGTTCTCCCTGCGGGTCGCGTCGGTCCACCCGGTCACGTCGATGCCGTCCATGGTCGCGGCGATCGTGGAGAACTCGTCGTACCACTTCACGTCGTCGTCGGTCGGGCCCGAGATGATCAGCGGCGTGCGGGCCTCGTCGATGAGGATCGAGTCGACCTCGTCGACGACCGCGAAGAAGTGACCGCGCTGGACCAGGTCCTCCATCGAGGAGGCCATGTTGTCGCGCAGGTAGTCGAAGCCGAGCTCGTTGTTGGTGCCGTAGGTGACGTCGCAATTGTAGGCCTCGCGCCGCTGCGCCGGGGTCATCTGGGGCAGGATCACGCCGACCTTGAGTCCGAGGAAGCCGAAGATGCGGCCCATCATCTCGGCCTGGAACTTGGCCAGGTAGTCGTTGACCGTGACGATGTGGACGCCCTTGCCGGCGAGCGCGTTCAGGTAGGCCGGCAGCACCGCGGTCTGGGTCTTGCCCTCACCGGTCTTCATCTCGGCGATGTTGCCGAGGTGGAGCGCCGCACCGCCCTGGACCTGCACGTCGTAGTGACGCTGGCCCAGGACCCGCTTGGTGACCTCACGGACCGTGGCGAACGCCTCGGCCATGATGTCGTCGAGGTCCTCGCCCTTCTCGAGGCGTTGCCGGAACTCGTCGGTCATCCCGCGCAGCTCGTCATCGCTCATCGCGACGAACTCGTCCTCGATCGCATTGACGGCCTTCGAGATGGCCTCGAGCTCACGAAGGATCTTGCCTTCGCCGAGGCGAAGGATCTTGTCGAGAATTGCCACGGTGGCGGGCTCCTACTAGCGGCAGACAGATAGCACGGTCACTCTACCCACCCGACGGTCGTCACCGGCAGGCGACGGCGAGGAAGGCAGCCAGGTCGCCCCTGGGATCGACCTCGATCGTGTCCATGCCCAGCCAACCGGCGAGCCGCTCGAGCTCGGCCGCCAGCTCGACGGCCGTGTTCTCGGGCGAGCCCGGCTCTGCGTACGCGCCCTTGACCTGGAGGACCCCGCTCCTGCGGTCGGCCTTCAGATCCACGCGGGCCGCGATGTGCTCGCCGAGAAGGAACGGCAGCACGTAGTAGCCGTGGATCCGCTTGGGCGCCGGCGTGTAGATCTCGATCCGGTAGAAGAAGTCGAAGAGCGCCTCGGTGCGCTCCCGCTCCCAGACCAGCGGGTCGAACGGGCTCAGCAGCGCGCGGGCGCCGATGCGGCGCGGGAGGCGGCTGCCGGAGAAGAGGTACGCCTGCTTGCGGATGCCTTCGACCGTGACCCGCTCCACCTCGCCGGCGTCGATGAGCAGGTTGAGTGCCGCGGTCGTGTCGTCGACGCGCATCCTGAAGTAGTCGGCGATGTCCTTGGCGGTGCCGACGCCGTGCGACCTCGACGCACGGCGGACGAGCTCGAGGTGGGCCTCCTCCTTCGACGGTGTCGGAGCATCGAGGTGGATCCGTGGGATGACGCGCTCGGGCAGGTCGTAGGCGACCTCGAACTGGTCGTTGCGGTGCGAGATCGCCAGCTCGCCGAACATGTAGAGGATGTCGAGTGTCTTGCGGGAGTCGGACCAGTTCCACCCCCAGTGGTCCTTGCTCTGCGGCCCGGCGTCATCGAGATGCTTGGCCGCCTCACGTGCCGTCATCGCCCCCTGCTCAGCCACCAGCGCGAGCACCTTCTCCTTCATCCCCTCCGGGACGCTTCCCCACCACTTCGAGCCCTTCTGGGCTCGGTAGTGGTCCATCCGCCACTGCATGTGCGGCCACAGCTCGACGGGCATATACGCCTGCACGTGAGCCCAGTACTCCACCATCCGGCGGTCCCTCTGCCCCTTGCTGGCACGATGCAGGAGCCCGGTGTCGTACGCCCCCATCCGGCTGTAGAGCGGCATGTAGTGCGCCCGCTGCAGCACGTTGACCGAGTCCACCTGGAGGACGCCGGTCCGCTCCAGGGTGCGCTGGAACGTACGCATCGTGGGGGCCGTGTGGGGTTTGTCGGCGAACCCCTGCGCGGCCAGCGCGATCCGGCGGGCCTGGGAGCGGCTGATTGTCTGGGAGGTGGGCGATGGCACGGTATCGACTCTAGAGCCGGTTCCGGACAGGAGCCGTCCGGAAACCGGACTCACATCATGCGGGGATCCGGAACGCGATCTGGCAGCGGCCATCCGAGGTGCCGGTCCGACGTGCGACACGCCGAGACGCGGCGTGTCGTGCCCTCACTGGCCGACGTTTGTGGCCGCCACCCGACGAGATCCCTCAGCGGCTGTCTCCGCTGCCGCCCAGAGCGCCGCGCTGCTGGCGGTCGGCGAGCTTCTTGATGTTGAGCTCCGCGACATCAGCAAGTGGGATGTCGAAGTGATCGGCCAGCACCGCGAGGTACCAAAGCGTGTCGCCGAGCTCCTTGGCGAGATCCTCCCGCTCCCACCCGGTGAAGTCGCTGGCGCTGTCCCGCACGATCTTCTTCGCCTTCTCGGCGATCTCCCCGGTCTCCCCGACCAGCCCCAGCAGCAGGTGGAACACCTCGTTGGGCTTGTCCTTCCTCGCCGCGGTCCGCAGGGCCGCCTGCTGATAGGAGTTCATGTCCATGGCGGTGACCGTACCGTCGTTGCCCTGGAGGTGTGCGCCCGCTGGAGGGCGAGCGCGGCACCCGGCGCCGATCTCCACGCTCCGCCATGACCCGACGCGACCTGACCCGGGGACAGCGGGCCGAAGACCGCGCCCACGTCCGCATCCAGCGCCAGGCCCTCGAGCACCCCGAGCAGCTTGCGCTCCTCGAAGCGGAAGTGGGACTCCATGATCGCGGCGATGCCCTCGAGGTGCTTCCCGAGGTCTTCGGGGGTGGCGGCCTGGTCGACGGCGGCCTGCAGGCCGTCGAGGAGGTGGCCGATCATGGAGTGGTCCTGCTCCAGGTAGCGGATCGTCTCCCGGAGCTCGGGGTGGGCTCGTGCGATCGCCGGGAAGAGCTCCCGGTCCTCGCCCTCGTGATGGCCGGTCAGGGCAGCACAGAACCCGTGGCAGAACAGCAGCAGGTCGCGCGAGCCGCAGGCTCGGCGGGATCTCCCGCGGCGATGGCCTCCTGCGTGACCCGCAGGGCCTTGCGCAGGCGCTCGTGCACGTTGCGCATCTCGTTGCTCCAGGCGATCAGCCTGGTCTTCTCGCCCTCAGTCACGTGAGGGCGAAGGGGACGACAACATCAGTCGATCTCCTTCGTGTCCGGCGCCTCCATGCCTGACACGGTCTGCCACCGGCACGCGACGCTGGCGCCGACCCTATCGGAGCGGCCGCTGCGACCCCAGGCATTTTCCCGCCATGGCGGGAAAATGCCGCCCGCCGGCGTCCGACCCGCCCGCACAATCCCGCCATGGCGGGAAAATGCCCGCGGCGGCCCGCCTCAGTTGACGTCGAGGAGCTTCTGCTTCACCGCGTACATGACCGCCTCCATGCGCGAGTGGGCCTGGAGCTTCTCCAAGATGTTGCGTACGTGGTTCTTCACGGTGTTCTCCGAGATGAACAGCCGCTTGGCGATCTCGCGGTTGTTGAGACCCTTTGCGACCAGACCGAGGACCTCGAGCTCGCGGTCGGTGAGCTTGGGGCCGGGGACCGGGGAGCGGTCCGGGGAGGACATCTGCTTGAACTCCTCCATCAGCTTGACCGCCATGGCGGGGCTGATCAGGGACTGGCCGTCGGCAACGACCCGGATCGCCTGGGCGACCTGGTCGATCGAGGAGTCCTTGAGGAGGTAGCCCATCGCGCCGGCCTTGACCGCGTCGTACAGGTCGGCCTCCTCGTCCGAGACCGTGAGCATGATGATGTTGGCCGAGGGCACGGCCTCCTTGATGGCGACGCAGGCCTCCAGGCCGGTCTGCTTGGGCATGCGTACGTCGAGCAGCACGACATCCGGAGCGGCGGCCGCAGCGCGCTCGGTGCCTTCGATGCCGTTGGTCGCCTCACCGATGACCTCGATGCCGGGCTCGCTCGCGAGCAGCGCGACCAGTCCTCTACGGAATAGCTCCTGGTCGTCGACGACCAAGACACGGATCGGCTCACGATCAGGACCAGAGGTAGATGGCACGAATGCATCATGGCACGTATCCCCTGAATGGACAGGGAATGGCCGGGACTCCCCCATCCAGGGGATAGGAAAGTCCCGGCCAGTGTGCTTCAGACGCTTTTCGTCCTCAGACGAGCGTCGCTGTCCTCAGACGAGATCGGTGCGGTCGAGCGCGATCACGCCGTAGTCGTATCCCTTGCGGCGGTAGACGACGGACGGTCTCGTCGAGTCCTTGTCGACGTAGAGGTAGAAGTCGTGTCCGACCAGCTCCATCTCGTAGAGCGCCTGGTCGAGCGTCATCGGCTCGGCGGAGTGGGTCTTCTCCCTGACCACCAAGGGCCCCTCGCCCGTCACGGTGATCGGGCCGACCTGGTGCTCACGCACCGTGTCGTCCTCGAACTCGTCGCTCTCGGACGTCGTTGCCAGGCCGTCGGGCTCGATGCCCGCCAGTGCCTGTCCCACGGAAACCGGCGTACGACGGCCGCGGTGAACCCTGCGGCGGTCGGCGGCGCGGCGCATCTGGGAAGCCATCTTGTCGAAAGCCAGGTCCAGCGCCCCCATCTTGTCCTCGGCACACGCCTCGGCCCGGATGACCGGACCCTTCGAGTGCGCGGTGAGCTCGACGTGCACGGCGCCCTTGTGCTGGCGCGGGTTGGGCTCGTTGTCGACCTCCACGTTGATCCGGATGATGCGGTGGTCATGCTTCTCGAGCTTCGCGAGCTTCTCTGTTACGTGGGCGCGATAGCGGTCTGAGACCTCAGCGTTGCGGGCCGTGACGACAACTTCCATGGGTACCTCCCGGTGTTTTGGGGGTTGGTGGAATCCCGGACGATCAGCTCATGCGACCTCCGGGATAAGGAGTCCGCCTGGCCGACCTGGTCTTCGACCCCACAATCGCCTGCTGAGGCTTAGCAGCTTGGTGCCACTCCACCTTCTCCGTGCCGGTTCCCGTATCTGACGAGATGGCATGGGCAGGACTTATCTCTAAGCCGCACCGTGATCCCCTTGCCCCAAGATCTGGGTGCGTAGGGTTACGTGGACCGCTTCGCCTGCGACTGGCATCGGCTTGCCGCTCGGATGCCCGCACTGCGGACCTCTCTGCGACGCAACCACGGACCCAGGCGGACTCCATGTAGTGACGGTAGTTCGCCCCGGTGTCCCAGGAAAGGGCTTCTCAAGAATTACATGGTGGTTTCCTACGTTTGAACACGAGACCGACGCTGGGTGGCCGCTACGGTCGCGATGGCCTTGACGTGGAGCCCGGCCGATTCCAGCGCTCGCTGGGCCTCGCGCGCAGTCGCGCCGGTCGTGATCACGTCGTCGCACACGATGAACGTCGCCCGCGGTGTCATCCTGGCGAGTGTCCGGATGCCGGACGCCGGGCAGGTGATCGAGCCGTCGAGGTTGGCCTGCCGCTGCCGGGAGTCGAGCCCGGCCTGGTCGGCGACACCGGGCCTGGTGCGGAGCAGCTGATGATGACGTACGCCGACCCCGAGCTGTCTCAGGACCGAGGCTGCCCCGCGGGTGATCGCCGAGGTGCTGTCCAGGCCGCGCTCTCGGACGGATGCTGGTCGCGACGGGACCGGGACGAGGATCGTCGTGCCGGCGCCCGGGCCGGAGCCAGCGCCGGTGCCAGTGCCAGCGCCGGTGCCGGTCTTGGCCAGGGCCTCGAGGACGGAGAGCGCGAGCAGGTCGGCGAGGGGCTTGCGGAGCCCGAGGAGCTGATGCTCCTTGAGACCGATGACGAGCTGCTTGAGCGTGCCCTCGTAGGCGCCGGCGGCGAAGGCGGGGACGATGCCGGCCGGCGCCGGAGTCGGTGGGCTCGAGTGCGCTCGGGCCGGGAGGCCTGCGCGGCAGGCGGGACAGAGCAGGCGGCCCGGGCGGCGGCAGCCCACACAGGTGCCGCCGACGACCAGGTCGTGCCAGGCGTCGACGAGGCGGTTGCTCATGGCCCGAGTCGATCAGGGCATCGGCCGTGGGGCAACCGGATACGGCGTACCTGTGGATAAGGCTGTGGACAACGAGCGTGAGTCAGCCTTGGTAGGTCACGTCGGAGAGGTCGGAGGGCAGGGCCAGGTCGAACCTGTCGAGCGGGTCCAGGAGGGTCCAGCCCGAGATGGCGTAGAGGCGGGCCGAGAGCACCGGGGAGCCGACGACGCCGGTGACCCGGTCGCTGAGGGTGTAGCGCTCGCCGCTGGGCGCGCCGTCGAGCGAGACCGACTGGAAGAGGGCGGTCGAGCTGATCTGCTGGACCGCGACGATGGTCGTCGGCGAGGTCCAGGCGACGTCGGTGACCTGCATGGTCTCGGCGTCGGGGTGCGGCAACAGGACCGCCGAGGTCGCGGTGGTGATCTCGCCCTTCGAGGTGGCCTGAAGCCGGCTCACCACGATGCGGTCCGAGGACTCACCGTCGATCACCGCGACGAACCGGGTGCCGTCACGGGAGACCAGGAACCGGGTCACGTTCTCGCCCGTCACTCCCGGCACGGCGACGCGGACGAGACGGTCACCGTCTACGTACATCACCCGGGCGCCGGTCGGAGCCTTGTCGACCAACCACAGCCGACCGGCCAGGTCCCAGGTGGGCCGCAGCAGCCGGGTGCCGGTCACCGGCGCCGGCCCGAGCTCGGCGTCGCTGCTCAACCGGCCGACGAGGACGCCGGTGCGGTCGGCCGTGATCGCGGCAGCCTTGGAACCTTCGGCGTTGACCGCGACGTCGGTCACCCCATGAGAGCTCGCCCAGCCGCCGAGCACCGGCACCCACGGGTCGTCGTTCTCACCGGTGCTGGTCACCAGCGCGCCACCGCGCAATGCATAGAGATCGACCCTGGACGAGGTGCCGTTCGGGTCGTAGCCGCCGCCGTTCTCGACGTTGAACGTCTCGCCGTAGCCGGGGAGCATCACCGGCTCCCCGTCGATCGTGAGCCGGATGCGTTCCACGCTGGTGTCCTGCCGCAGGGTCCAGGCCAGCTGGGCGCCCATGAGCCGGAGGTCCTCGGAGCTGTGGTCTCCCAGGTCACCGGCGAGGTCGACCTCGGCGACCCCGTCGCGTACGTCCACCGAGCGCGGCTCCTTCGCCGCGGCCGGGAGCGCGCTGCGGATCACGCCCTGCTCCTCTTCCCCGGGGCCGCTCAGCAGGCTGGAGACCAGCGTGGTGGCGTACGAGGTGCCTTTGGGGGCGAAGATCGGCTCCGGCACCAGGGTCCGGCCGGCCGGCTCCACGTAGTAGATGTTGCTGCGCGCATAGTGGGTCAGGAACCAGTCCTCCTCGACGACCAGGGCGTTCGGCGCCGCGCTGATCCGCCACTCCCCCTCGGTGCGGGTCAGCTCGAAGTCGAGGATCGCCTCCGATTTGGCCAACGCGCCGCGCCACACGCCGCGCTCATCGAGCCAGCCGGCGTCCTCCAGCTCGACCGACACCCGTGGCGAGGAGCTGACGTGGCTGCCGAGCTCGCCGTAGACCAGGGTCCGGCCGGCCGGTGCCCACTGCATCGCCGCCCCCTTGGTGAGGTAGCGACGGGCGTACGCCGTGCTCATCGGCGTGGCCTTCATGGCGTCGAGGAACCCGTCCACGATCTCGCCCGGTGAGGCACCCACGCGCGGAGCGCCCGGGTTGTAGGGGATGACCTCCTCCTGCGCGTCCGGCGCCGCCAGGTCGACGCGTTTCACGGGGCCCGAGTCGGGCACGCCCGAGCAGGCCGAGACGGCGAGCGCGACGGCGGTCAGAATGGCAGCGAAGGCGGATCTCACGATGCCTCCAGGGTGTCGCGCGCATCCACCGGTACGAGCGGGAGCGGGCTGTGCCGCAGCGCCGCACCGGCATGGCGCGGCAGCGTGAGGCGGAACTGCGCTCCCTGGTCCGGGCGCCCCCAGGCCTGCAACCAGCCGCCGTGGAGGTGTGCGTCCTCGAGCGAGATCGACAGGCCGAGGCCCGTGCCGCCGCTGGATCGGTCGCGGGCGGGGTCGGCGCGCCAGAAGCGATTGAAGACCAGCGCCGTCTCCCCCGGGGCGAGCCCGACGCCGTGGTCGCGCACCGTGAGCGCGGCGGCGTGGTCATCGCTGTCGACCCTGATGGTGACGGTCTGGCCGATGAGGGCGTGGTCGGTGGCGTTGGCGACCAGGTTGCGCACGATCCGCTCGACCCGGCGATGGTCGACCTCCGCGATGCACGGATGGTCCGGAGCGATGATCTTCAGCTCGATGTCACGCTTGTCGGCAAGCGGCGCGTACGCCTCGACGACGGCTTGCGCCACCGCGGTCAGGTCGGTGTCGTAGAGGTCGAGCACCGCGGCCCCGGCGTCGAAGCGGCTGATCTCGAGCAGGTCACCCAGGAGCGTCTCGAACCGGTCCAGCTCGGTCTGCAGCAGCTCGGCCGCGCGGGCCGTCGGCGCGTCGAAGCTCTCCCTGGCCTCGTGGAGGACGTCGCTGGCCATGCGGACGGTGGTGAGCGGCGTACGCAGCTCGTGGGAGACGTCGGAGCTGAACCGTCGCTGGATGCGGGAGAGGTGCTCGAGCTGTCTGATCTGGTTCTGCAGGCCGCTGGCCATCTGGTTGAACGAGATCGCCAGGCCGGTGAGGTCGTCGGCGCCGTGGACGACCATCCGTTCCTCGAGGCGGCCCGCGGCGAGCCGCTCGGCGGTCCTGCGGGCGATCCGGATCGGGGTGACGACGTGGCGGGTCACGATCCAGCTGCCGACGCCGATCAGCAGGATCAGGATCGCGCCCGCGGCCAGCAGCCCACGGGTGAGGACGCCGAGGGTCTCCTGCTCCTGGTCCATCGGAAAGAGGAAGTAGATGTTGTACGTGTCGTCGTGCAGCTCCAGCTGCGACCCGATCACGATGCCGGGGGTCGAGGACCGTTCGCCGTCGTCGTAGGAGATCCGGGTATAGGTCCACGACGGCTCGGCACGTATCGCCTGGAACTGGTTCTCCAGGGCGCGAGGGACGCTGCGTACGTCGAGGCCCGGCGTCCATTCGACGCCGTCGTCACTGATCAGCCCCGTCGTCGGCGTGACCGGACCGGCGATGACCACGCCGTAGCCCCGCGAGACGCTGCGCTGGATGATCGGATCGCCGAGATCGTTGCGCTGCAGCGGCGGACCGCCGTTGGCGCCCGAGGTCTCCGCGATGCTCGTTCGCGCCGCGGCCAGCTCCTCGGAGGCCTCCCCCTTCGCCGCCGCGACCCGGTCCTGCACCATCTCGTCGCCGATCTGCTCCAGCAGGATGAGGCCGACCAGGCTGACGGCGGCCGCGGTGAGCAGCACGGTGTAGACCACGACCCGGGTCTGGATGGACCGGCGCCACACCGAGAGGAGCTGTTTCGGGACCCGGCGCACTGCCCGGGTCACCTGCTGGAGCGTCACACGGGCCCTGCCTTGTAGCCGACGCCGCGAACGGTGACGACGATCTCGGGGTTCTCCGGGTCGTGCTCGACCTTGGAGCGGAGCCGCTGGACGTGCACGTTGACCAGCCGGGTGTCGGCGGCGTGGCGGTAGCCCCACACCTGCTCCAGCAGCACCTCGCGCGAGAAGACCTGGTGCGGCTTTCTGGCCAGGCACTCCAGGAGGTCGAACTCGAGCGGCGTCAGCTGGATCTGCTCGCCCTCACGGACGACCTGGTGGCCGGCGACGTCGATGGTCAGGTCGCCGATCTCGAGGATCTCGGGCAGCGCATCGCCGTGCCGGCGGACCCGCGCCCGGATCCTCGCGATCAGCTCCTTGGGCTTGAACGGCTTCACCACGTAGTCGTCGGCACCGGACTCCAGGCCCACGACCACGTCGACCGTGTCGCCCTTCGCGGTGAGCATCACGATCGGCACACCCGACTCGTTGCGGATCTGCTTGCACACCTCGATGCCGTCCATCCCAGGGAGCATCAGGTCGAGCAGCACCACGTCGGGCTTGTAGTCCTGGAACGCGCTGAACGCCAGGTCACCGCGGGCGACGAGTCGTGAGTCGAACCCTTCTTGGCGCAGCACGATCGCAAGCATCTCGCTCAGCGAGGCATCATCATCGACGACGAGGACCTTTCCCTTGGCGGGCTGGTCGGAAGCGCTGCGATCGGCCATACGCCCGATTCTGTCACCAGTGGCGTGCGACACATCACATGAGCCCACCCAATAACGCGCGAGTCGGCTCGTCCTGACCCGATTCCTTGCCGAGTCGGCTCGTCATAACGAGCCGACTCGGCGAGGGTTTCGGTCAGAACGAGCCGACTCGGCGAGGGTTCAGACGGGTGCTCAGTAGCGGTAGAGGTCCGACTTGTACGGGCCCTCGACCGGAACGCCGAGGTAGTCGGCCTGCTCCTGGTTGAGCACGGTGAGCTCGACACCCAGCGCGTCGAGGTGGAGGCGGGCGACCTCCTCGTCGAGGTGCTTGGGCAGCACGTAGACGTCGATCGGGTACTCGTCCGTCTTGGTGAAGAGCTCGATCTGGGCCAGCGTCTGGTTGGTGAACGAGTTCGACATCACGAAGCTCGGGTGCCCGGTGGCGTTGCCCAGGTTGAGCAGGCGGCCCTCGGAGAGCACGATGACCTTCTTGCCGTCAGGGAAGATCCACTGGTGGACCTGCGGCTTGATCTCGTCCTTGACGATGCCCGGGATCTTGGCCAGACCGGCGATGTTGATCTCGTTGTCGAAGTGACCGATGTTGCCGACGATGGCCTGGTTCTTCATCTTCTCGAAGTGCTCGACCCGGATGATGTCGAAGTTGCCCGTCGTGGTGACGAAGATGTCGGCGTACTCGACGACCGACTCCAGCGCCCTGACCTCGTAGCCGTCCATCGCCGCCTGCAGTGCGCAGATCGGGTCGATCTCGGTGACGATGACGCGGGCGCCCTGGCCGCGCAGCGACTCCGCGGAGCCCTTGCCGACGTCGCCGTAGCCGCACACGACCGCGACCTTGCCGCCGATCATCACGTCGGTGGCGCGGTTGATGCCGTCGATGAGCGAGTGGCGGCAGCCGTACTTGTTGTCGAACTTGGACTTGGTGACCGAGTCGTTGACGTTGATCGCCGGGAAGAGGAGCGAGCCCTCCTTGAACCGGTCGTAGAGGCGCAGGACACCGGTGGTGGTCTCCTCGGTGACGCCCTTGATGCCGTTGGCGATGTTGGTCCAGTGCTGCGGGTCGTTCTGCAGCGAGCGGTCGAGGACCCGGAGGACCTCCTTGAACTCCTCGTTGTCGGTGGAGTCCTGGCCGGGCACGGAGCCGGCCTTCTCGAACTCGACACCCTTGTGGACGAGCAGCGTGATGTCGCCGCCGTCGTCGAGCAGCATGTTCGGGCCGACCTTGTTGCCGGCCTCGTCGGTGAAGTCGAAGACCTTCTCGGCCTCGTCCCAGTACTCCCCGAGGGTCTCGCCCTTCCAGGCGAAGACGGGGGTGCCCTTCGGGTCCTCGGGAGTGCCCTCACCGACGACGACCGCGGCGGCAGCGTGGTCCTGGGTGGAGAAGATGTTGCAGGTGGCCCAGCGGACGTCGGCCCCCAGAGCGGTCAGCGTCTCGATCAGAACACCGGTCTGGATGGTCATGTGCAGCGAGCCGGCGACGCGGGCGCCCTTGAGCGGCTTGTCCGTGCCGTAGCGCTCGCGCATGGCCATCAGGCCCGGCATCTCGTGCTCGGCGAGGGAGAGCTCCTTGCGGCCGTACTCGGCCAGGCTCAGGTCGGCAACCTTGTAGTCCATGGTTATTCCTTACCGAAGAATTGCGGGCCTGCGTCGCGCATCTGCGCACCAGCGGGATCTCCCACGCAGGGTCTCCTCAGACTACAAGCGGCCCCGGCGGTCTGCGGTAATCCTGAGCGGCAAACGCGAGGTGATCATCAGGTGACCTGCGCTCAGTGCTTCTTCCCGAAGGGAAGCAGGTGGAGTACGCCCACCACGACCGCACCGACGATGAGGCCGATGACCGCGGAGAAGAAGGTGTTGACCAGCCACCCGGCCGCAGCGCCCACCGAACCGAGCGCGTGCGCGACCTCCTCCTCGAGGTGGTGGACGGTGTCGTAGGGCCACGCCCAGCCGGGGTGACCCGCGGCGAGGCCGTTGACGTCGTGGACACCGACCAGGATCAGGTGACCACCGACCCAGAGCATCGCGATGGTGCCGATGACCGAGATCGCGGCGAGCACCTTCGGCATGGCCGAGACCATGCCCAGGCCGAGGCGCTGGGAGAACGCACTGGAGCGCTGGGAGAGCGACAGGCCGGCATCGTCCATCTTCACGATCAGGGCGACCACGCCGTAGACCACGATCGTGATCAGGAACGCGACCGCCACCAGGGCGCCCAGACGCATCCAGAAGCCCTGGTCGATTACCTCGTTGAGCGCGATCACCATGATCTCGGTGGAGAGGATCAGGTCGGTGCGTACGGCGCCCGAGATCATCGTCTTCTCGGCCTCGGGACCCACCTCGACGACCGGCGTATCGTGCGCGTCCTCGTGCGGCCGGACCCATTCCAGCACCTTCTCGACGCCCTCGAAGGCGAGGAAGGCGCCGCCCAGCATCAGGATCGGGGTGATCGCCCATGGTGCCCACTGCGCCAGGATCAGCGCCACCGGGAGGATGATCAGCAGCTTGTTGCGCAGCGAGCCGATGGCGATCTTCTTGATGATCGGCACCTCGCGCTCGGCGGCGATGCCGTGGACATACTGCGGGGTCACCGCGGTGTCGTCGATGACGACGCCCGCGGCCTTGGCCGAGGCCTTGCCCGCGGCCGCGCCGACGTCGTCGACAGATGCGGCAGCGAGCTTGGCGATGGCGGCGACGTCATCGAGCAGTGCGAAGAGTCCGGCGCTCATACCGTCGCCTCCGTCGTGAGGGTCGAAGAATACGGGGGCGACGACCTGAGGCCTACTGTCGTTCGCTGTCGCTCGCTCATGCCCGGAACCTTAGCGGGTGGGGCGCGCCCTTCGCCCGACGGCGCGAGTTACTCGACGCCCTGCTCACGGAACAGCTCCGAGAGCGGGTACTCCCTGAAGTACTCCGTCTTGATCCGCAGCCAGGTCCCGTTGATGATCATGTCGTCCAGCGCGCTGTTGGCCTGGTCCTGGAGCCCGTCGCCCTTGCGGAAGACGAAGGCGATCGGTGCCTTGTCCGACGGGAAGACGATCCGCTCCTCCATCGGGATGGGGGCGTGCTTGATCAGACCCTCGGTGAACGGCGCGTCGTAGAAGAACGAGTCGGCCTTGCCCTCTGCGACCGCCTTCAGCGCCGCGGGCTCGTTCTTCCGCTTCACGATCTCGGCCTTGGGGAACTGCGCCTTGAGGATGCTCTCCTGCGCTGTGCCGTCCACTATCGCGACCCGGGTGCCGTTGATGTCCTTGAGCTTCTTGATCGGCGAGTCCTTCGGGGTCGTGAAGGACAGGTAGGTCACGAAGTAGGGGTGCGAGAAGTCGTAGGCCTCCTCGCGCTCCTCGGTCACGCTGACCTGGGAGGCGATCATGTCGATCTCGCCCTTGTCGAGAGCGGTGAACAGGTCGGCGAAGTCCATCGGCACGAACTCCGGCTTGATATCGACGGTCTGGGCGACCTCGAGGGCCATCTCGTAGTCGAAGCCCTTCGCCTTCGAGCCCTCGGTGTAGTAGACCGGGGTGCTGTTCAGGACACCGACCCGCAACTTCCCGTCGTCCGCGGCGCTGCTGCGCTTGGCGCTGGAGGGGCTGCCCGGCTCGACGGTGTTCGAGACGACGATGAGGATCACCAGAAGGGTGACCGCGCCAGCAAGTATGAACTTCAGGGATTTCATGCGACGTCCTGGTTGGGGGGAGTGGACTGCGCCTTGACGCTGTGACCTGGCCCGATCCGGGTCGGCTGGCATCGTAGGCTACTGGACTTCAAGCGCCCCAAAACGGGGCGACCGGGATCAGGCGCCCTTGTCCTTGAAGACCTCGGAGAGTGGGTACTCCTTGAAGTACTCCTTCTTGATCTTCAGCCAGTCCCCGTTGAGGATCATGTCCTCGAGGGCCTGGTCGATCTGCGCTTTGCGCGGGTCGTTCTTCTGCATGACGAACCCGATAGGTGCGTCGTCGGCCGGGTAGACGATCGACTCCTTCAGCTTGATCGGCGCTCGCTTGATGATCGGAGCGGTGTAAGGAGCGTCGTAGAAGAATGCGTCCGCCTCACCGCTCTGGATCGCATCGACCGCGGCGTCCTCGTCCTTGGCCTTGACGATGTTGACGTTCTCGTACTGCTCGGCGAGGTAGCGCTCGTGGATGGTGCCCTCGACGACCGCGACGTTCTTGCCGTTGACGTCACCACGCGTCTTGATGGCAGTACCCTCGGGAGTAAGGAAGGACAGGTAGGTCACGAAGTACGGCGCGGTGAAGTCGAAGTCCTGCTTCCGTTCCGCGGTCTCGGTGACCTGGGCGCCGATCATGTCGATCTTGCCCGTCGCGAGGGCCGGGAAGAGCTCGTTGAAGTCCATCACCTCGAACTCCGGCTTGGCGCCCATGCTCTCGGCGACACCGAGCGCCATCTCGTAGTCGAAGCCTTTGGTCACCCCGTCGACCTTGTAGTACGCCGGCTCGGTGCCGTCGACGCCGATCCGAAGCGTGCCTCCCGCGGCGGCGCTCTCCTTGTCGGTAGCGTTCGGGGCGGGGTCAGAGAGCTGCCCGCCGAGCACGAGCGCCACTAGGAGTGCCAGGGCGCCGGCAATGACGTACTTGATCTGGTTCATGCGAAACGAGTCCTGTTTTTCCGGGATGGTGGGGCAAGCCGGGCACGTCGGCGCCGAGACCGAGACGTGTGGCCAGGAGTGGCCGGATGATGTTGCATCAAACACCTGTCCGCTCCCCCGCGTCCAGGTTTTCGAACATCATCGTGACGTTCCGTGAGTCAAACCCCGGCGCATGCGTGATGTAGATCACATCGATCGTTCACCAAAGTGAGCCGGTCATCATTGACCGGAACCAAACGCAGGCAATCGGAAGTTCAGACGCCCTTTTCCGAGAAGACCTCCGAGAGCGGGTATGCCTCGAAGTAGTCCGTCTTGATCTTCAGCCACTCCCCATTGAGGACCATGTCCTCGAGGACGTCGTCGATCTGCCCCTTGCGCGGGTCGCCCTCCCGGATCACGAACCCGATCGGCGCCTCGTGGGCCTGATAGACGATGGGCTCCTTCAACGGGATCGGCGCACCCTTGATGATCGACCGAGAGAACGGCGCGCCGTAGAAGAACGCGTCGGCCTCGCCTCGCCCGATCGACCTGACCGCGGCATCCGCGTCCCGGGCCTTGATGATGTTGACGCCTCGATACTGCTCCTCGAGGTACTGCTCGTGGACGGTGCCGTCGACGACCGCGATGTTCTTGCCGTTGACATCCTCGCGCGTCCGGATGGCCGACCCCTCGGGAGCGAGGAAGGAGACGTACGTGACGAAGTACGGCGCACTGAAGTCGAATCCCCGCTCGCGCTCCTCGGTCTTGGTGACCTGCGCTCCGATCATGTCGATCTTGCCCGCCTTCAGGGCCGGGAAGAGCTCGTTGACCTCCATCTCCACGAACTCCGGCTTGGCGCCCATGCCTTCGGCAACGCTGCGCGCCATCTGGTAGTCGAAGCCCTTGGCCACACCACCGACCTTGTAGTAGGCGGGCTCGGCGCTGTCGACGCCGATCCGAAGGGTGCCGGCGACCGAGGCACTCGCCTGGTCGGTCGCATGGGGCACAGGGTCGGAGAGACGTCCGCTGAAGACGACGATGCCCAGGAGGGCCAGGGCACCGGCGACGACGAACACGATCTGCTTCATTCGGGGGATCCGTTCCAGGGACGGGCAGGGCCCGCCCAGCGGGATCTACCGAGAGCCGAAGGCGCCCACCACAACGTGGCTGAACTGTTGCCAACCCAACAGCGGACCACACCCGGCGTCCAGAGGTCTCGGGTCAAGTCGAGACACCGCAACCCCACCCTGACCGTAAGACATGAGGCAGATCACATGGCTCTGTCTGCGATACGGACTAGTGGTCTGAGCCGATAGTTCGTCCCTGGTCCGTCGTCAGGGTGCGTGCTGGGCAAGGCGCCCCCGCGAAGGCATACCGGGGTCTTTCGAGCGGGGGCAACGCCGCCCAGTGCGTGCCATGGCGGCGGACCGGG
>NZ_JBOHDN010000290.1:0-19889 GCF_050699375.1 Nocardioides sp. | reverse complement strand
GGCGAGGACGAGCACGGTGATTGGATCGGGCATCCGGTCGGCACCGAGTTCGCCCGCCCGGGGCATGGGTGGGTCGCCGACTGGGACTCGGTCAGCGTCGTGCCACGCCGCGACGCGGCTCACTTCGCGGCGTTCAACCGGCCCAACGACAAGGTGAGCTCGCAGATCTACATCGACATGTGCACGCCGCCGGTGTGGCAGGACGCGACCGTCACCGCGATCGACCTGGACCTCGATGTGGTCAAGAAGTTCGACGGTTCGGTCTACATCGACGACCAGGACGAGTTCGAGCAGCACCAGCTCGAATACTCCTACCCGCCCGAGATCATCTCAATGACCGAGGACTCCGCCGAGCGCGTCTACCTGGCGGTCAAAGAGGGCCGGGCGCCGTACGACACCACTCCCGAGCGCTGGTTCGAGGCGCTGAGCCTTCATCAAGGTATGTAGCCGAAGGCACACATCCCTCGCGGAGCTCCGCCAGGGATGTGTGCGTTTCCCTGCATACCCTTCGCCAGGCCCAGGACACCGCGTCGGCGAAGTCCCGGCCGCGGCTCACCCGCCCGACTTGGTGGTGCGTCGCAGCGGCCCGACCAGGCGCGGACCCGAGAGCCGGGTCTCGATGCGCCAGGCTCGCCGCTGGAGCGGCTGGGCGATGTATTCACCCAGGATCACGCCGGAGGCCAGGGCCAGCGCGACCGAGGCGGCGGTGAAGAGGGCGACCAGGCCGACCGAGGTGGTCGCGGGCGTCTCCTGCGCGAGCATGGAGAGACCGCGGTAGATGGAGTAGCCGGGCAGGAACGGCACGGCTCCGGAGACCACGACGACCAACGGCGGCACCTTCAGTCGCGAGGCGACCGCGTACGCGACCAGACCGACGAACAACGAGGCCACGGCGACCCGCCAGGTGCGGCCGACGTCGCCCGGGACCGCCACCGAGATGGCCACGGCGATGCCGGCCACCACCGCGATGGGGATCAGGGTGCGGGGAGGAGCGTAGGCGGAGTACGCGAAGGCCGCCGCGGCGACCGCGCCGCCCACGACGGACACGGTGATCGACTGGAGCGAGTTGCCGACGGTCGACACCGAGGCCACGATCTCCACGCCGACAGCTCCCGCGAACGCGAGGCCGCCGGTGACACCGGCGATGATGCCGGCGGTGGAGACCAGCGCTTCCATGATCCGGGCACTGGCCGTGACATGAAAGCCGGTCAAGGCATCTTGCAACGCGCCCATGAACGCGATGCCGGCCAGCATCACGGTGATGTTGGCCGTGATCGAGTTGGAGACGTCGAGGTCCAGCGGCAGAGCCGCGGCGACGACCGCGAACAAGGTGGCCAGACCGGCGCCCGCGACCTGCAGGTAGAACGCCGGCAGCTCCCAGCGACGCGACATGAAGAACTGCAGCTGGTCGATCGCGGCGGCGGAGATGAAGGCGAGGGTGGCGACGCGAAGATCACCACCGAGGTAGACCGTGAGCGTGCCCGCCATCATCGCGATGCCGAGCGTGACCGCCCACCTCGGACGCCGGTGGCCGCCCGAGACGATGCGGCCGAGCTCGATCCGAGCACCCTGGAGATCGATGTCGTCGCTGACGACCTTGCGGACCAGGTGGTCGACGGCGGTCAGGTGGTCGTAGTCGGTGGTCCGGTTCTTCACCTGGCGGGTGGTGTGGACCGGGATCGCCTCCGGGTCGGCCTGGTAGCTCATCGCGAGGCTCGTGTAGGTGACGTCGATCTCGGCACCACGTAGCCCCAGATGCTGAGCGAGCGACCTCATCGTCGCGGTCACGTCAGCAGCCCCGGCGCCGGTCGACATCAGGAGCTCGCCGACGCGTAGGCAAAAGTCGAGAGTCAGGTTCACCTCACGCGCATCCACCGTCAAATGGTGCCATCGACTCGGTGAACGACAGGCATTCACGACGCTCGACAAACACGCCAGGTCAGGGAACGCTTCGTATCATGCGGATCGACTTCCACCCATCGCCGCGGCCGACCCTCGGCCTCGAGTGGGAGCTCGCGCTCGTCGACCGGCAGACACGGGACCTGGTCAACGTCGCCGACCACCTTTTCGCGCGGGCCAAGGCGCGGGTCCCGTTCCCCGGGCGGATCCACAGGGAGCTGCTGCGCAACACCGTCGAGATCGTGACCGGAATCTGCGCGACGGTCGAGGAAGCGGTCGGTCAGGTCCGCGAGACGGCCACCGGAGTCGTACGTGCCGGTGACGATCTCGGCGTGGATCTCTTCGGCGCCGGGACCCATCCGTTCGCCTCCTGGACGACGCAGGAGCTGTCCGCGGGGCATCGCTACGAGGAGCTGATCAACCGCACCCAGTGGTGGGGGCGGCAGATGCTGATCTGGGGGGTCCATGTCCACGTCGGCCTTCCCGAGCGGGACCGGATCCTGCCGGTGCTCAACGGGCTGCTCACCTACTACCCGCACTTCCAGGCTCTCTCGGCGTCCTCGCCGATCTGGGCGGGTGTCGACACCGGCTATGCGTCCAACCGCGCGCTGATGTTCCAGCAGCTCCCGACCGCGGGGCTGCCGTTCCAGTTCGCGACGTGGGCGGAGTTCGAGGCGTACGTCTCGGACCAGACGACCACCGGCGTGATCGACGACATCAGCGAGATCCGCTGGGACATCCGGCCCTCACCCAGGATCGGCACGATCGAGAACCGGATCTGCGACGGGGTCGCGAGCGTCCAGGAGCTCGCGGCGATCGCGGCGCTGGCGCACTGCCTCTGTATCGACCTGGACACACGGGTCGCGGCCGGCGAGCCGGTGGCCACGATGCCGCCGTGGCACGTGCAGGAGAACAAGTGGCGCGCCGCGCGCTACGGCCTGGACGCGATCGTGATCCTCAACGACGCCTCCGAGGAGCGCCTGGTCACCGAGGACCTCGCCGAGCTGCTGGTGCGACTGGAGCCGGTGGCCGCACGCCTCGGCTGCGAGAAGGAGCTCGCCGGAGTGCACGACATCATCCACAGAGGTGCTTCCTACCAGCGACAACGCGCCATCGCGGCGTCCACCGAGGGTGATCTCGTCGCGGTGGTCGACTCGGTCGTACGTGACCTGCGGGGGTCGCTGTAGCGGCGGGTGTGGCGCTCGGATGCTCACCGAGGCGAGCATTCAGCGGGGCAGCGGCGGCAACGCGTCGGTCGCCTCGAACTGTCCCATCCCGGTGACCCCGAGCAGGTCGACGATGATCGAGCGCAGCTGGACGAGGATGACCTCGGCGTTGATCGAGTCCGTACGCTCGGCCCGGGCCGTGTGCTCGGCGACGGTGAGCAGCACCGTCCGCGCCTGCTCGACCAGTCCGTCGGAGGTGCGGCCAGCGGCGAGCTCGGTCTCGACGACGTCGACGGCGTCGGCGAGCCCGAAGGCGAGCTGGTAGTAGGACTCCGGCACCACGTCGCCGCGGTAGGCCGAGACCGCGGCCTGCCTCACGAGCACCCGGGTGCTCCGAAGCGCTCGGTCGAGCGGCTCGACGAGCTCGGCCATGCGATGTACGTGGTGGCGATGTCGGAACCGGAACGGCGAGATGGCCAGCACCGACATGCCCTCGTCGGAGGCGTCCTGCAGCTCGCGGATCAGCGGGTCGGTGGCGCGCGCGTCGGCGAGCACCTTGAGCCCGTAGACCGCGTCCGCGTCCAGCATCACCTGGCCCGCGGCCCGCAGCAGCGAGGCGATCTTGCGGGCTACGACGGCGGACTGCTCACCGGGCCGCCGCAGCGGTGCGGCGGGCACGATCGAGGCGGCCACCAGCGCGACCGCACCACCGATCAGGGCGTCGGTCCAGCGCGTGAATGCCGCGCCCGGGGTCGGCAGCAGCCCCATGACGAAGATCGACTGCACCGCTGCCTGGTTGCGGAAGACCTGGCCCGAGGAGATGAAGATCCCCACCGACATGGCCATCCCCACCACAAGGATCATCTGCCAAGCGCCCTCGCCGATGATCTGCACCACGACGTCGCCCAGGAACACCCCGAGCGCCACCCCGATGGTCACCTCGGTGACCCTCCTGAGGCGCTGCCCGTACGAGGTGCCGAGGCTGACCACCGCCGCGATCGGCGCGAAGACCGGTTGCACGTGTCCCAGCAGCCCGGCCGCGATGAACCACGCCGCACCGGCCGCCAGCGCGGCCTGCAGCACGTGCCACCGTTTCGACTTCAGCCGGGCGAGCCGGCGGCGTACGTCGGAATCGACCTGCTCGCGACTCAGCCGCGGGGCAGGGATGCGCATGGCCATGATCCTATCGACCCCGATCGCGCCGAGAGGTCGATCCCGCAGGCCGAGAGGTCACCCCCGCAGGCCGAGACGTCACCTTTGCAGGCCGAAGCGTCACCTTTGCAGGCCGAGAAGTCACCGTGGTGACTTCTCGGCCTGCACAAGCGACTTCTCGGCCTGCGCGGGTGACTCCTCGGCCTGCAGAAGTGACGTCTCGGCGCGAGCGAAAGGTCAGCGGGCGAGCTCGACGGAGACGGCCTGGTTGCCGCAGCCGTCGGCCGAGACGAGATCGGTGAGGGCGGACTTCTCGGTGCTGTCTACGGAGAGGCCCCAGCGGATCTTCACCGAGACGTACTCCTTCAGGTAGCGGCAGTGCTCGAGATCGGGCATCCACTCGGCCGGGTCGGCGTCGGACTTCTCCTGGTTCTCGTTGTCGGTGACACCGACGAGCGAGCCGTAGAAGCCGAGGTCGTTGGCGTAGTCGCGGCGCTCGGTGGAGGACCAGCTGCGGGCGCCGGAGTCCCACGCCTCGGCGAGCGGCACCATGTGGTCGATGTCGATGTCACCGGTCGCGGTCCAGGAGGCGCCGTCGTAGTAGGAGTACCAGCGACCGCCCGAGAGCGAGCAGCCGGAGCCGACCGTCGGCGCCTCGTCGGCCTCCTCGATCAGCACCTCGTATCGGGAGTTGCACCCGTCGCCGTCGGCGTCGATCCAGTGCTCGAAGAGGTCGCGGTCGTAGCCGGTGCGGTCCTCGGCCGCGACAGGAAGGTCGCCGACGGCGGTCGAGAGCGGCTGGGAGTAGGACTCGGCGTGCGCTGCCGCCGGAATCGTGAGCGGCACGAGGGCGCCGCAGGCAAGGATGAACAGGCCACGCAGTTTCATGGGGGTCTCCCCGAGGTGAGAGGTGTACGGGCGGCCCTCACGATGCCGCGTTTTGCACGCCCCGTGTAACACCGTTACCAGATGTTGCAAGAAGTTCACCCAGTGCGCACTCGGCCAGCTCGGCGGCGTCGCCGTTGCCATGAGCCGCGACGACGGCGCGCAGCCGGGCGCGGGTGATGTCGGAGACGTACGTCATCTCGGCCCGCGCCGCGTTCGAGCCGGGCCGCGTCTCCTCGGCGATCTGGACCGACCAGCACGTACGCCGCCCGCCGTCCTCGGCGTTGGCCAGCGCGACCGCGTGACCGGTGGTCCCGGAGCCGGCGAAGAAGTCGAGGACCCTGACGTCGGTCGGCATCGTGGCCAGGATCCGCCGGATCAGCCCGGTCGGCTTCGGCGACTCGAACAGCGGCCCGACCAGGGATTTCATCTCGGCGACAGCGGTGTCGGTCGAGCCGATCTCCTCGGTCAGCCAGATGGTGGTGAGCTTCTTGCGCCGTGCGTCGCCGGAGGCGTCACGCGAGAGCCAGTCGCGTTGGTAGACGTCGACGCGCTCCCCCAGCTTCCCGCGTACGCGACGGCACATCAGGTCCTCGGGACGGGCCGCGATCAGGGGCGCGCTCCACCGCCAGACCGCCGGACGACCATCACCGAAGACCGGCCAGATCTCCTGTCCTCCGTCGAACGGCTCGACGTCGACGCGACCGGAGTCGGGGTCTCCCCAGACCGGGAAGTGCAGCGACCTGGCGGTCGCCGGGTTGAACTTCTTGTTGGTGTTGCGCAACGGCAGCCGCCGATAGTGGCGCCCGTCGTCGGTGACCAGCGGGAAGTCCTGGTCGTTGACCGCCTCGGGGATGCTCGACTCCAACGCACACGCACGGGCGTCCGCGGCGTAGACCAGAAGATATTCATGAGACGTCGCGAACCCGTTGCCGAGCTGACGTCCCTTGGGGTTGAGGTTGACCACGATCTGCGCGAGCTCGTTGCGCTCGCCGAAGACCTCATCCATCAAGATCTTGAGGTACGCAGCCTCGTTGTCGTCGATGGAGACGTAGATCGCCGCGCGCTCGGACATGACGGTGCGCGCCGCCTCCAGGCGAGGCCTCATCATGGCGACCCAGGCCTCGTGGCGGCCGGCCCGGCGACCGTCCCCGCCGCGACGGTCGTCGTGGTAGGCGAAGAGGCTGCCGGTGTTGTAGGGCGGGTCGATATAGATCAGGTCGAACTTCTCCCCCGCGCCCGCCAGAGCCTGGAGTACGTCGAGGTTGTCCCCCTCGACGAAGGTGTTCCACGGCTCCCCCACGCGGGGAACGTTAGCCGACGGCGAGGTCAGCCGAGAGCAACGCGACCGATCGCTCGGCTACCAGGCACTGGATCTTGGTGCTCTTCGGCGGCTGGATCTCGAGCACCACGTCATCGCCGGACCCGCTGGCGGTGATGGTGGCGGGGTCGGGGGACTCGCAGCCGTCGTGGACCGTCTGGGCGTAGAGCCGCTGACCGGCCGGCACATGCTGGAGCAGCCTCGTCGCCTTTGTGGTGAAGGGGCGCTGGAGCGAGGTGGCCAGGGTGGCGGCGTACTTCTTGATCGCGGCCGCGTCCGCGAGCGGTGTCGCCGTCTTCTCCAGCGGTCCCTTGGCCGCGCCACCGGCGGAGACCAGACCACGCACGGCCTTCTGCGAGCTCGGCGGGCGGGACGGCTCCGGCTGGGGCTTCGGCTTCGCGGTTCCGGACGAGGTCGACGGGGCGGGCGAGGCCGGCGCGGAGGACGCGGGTGCGGAGGAGGCGGGCGGCGACGAGGCAGGGTCTGATGAGCCCTGGCCGGGGTCGCTCGCATCCTCGGCGGTGCCGCAAGCCGTGAGCAGGAGCGCCGTCGCAGCGAGTGCGAGTGGGAGAAGACGCGTGGGGGGCATACCTCACATACTCCCCACGGCACCCGACCGTTGCACCCCGACAGGCGGGGCCCGGCGTTCAAAGAACGGCTCGGATGGAAGGATCGGGCCGTGGCACGCTTCACTCAGGCCGAGCTCCAGACCTACTACGGCGCCTCGGTCCCCGACCTTCTCCCCGCAGACGACCAGCCCCTGCGCCTCCTCTTCGTGGGCATCAACCCCGGCCTGTGGACCGCCGCGACCCAGACCCACTTCGCGCACCCGCTCAACCGCTTCTACCCCGCCATCTTCCGCGCCGGGATCACCACCCGTCCGATCGACGCCTCCGCCGGGATGACGGAAGCGGACCGCGACTACTTCCGGGCCCGCGGCATCGGCTTCTCCAACATCGTCCACCGCGCGACGGCGAAGGCCTCCGAGCTCACCCCCGCGGAGCTCCGGGACGGCGGCGCCGAGCTGTTCTCCCTGGTCACGCGCAGGCTGGCCACACAGAAAGACCCTGCCGTCGTCGCGATCGCCGGCATTACGGCGTACCGAACTGCTTTCAACCGCCCCAAGGCCAAACAGGGCCGCCAACCCGAGCCGCTGGCCGGCTCCGAGCTCTGGGTCGTGCCCAACCCCTCGGGCCTCAACGCCCACGAGACCGTCCCCACTCTCGCCGCCGCCTACGCCGAACCCGCCCGGGCCGCCGGCATCCTCTGACCCGCCGAGAAGTCACCTCTGCAGGCCGAGAGGTCACTTCTGCAGGTCGAGAAGTCACGCCGGTGCCCACTCGGCCTGCATTTCTGACGCCTCGGCCAGCAGTTCTGACGCCTCGGCCAGCAGTTCTGACCCCTCGGCCTGCATTTCTGACCTCTCGGCCAGCGCTTCTGACCTCTCGGCGAGGGTCAGAAGCCTGAGGGAGGCTGCGGCAGGTCGGGGACGCCGAGCTTGGCGAGGAGTGAGATCGCGTCCTCGACGGAGACGCGGGAGGACTGGGAGTGGAGCATGTCGTCGACGGCGAGGTCGACCTCGGCGGTGAGGCAGACGAGTACGTCCTCGCCCTCGGCGTCGGCGGGGCCCTGGAAGGCGAGCACGGGCAGGTAGGCGAGGTCGAGGGACGCGGTCTTCTGCAGGACACGTACGGCCGCGAGCACCTCACCACGCGGATCCAACACCTCCAGCGGGCGACCCTCCACGGACGCCGCTTCCGAGGCGGGAACCGTGACGACGCCGGCGGTCGAGGGGATGTCGTACTGCTCGATGACCGCGACCCCACCCGGGTGCACCACGACCGCCTCGAGCTCCCTGCCCCCGAGGCTCACGTTGAGCACGACCAGCGCCGACTCCAGCTGTCCCAGCGCCTGGCGGAGCTTCTCCTCGCCGAAGGTCTCCGGTGCCCCGAGGTCGAGCATCCAGCCGCCGCCCGCGGTCGCGACCCACGCGGCGGTCTCCTGCTCCTTCAACGCGACCAGCTTCTCGGCCTCCTGGCGCAGCCGGTCGCGCTCGATCGCCGCGTCATGGGCCCGACGACGCTCGTCATCGAGCTCGGCGCGCAACATCGCGACCTCGCTCTCGGCCATCTGCTGCAGCTCGCGGCGCCGCTCGGCCTCCCGGGCCCGCCCCTCGGCCTCCTGCTTCTCGGCGCGCAGCCGGGCGACCTCGAAGCGGCGTACGCCCTCCTCCAACAGCCCGAGCGTGCGCTCGGAGACCGCGACGTCGGCACCGGACTCCAGCCGGTCTCGCAGCGCACCCCAGTTGACCTCGGGATGGTCGGTGACCAGGGACTCCAGAACCTTCAGGAGTACGTCCTCCTCGACCCCGGCGCGCGAGGCCAGGCTCGACTGGTTGAACCTCACCGCGGCCGGCGCAACCGACGCCGCGGGCACGGCGGCCCCCGAAGAAGCCCCCGAAGAAGCCCCCGAAGAAGCCCCCGGAGATGCCCCCGAAGACGCCCCCGAAGAAACAGGCGGAGACGGAGCCAGGCTCCACTGCCCCGGAGGACTCTCGACGAACCCGCCGGACCTCAAGATGGCAAGCAGCTCGGCCTCGGTGAGCAGGACCCGCTTCCCCTTCAGCGCAGCGCGCAGGACCTGCAGGCTCAACGGAGCCCGCAGGCGCAGGATCTCGGCGACGGCCGGCATGGAGGAATGAGGCATAGGGGCAGACATCGGTTGGTTCGAACGTAGCTCTCGCAGGCGCCGCGATCGTACACCGGCCCGCCGACAGTTCTCGGCGGGCCGCATACCACAGGCACATCTCTACCCCCGGGGGCAATGACCCGCCGGTGTCATATATCCCCGCCACCTTTACTATACCAGTTGGCGGGATTACGACAATGGCGTGATACCGCCTAGGGTTTCCGGCGAAAAGCCGGGACGCCGAAACATTTCAAGCGGATCGTCATCCTTTGCATTGTCCATCCGTCCGCTCGGGCGCTCGGGGCGCGACGGACACCTGCAAGGAGAACAGCCTTGAGAAAGTTACGCATCGGCCGCTCGGCCATCGCAGTAGCAGCAGGACTCGCCACAGCCGCCATGCTGGCAACCCCAGCAAGCGCCTTCTCGCTCACCGCCGCCAACACATCGAAGTCGGCGGATGCGAAGGACAAGCTCACCTCCACCATCAGCAAGAAGTTCGACGCCGAGGACAAGGTCGACTTCTGGGTCAAGATGGAGGCCAAGGCCAACCTGACCTCCGCCAAGGACATGAAGGACTGGGACGCTCGCGGCCAGTTCGTCCACGACCAGCTCAGGTCGACGGCCAAGGCCTCTCAGGCCGGCGTCATCGACCAGCTCAAGGCCTCGGGAGCCGACTACAAGAGCTACTGGCTCTCCAACCGAGTCCTCGTCGAGGACGGCACCGAGGAGCTCGCCCTGAAGCTCGCCGCGAGCACCGCGGTCGAGCAGATCGGCGCGACCCACAAGTACGAACTGATCGAGCCCGTCAAGACCAAGAAGACCACCGACGAGTCCAGCCCGGCCTCCGTCGAGTGGGGCCTCGACTTCATCAACGCCCCCGAGGCCTGGGAGCTCGGCGCCACCGGTGAGGGCATCGTGGTCTCCAGCGTCGACAGCGGTGTGGACGTCACCCACCCGGCCCTGGCCCACGGCTACCGCGGCCTCCAGGCCGACGGCACCCTCGACAACGACTACAACGCCCTCGACACCTCCGGCTCGTGCGGCGCCACCGGCGACCCGTGCGACACCGACGGTCACGGCACCCACCCGATGGGCACGATGATGGGTGACGACGGTGCCGGCAACCAGATCGGCGTGGCGCCCGACGCCAAGTGGATCGAGGCCAACGGCTGCGACTCCTGCTCGGACGCCGACCTGATCGAGGCCGGTCAGTGGATCGCCGCCCCGACACGTACGGACGGCTCCGACCCCGACCCGACCAAGCGGCCGCACGTCGTGAACAACTCGTGGGGCTACACCGCCGCGGGCACGATCGACGACTGGTTCCAGGAGGTCACCGCGTCGTGGGAGGCCGCCGGCATCTTCGGCGCCTGGGCCTCCGGCAACGCCGGCCCGGGCTGCGACACCACGTCCTCCCCGGGCGCCAACACGGCCAACTACTCGGTCGGAGCCATCACCTCCACCGGAGCCATCGCGGGCTTCTCCTCGCGCGGCGCCGGTGAGGACGGCCTGGTCAAGCCCAACATCGCGGCTCCGGGAGCGAACGTACGCTCCTCCGTCCCCGGTGGTGGGTACGCCAGCTACAACGGCACCTCGATGGCCGCACCCCACGTGGCCGGCGCCGTCGCCGCCCTCTGGAGCGCCGCCCCGTCACTGATCGGTGACATCGAGGGCACCAAGGCGCTGCTCAACGAGACCGCCGTCGACGCCGACGACACCTCGTGCGGTGGCACCGCGGAGAACAACAACGTCTTCGGCGAGGGCAACCTCGACCTCCTCGCCCTGGTCAACGCGGCCCCGATCGGTGACATGGGCACCGTCACGGGCACCGTCACCGACGCCGCCGGCTCCCCCATAGCCGGCGCCGAGGTGCTCGTCGACGGCGAGCGCGACCGCACCCTCACCACCGACGCGAGCGGCTCCTACACCGCTCAGGTCACGGTCGGGACGTACGCCGTCTCTGCCTCTGCCTTCGGCTTCCTCGTCTCCGCTCCGGAGAGTGTGGATGTCGCCCTGGACGAGACAGAGACGGTCGACATCACACTCGAGGCAGCACCCGGCCACGCCGTGTCCGGCACGGTGACCGACGCGGGCAGCGGTGACCCGTTCGCGGGCATCACTGTCACCATCGACGCGCCGATCGACCCGGTCCGGACCTCGGCCGAGGGCACCTACACCTTCGCCGAAGTCCCTGAGGGCACCTACACGATCTCCATCGCCGGCGGCTCCTGCACGACGCCGTTCAGCCAGGAGGTCACCGTCGACGGCGACGAGACGGTCGACGCCGCGCTCAACAGCCTCATCGACGAGTTCGGCTACTTCTGCTCGGTCGGGTCCGACGGCGCCGCGACCGGCGACACCGAGGTCGACCTGACCGGCGACGACGCGAGCGCAGCGGTCACGCTGCCGTTCGACTTCTCGTTCTACGGCGAGAGCTACGACCAGGCCTGGGTCTCCACCAACGGTGCCCTGAACTTCCTGGGCGCCAACTCGGCCTACTCCAACTCCACCATCCCGAGCCCGTCGGTGCCGAACGCGGCGATCTACCCGCTCTGGGACGACCAGGAGATCGACGCGGCCGCGGGTGTCTACACCGGCACCACGACCGTGGGCGGTGTGGACGGGTTCGTCATCGAGTGGCGCGGCATCCACGCGCTCAACAACGACGCGGGGACCCTCACCACCTCGGTCACGCTGCTCGCCAACGGCGAGGTCATCATCGGCTACGACGACGTGGCCGACGACGCCCGGGCGAAGGGCAGCTCGGCGACCATCGGTCTCGAGAACACTGACGGCACCATCGCCTCGCAGTACTCCTACAACACCGCCGCGGTCTCCTCGGGCCTCTCGGTCCGCTACGACACCGCTCCGATGGGCACCGTGACCGGCACGGTGACCGACCTCAACACCGGCGACCCGATCTCCGGCGCCACGGTCACCCTCACCGGCGACGACACCGAGAGGACCGCCACCACCGGCGAGAACGGCACCTTCTCGAAGAGCGTGCTCACCGGCAACTGGACCGTCAAGGCCTCGAAGGCGAAGTACGCCGACGAGTCCGGCTCCGTGACGGTCGCCGACGAGGCGGAGGTGACCTTCGACGCCGCGCTCGCGGCCGGGAAGATCACCGTCGCGTCCGACGGCGACCTGTCGGAGAACCTGCGGATGGGCGAGCTGCAGGAAGAGACGGTCACGGTCACCAACGAGGGCACCGCGCCCGCGTCGGTCGACGTGAGCGCCGGTGGCGGCTCCTTCGAGTCGGCATCGACCAGCGCCCTGAAGGCACCCGAGGGCAAGGCGACGATCATGAGGTCGACCACCCCGAAGGGCACCCTCGGCAAGGGCTCGAACGCGCTGAAGCAGTCGGGCGCGAAGTCCGGCAGGACCATGACCCCGCAGGCGGCTCCGGTTCCGGCCGGCGAGGTCTCGATCACGCACAGCGCCTCGCAGGAGATCGCGGCCGCCAACTCGGCCGCGTGCTGGGATCAGGTCACCACAGACCTCAACCAGTACCTGCGTACGTTCACGCTCTCGGACTTCGGTCTGAACGGCCTGGACGTCTCCAGCATCTCCTTCGGGGTCGAGACCAACACGGGCGACCAGCCCGTGACGGTCAACCTCTACACGCTGGAGGGCGCCCTGACGTACGCCAACATGACCCTCATCGGCTCCGCCGATGCGACGGTCCCCTCCGGTGACGGCCAGCTGGTCTCGGTGCCGGTCGAGGGCTCTGCCCCCGCCGGGTCGACGCTGGTGGTCGAGGTGGTCGCCCACGCCGGCGGCCGCTTCTTCATCGGGTCCAACGGTGAGGGCCAGACGGCTCCGTCCTACCTCGCCTCCGAGGCGTGCGGGATCACCGAGCCGGTCGACACCTCCGAGGTCGGCTTCCCCGACATGCACATCGTCATGAACGTGACGGGTGAGGAGGGCGGCGCGGCCGTCGACTGGATCACCTTCGACCGTACGTCGCTGACGCTGGACGCCGGTGAGTCGGCCACGGTCAAGGCGAGCGTGTCGGCCGACGTCGACCAGCCCGGAACGTACGCCGCGGAGATCGGTGGCTCCACCGACACTCCCTACGACGTCGAGCCGCTCGCGGTCACGATGGACGTCGCAGCCCCGAGGAGCTGGGGCAAGCTCGTGGGCACGGTGACCGCCGACGGCGGGGCCGGGCTCGAGGGTGCGATCGTCCAGGTCAACGGTGGCAAGGGCTATCGACAGACGCTGATCGCCGAGGAGGACGGTAGCTATGTCTACTGGATCGACTCGAAGCTCAGCCCGCTGCAGCTGATCGCCGCGGCCTCGGGGCATGTCCCCGAGACCAAGGACGTCACGCTGCGCAAGGGCAAGACGCTCCAGGCGAACTTCAGCCTGACACCGCTGCCCTGATCGGAACTGCGCTGATCCGCTGACCCGACGACCCGGTCTCTTGCCAGAGAGGCCGGGTCGTTGGCGTACGTCCCCTTTCCGTTCGCTGTAAGTTTTTGTGAAAGGAGGGGCATGTCTGCGATCAAACGCGTCACGAACACGTCCGAGGCCGAGGCGCTGGCGGTGCTGCTCAACGGCACCACCCGCACGAAGCCGACGGTGGTGGTGACGGTCGCGTCCGGCCACACCGAGCCGTACGCCGACGTGGAGAGGATCGCGGCCGAGATCGGCGACCTGGCCGACCTCTATCTGGTCACGACCGGCGGCCATACCTGGGCGTTCTCCAACAAGATGACGCCGGGCACGCAGGTCTACGGCGGCGCTGGGCGGGTCTACCCGGTCGGACTGGGGTGGAACACCCACCTCAAGGAGGCGCCGCTGCGGTTCGCGTGGAGCAGGTCCGAGGGCCGCAAGCTCACCGCGCAGCTGATCGACGACGCGCTCGACATGGCCGCGGCGGCCGGGCTCTTCGACGGCGCCCGCACGGTCTCCACCCGGGAGCGCCGCTCCGGCACGGTGGTCTCGATCATGAGCGAGCGGGCTCTGGTCGACCTCGGTTCCGGCGACCTCGCCTCGATCCCACCGCAGCTCGCCCAGGCGGGCGTGGCCATCGAGCGCGTGCTGGCGCCGGGCATGCTCGTCGACGGCGTCCTGGAGAAGAAGTCACGCTGGCTCGACATCCGCGAGAACCGGCCCTCTGCGGACGAGGCACTGAAGACGTACGCCGCGGGCGATGTCGTCCCCGCCGAGGTCCGTTCCGTGCTCGCCGGGTCGGCCGACCTGCGCCTGCACCCCGAGGTCACCGTCGAGCTCTTCCGCTCGGACGTGACCGGCGATCCCGACGACGACCTCCAGGCCCTCCTCACCCCCGGCGAGGTCGTCCTCGCGCGGGTCGTCGCCACCACCCCCAAGTGGCGGCTCTCCCTGCGCGACGTCGGCGAGCACGAGACGGCCCGCGAGGCCCTGTCCCTGTACGCCGGCGGGCCGCCCTGGCTCGACCCGAACGCTCCCGCTCCGGCTGTCGAGCCTGTCGAGAGCCCTGAACCCGCCGCCCCGGAAGGCGAGCCGCACTCACCGGTGGTCGAGCTTGTCGAGACCACTCCAGAGAAAACACCGGTCTCGACGAGCTCGACCACCGGAAGACCGGCGATCCCCAGCCCCGCGATGATGCCCCGCCGGAAGGGCGAACCGGTCCGGGCGGTCCGTCCTGCCCCCGCCCCCGAGCGCGCCCCCGAGCCCGAGCCGGCCCCCGCCCCGGCGAAGAAGGCCGCGGTGCAGTCGATGTCGCTGCAGGTCACCGCGATCAAGGCCGAGAAGGCCCATCTCGAGGCCGAGCTGGCCGATCTTCGTGACCAGGTCTCGGGCCTGCGCAACGAGCGGGTCCAGTTCGCCAAGGACCTGGCCCGAGCGGCGCGTCAGGTCGAGACGCGTGACGCCGAGCTGGCCCGGATGCGCTCCCAGCTGCGCCGCGCCAAGCAGCGGACCGCTCCGCCCGAGGTCGCCATCCCCGTCTTCGCCGACCGCGAGCGCGGCTTCCGCCACCTGGTCGAGGCCGCCTGGGCCCGTCGGATCCCGGTCGGCGAGCAGCCCACCCGTGCCCTGCCCGACTTCGCGATCGGCGAGAGGTTCCTCGACAGCGTCGACGCGCTCGAGGGCATCACCATCGACAAGATCGCCGATGTGGTCATGGAGGTGCTCACCGGCCTCGCGGATCAGTCGACCGGCCGCGAGCTCCACCAGCTGCGTACCTCTGCCGGCGGCAACTCCGCGCCACAGTCCCGGCCCGACGGCGCGGTCTGCTACCGCGTCTCGATGCAGATCCACACGCCGAGCGCGCGGCGGCTGCACTTCTGGAAGTGCCCCGACGGCACCATCGAGCTCTCCCGCGTCGTCGTCCACGACGACATGGAGCCGTAGGCGCTCGACCTAGCCCCAGCACCAGGTCAGCAGCCCGACCAGCGGATCCGGGATCTGCTCGAGCTCGACGGCCTCGCCGAGGATGGTTCCGTAGCGGATCTTGCGTCCCGACGCGGTCCCGAAGAACCGGTGCAGCTGGTCGGCGACCTCCTCGCCGCGGTGCTCGGGCTGGTTCTGCAGCGTACGGAACTTGCCACCCTCCCCGTTGAGCTCGAGGATCTCGACGATCCGTGCCGCCCCGATCGCCCGGATCATCTCGTCCTCCAGGTCGCGCCGGCACGCGAAGAAACCCTGCCCGGAGAGGTCCTCCCCGATCTGCCGGCCGAGCGCGTTCGTGACGAAGTGCTCCTCCGCCTCGTCGTAGAGTCCCCCGACCCGATGCCCAGCCGCCGTCGCCTCCCGGATGAACCGCCCGGCGTTCCCGGCACCGCCCATGGAGACGACCTCGATCCCGAGCTCGGCCAGCTCCACCCCGTAGCGCGGCGCCAGCGCCTCCACCAGAGCCTTGTCGGACTCCCCTTCGACGAGCAGCGAGATCGGTCGTGTCATGGCGGACACCCTAGAAGAACGTACGTCGGCCCGCCTGTTCCAGATATGGAATGCCATGGGTTAGCGTTGCATATATGGAACAGCATGTCGGCCGCCTCGTCACCGAGTGCATCGAGCGCTCGGGTCTCAGTGCTCGGCAGGTGGCCGCCCGCGCGGGAGTGTCCGCCTCGACGGTCCACCGGATCGTCAACGGCGTGGTCAGCCCGTCGGTCGACACCCTCGACAACATCACCACGGCCTGTGGCACCGGGCTGGCGATGAGCGCCGCTCCGCTGGCGACGCCGGCCGCCGCAGCAGGGGCGCGCGCCATTCTCGACCCGCTGTATCCGGCCGATGTGGCGCCCGAGATCGAGCTCTGGGCCGGCCGGCTCGACGCCTGGGCCGACGGCGACCCGGTCGAGATCATCGAGGAGGCCGCGCGGGCCTCCGGCGTACCGCACCGCCCAGATGTCGTCCGGCTGAGCGGGGAGGCCACCATCGGCCGGCTCGCCTCCGCCGGCGACGCGTCAGGACAGCGATGGGCACTCTCCGGCGCGGCCGGCCTGGACCTCCCGGCTTTCGACGAGGCCGTCCCCCGGATCTCGGTCCTGTGGTGCGAAGATCCCAGCGCGATCCGTCCGCTACTCACCGGCGGGACCCTTCGTCCGGCGTCCGCTCCGCACCGTTCCACCGTGATCGTCGCCGCTGCCGAGGCCGACCTGTTCCTCGGTACGTTCGAGCGTGACCGGGTCGTCTACGCCGCCCCGATCCAGATCGCCATCGACGCCATCTCGGTCGGCGGCGACGCCGCGGACCGCGCCCGCCAGGAGATCCGGACATGGTGACGAAGCAGCCCCGCTGGGCACCGGACCCCGAGACGTACGCCGACCGCAAGCCGACCACGGACGACACCTACCGCCCGGTCGCGGATCGCGAGGCCCAGATGCGCGACACCGGCATCTGGTGGACGGAGGTCGACACCGCCCGCATCCGCCCGAGCGACACCGAGCACGCCTGGCGACGGTTCCGCGCGCGGCTGCCCGAGCTGGTCTGGAACGCCGCGAGGCTCGAGGGCAACAGCTTCACCCTTCCGGAGGTCCGCAGCCTCCTCGCCGGCGTCACCGTCGGTGGCCACCTGGCCGAGGACGAGCTGCGGGTGCTGGCGCTCAACGAGGCGTACTGCGCCCTCCACGACCTGGTCGGCTACGGCACCTTCCGAGTCGACAAATCGACGTCCGACCGTCTCAACCGGATCGTCGCCCGCCACGAGACGCTCGACGCCGGAAGGTTCCGCGGCGAAGGCACTCTGCGCCGCAATGGCAGCGAGCTGCTCCGAGCCCGCTTCGCCACTCTGCGGGAGCGCCTTGCCGAGACCGACGACCCGAGGCTCCAGGCGCTGATCTACTTCTGCTCCGCCGCTCGGACCCGGTTCTACGCCGACGGCAACGAGCGCACCGCCCTTCTGATGATGACCGGCATCCTGATCTCGAACGGCTTCGACGCCGTGGATGTCCCGTACGTCCGGCGCCTCGAGCTCAACCACGCCCTCGACGCCCTCGTCAGCACCGACGACGCCACCGAGCTCATCGCCTTCCTCATCGACTGCGCCGCCTCAGGCTGATCTCACAGCACCAGATCCGCCCGACTCCGCGTCGCCCGCACCAGCGCCGCGTTGCGCAGATCGCTCTGGGCGATCTTCGCCTCCGCCTCCTCCCGCGACATCCCGCCGGCGAGAAACCGCTCGAGCAGCCTCGGCACGAGCACCTCGTCGGGTACGTCGACGAACCACGCCTCGTCCAGCAGCCCACGTACGTCCCGCCACGGCCCCTCATCGAACAGCAGGTAGTTCCCCTCGGTGATCACGATCGCCTCGTCCTCGATCACAACTCCTCCAGGCGTGGGCTCGTCGATCTCCCTGCTGAACGTCGGCCACTCCACCTGTCCACGCTGCTCCCGAACACGTCGCAACGCCGCCACATAACCCTCGGCGTCGAACGTGTCCGGCTCCCCCTTCCGCTCCCTCGCCCCCATCGCGTCCAGCTCAGCGTTGCTCCGATGGAACCCGTCCATCGGCGCCACTACCGCGACCCGTCCGGCGTCGTTGAGTACGTCCCGCACCCGGTCTGCCACCGTCGACTTCCCCGCCCCCGGCGGCCCGGCGATCCCCAAGACGAACCTGTCGATTGCCCGCCCCCGCACACGTTTCGCGAGGTCAGCGAGGGCATCAGGCACTTTCGTCATCCGTTGGTAGGAGCAGCGTTTCCAGGATCCTGTCTGCGGGGTCAGACAGATAGTCACTGCCGCTGTAGCAATCGAGCGCCACCTGCCACGGCTCGGCGTACCATCGCCCGTCGTCATCTGCCCAGCGGCCCGACTCGCTGAACCCGTCGAACGGAAGCAGGGTGATCGGCCAGCCCCACTCCTGGGGCCCTTTGAATACCAACCCGAGAGCCTCGATCACCGCCTCGGTGTCGTCGACATAGAACGTCGGTCGGACCTCACCAGCCGAAAGGACCAACCTGTTGGCCGCCCGGTCGCCGGTGGCAGCCCATTCGATCCCGGCGCCGGTCAGACCATCCGCGACCTCGTCCCAGGTGCGGTCCTGGCGTGCCATAACCACCTTCGGGCGGAACGCCAGCACCGCCGCACGGCCGGCTCGGAACGCGAAGGTCTGCAGGTCAGGAACTGTCACGTCGCCCGCGTCGTCGATTTCCAGGGTCCCGCTCGCAACCCACCGCTTGATCCAGTATTCGACGCTAGGCGGCTCCTCCCCAGCGCCTAGCACCCAGCGCGCCGTAGCCACGGCGACCGGGTCGGACACCGGGTCGAACCGCTCGTCGAGCCCGACCGCGTCGAGCAGCTTGAGAACCACGTCGTACGTCGGGTTCATCTTCCCCGACTCGACCCGGGTCACGGTCGACGGGGAGACCCCCGCCAGCGCCGCGACCTGGCGCGCGGACAGCGCGCTCATCATGCGCGCGGCGCGGAGTCGCTGAGCGAGGGTCAGGTCCATGCGTGCCAAATTACGCCTGGTGTTGCGGATCAGCAACACACTTCCCGCAGCAGCGCGCCTCATTGCCTGGGCAAGCCTGAGCGGAAGAGCTGTCGACGAAGGCGGCCGATCGAGAGCGGCAACCTCCTGGCCGAGTACATCTAGCCGCTAGGGTCGGAGCCGATGCTTGATGACGTACGCGACCACATCGACGAGCTTTACCAAGAGCTGGGCGTCTCCGGCGCCGGGCCGACCCTGGAGAAGCTCGCCCGCGACCTTCCCGCCGACAACCCAGGTCGCGCCGAGTACCTGACTTCGGCCGCTGAGTCCTACCGGGTGGCCGAACGCCTCGATGACGCCAAACGCTGCGTCCAGGAGGCGATCGTGGACGGCGGAGAGACCGTGCTTCTCCGTGAGGCGCTGCTGATCAACATCCTCCTCGATGAGGGCGACCACGACGGCGCCGACAAGGTCTCGGCATCTCTTCGGAAACGCGCGCGCGATCTGAGCGGCCTCGACATCGATCAGATAGCCGAGGCGTACGAGCTCGCCGACCGCCTCGAGCAGGCACATCGCTGGTACACGATCGCTCTGCGGCCCTATGAACCAGACGACGTCGCGCACGACATGACCGCCTCGCACGCAGCGATCTCGCGGCGCCGGGTACGCCGGCAGCTGGGCCTTCCCGAGGACAGGTTCGACGCGGCGGCGAAGCGAGCCCGGGCCGAGGCCACGGGCCGCGACCCAGATGACATCGACTCCGACACCCTACCGCCGATGGCGATTCTCTACTGGCCCAAGACCGAGTTCAAGCGCTACATAGCCCTCTTCCCCGAGCTCGCCGAGGGCTACGACTGGAACCACGCCGGTCACCGGGCCCAGGTGCAGGACACCTTGGTCAAACTCGCCGAAG
>NZ_JBOHDN010000289.1:0-2877 GCF_050699375.1 Nocardioides sp. | reverse complement strand
ATCGAGATCGTCTTCGACGCGACCTCGGCCAAGGCGCACGTGGCCAACGCGGCGGCGCTGGAGCCCTACGGGAAGCGGCTGATCGACCTCACCCCCGCGGCGATCGGGCCGTACGTCGTCCCGGCCGTCAACATCGACGAGCACATCGACGCGCCGAACGTGAACATGGTGACCTGCGGCGGGCAGGCGACGATCCCGATCGTCGCCGCGGTCGCGCGGGTCGTTCCGGTGGCGTACGGCGAGATCGTCGCGTCGATCTCGTCGCGCTCCGCCGGTCCCGGCACGCGGGCGAACATCGACGAGTTCACCGAGACCACCTCGGGCGCCATCGTCGAGGTCGGCGGCGCGAAGCGCGGCAAGGCGATCATCATCCTCAACCCGGCCGAGCCGCCGCTGATCATGCGCGACACCGTGTATGCGCTGGTCGAGGGCGGTTCCCGATCCCTGGAAGAGCTGACCGCGGAGATCACCGAGTCGGTGGAGAAGATGGTCGGCGACGTCGCCGCGTACGTCCCCGGCTATCGCCTCAAGCAGAAGGTGCAGGTGCAGGAGATCCCTTCGGACCAGCCTGTCGAGACGCTTCTCGCCGAGGGTGAGACGACCCGGCCCACGCATCAGGTCTCGGTGTTCCTCGAGGTCGAGGGTGCCGCGCACTACCTCCCGGCGTACGCGGGGAACCTCGACATCATGACCTCGGCCGCGCTGCAGATGGCGGAGCTCGTTGCGGTAGCGACAAAATCGCGGAGCGCTGCTTCCAAGGAGGCCTCCAAATGAGCACGCCCATCTACATCCAGGAAGTCTCGCTGCGCGACGGCATGCACGCCGTACGCCACCGGATCACGCCCGAGGACGTCAAGCGGATCGTCATCGCCGCCGACGAGGCCGGCGTCGACGCCATCGAGGTCGCCCACGGCGACGGCCTGACCGGGGGCTCGGTCAACTACGGTCCCGGCTCCAACAGCGACTGGGAATGGATCGAGGCCGCGGCTTCGGTCATCAAGAACGCCCGCCTGACCACGCTCCTGCTCCCAGGCGTCGGCACCATCCACGACCTCGCACGTGCCTATGAGCTGGGCGTGCGGTCGGTGCGGGTCGCGACCCACTGCACCGAGGCCGACGTGAGCGCCCAGCACATCGCCGCCGCGCGCGAGATGGGGATGGACGTCTCCGGCTTCCTGATGCTCTCGCACATGGCCCCGCCCGAGCAGCTCGCCGAGCAGGCCAAGCTGATGGAGTCCTACGGCGCCCACTGCGTCTACATCACCGACTCCGGCGGCCGGCTCACCATGAACGACGTACGTGACCGCGCCCGTGCCTACCGTGACGCGCTGAACGACGAGACCGAGATCGGCATCCACGCCCACGAGAACCTCTCGCTCTCGGTGGCCAACTCCGTGGTCGCCGTCGAGAACGGCGTCTACCGCGTCGACGCCTCGCTCGCCGGCCACGGCGCCGGCGCCGGCAACTGCCCGATCGAGGCGTTCATCGCCGTCGCCAACCTGTCGGACTTCAAGCACAATTGCGACCTGTTCAAGCTCCAGGACGCCGCCGACGACATCGTCCGACCGCTCCAGGACCGCCCCGTACGCGTCGACCGGGAGACCCTGACGATGGGCTACGCCGGCGTCTACTCCTCCTTCCTCCGCCACGCCGAGAACGCGTCCGCCCGCTACGGCGTCGACACCCGCGACATCCTCATGGAGTGCGGCCGCCGCGGTCTGGTAGGCGGCCAGGAGGACATGATCGTCGACATCTGCCTCACCAAGCTGGAGGAGCAGGCAGCCGCGAGCTGAGTCTCTGGAGCCCGGGGAGTGCGAGGCGTACCTGGTGCGTCTCGCACTCCCGGGGTTAGCGTGCCCCATGGGCGAGAGCGAGGATCAGCGTCTTGCGCGGGAACGGGCCGAGGATGATGCTCGGCTTCTTCGGGCTCAGTTGCTCATGCAGGAGGGCGTGGCCAGCCACGCGCAGCTGACCGCCGGTGGGGTGACGAAGGTCGACATCGAGCGACGGCTCCGACGCAAGGAGCTCCGCCGGGTCCATCCCCGCGTGTACGTCGATCATGCCGGCCCGATGACCTGGACCCAGCGCGCCTGGGCTGCCGTGCTCTACGCCCAGCCGGCCTACCTGTGCTGGACCAGCCTCGAGGAGCCGAAGGGTCGCGACGATGGTTCCCCGATCCATGTCGCCATCGACCACACTCGCCGGATCAGCCCGCAGGACGGGATCGTCATCCACCGGATGAAGAACATGGAGCAACGTTCCTACGGAGGCACGCCTCCTCGTCTCGCGATCGAGGACAACGGGCTGGCGATGGCCAACGACGCCAAGCAGGAGATCGACGCCATCGCCCGGCTGGCGGAGGTCGCGAGCAGAAAGTACGTCACCGCCGCGACCCTCCGAGCTGCCCTCGACCGCTACCCCTCCCTGCGCCGCCGCTCGCTGATCGCCGGCCTGATCGACGATCTGGAGGCTGGTACTCATTCAGTCCTCGAACACGGCTACCTGACCAAGGTCGAACGCGCCCACGGCCTGCCGATCGGCACCCGTCAGGCCCCGCGCTCCGGCCCGAACGGCAACCAGTTCCGAGACGTGGACTATGCGGCGTACAAGCTGGTCGTAGAGCTCGACGGAGCCCTCGGTCACGAGTCGTGGCGCGACCAGGCACGCGACGCCGACCGAGCCCTCGACGACCTCGCCGCGACCGGTGCCCTCACCGCCCGCCTCCGGTTCCACCAGGTCTTCGACATCCCCTGCCAAACGGCTACAAGAATCGCGAGAATCCTGAGACGCAACGGCTGGACCGGCACGATGAAAGTCTGCGGCACCGGATGCCGCATGAAAGAAGCGTGACCCGGGGAGTGCGAGGCGCGCCAGGTG
>NZ_JBOHDN010000288.1:0-29455 GCF_050699375.1 Nocardioides sp. | reverse complement strand
AGTCGGCGCGTCATAACGCGCCGACTCGGCGACGTTTTGGGGGCAGTGGTCCCGTCGGGACAGCCGCGTATCGGAATTACACGGCTGCAACACACCCTTACGGGGTCCCGGAGGGAGGCCGCCGAGTCAAATACCCTGGTGGTATGGCGACCCGTACGTCTTCCCCGCCGGGTTCGCGGAGCTCGACCCCAGCCAAGAGCACCCGTCCCCGGAGTACGACCACGACAAAGCGAGCAACGGCCACGAGCCGGGCCCGCTCAAAGGCAGCGCCCAACAAGCGCAGTCCGAAGTCCAACGGACGACAGACGAGTCGCCCCGCCGCCAAGAGGACGACGAACCGTACGCCACCTCGTGCCGTGCGCAACGGGCCGAGCCCGATCTCGGTTCTCTTCGACGCCGTCTTCTCGACCATCGCCAGCCTGTGGCTGGCGATCGCCGGGGGAGTGGCGGCCATCTTCCGCGTCGGCGGCCAGGCCGCCAGCGACCTCGAGCCGGAGCACCGGCGCGACGGTGCCGGCCTGTTCCTGATCGGTCTCTCAGTCCTCGTCGCCGCCGGCGTCTGGTTCCAGCTCGGCGGGCAGTTCTTCGACGTCGTACGCATCGCGGTCGCGGGCGTGGTGGGCAAGGTCGGCTGGCTGGTGCCGGTCGGACTGCTCGTCGCCGGTGCGCGACTGATGCGCGACCCGGTCAACGCCGCCCCGATCGGCCGGCAGGCGATCGGCTGGAGCGCGTTCCTGATGGCAGCGCTGGGCATCGTCCAGATCGCCAACGGCAACCCGCAGCCCACCTCCGGCGACAGCAGCGAGCTGCAGTGGGCAGGGGGCGCGATCGGCTACGTGGTGGCCAGCCTGCTGCTCGACGTGCTCCGCTCGACGCCAGTGGTCGTCGTACTTCTCTGCCTGCTCATCGTCTTCGGGATCCTGGTCATCACCGGGACTCCGCTCTACCAGGTCCCCAGGCGGCTCGTCGAGCTGCGCGACCGGGCGCTCGGCCTGACGCCGGTCGAGGAGATGAGCGAGAGCGGCACCAACATCCGCCGGGTGCGTCGCGGCGGCAAGCTCTTCGCCGACGACGACACCTTCGACCCCGAGGGCTTCGAGCCGTACGAGACGCCGCTGCTCGAGGATGAGAAGCCGAAGAAGAAGCGCAAGAAGGACGGCCTCGACATCGCCCTCTCCCTCGACGAGGACGCGGACGCCGACACCCAGCCGGACGACGCCGTCGCCGACGGCCCCAGCGACGCGGCCGGCCTGCTACCTGCCGTCGCGGGCACCTCTCCGGGCCGCAAGCCGGGCTCGAAGAAGGACCTGGAGCCGCCGCCCCACGCCGAGCTGCCGCAACGGGTCGAGCAGCTGATGCTCGCCGGCGACGTGGCGTACACGCTCCCGGGCAGCGACCTGCTCAAGCCCGGCTCGCCGCACAAGGCCCGCTCCAAGGCCTCCGACGACATCGTCAGCCGGCTCCAGTCGGTGCTCGAGGAGTTCAACATCGACGCCGCGGTCACCGGCTACACCCGTGGCCCGACCGTCACCCGCTACATCGTCGAGCTCGGTTCCGGGGTCAAGGTCGAGAAGATCACCGGAATCCAGAAGAACATCGCCTACGCGGTGGCCTCCGCCGACGTACGCATCCTCTCGCCGATCCCCGGCAAGTCCGCGGTGGGCGTGGAGATCCCGAACACCGACAAGGAGATCGTCACCCTCGGTGACGTGCTGCGGTCCAACGCCGCGCGCGGCGACCACCACGCGATGATCACCGGCGTCGGCAAGGACGTCGAGGGCGGCTTCGTGGTCGCCAACCTCGCCAAGATGCCTCACCTTCTGGTCGCGGGTGCGACCGGCTCGGGTAAGTCGTCGTTCATCAACTCGATGATCACCTCCGTGCTGATGCGGGCCACACCCGACGAGGTCCGGATGATCATGGTCGACCCCAAGCGGGTCGAGCTGAACTCCTACGAGGGCGTGCCGCACCTGATCACGCCGATCATCACCAACCCGAAGAAGGCTGCCGAGGCGCTGGCCTGGGTCGTGCGGGAGATGGACCTGCGCTACGACGACCTGGCCAACTTCGGCTTCCGCCACGTCGACGACTTCAACAAGGCCGTACGTGCCGGGAAGGTGCAGCTCCCGCCCGACTCCGAGCGGGTCCTGTCGCCCTATCCCTACCTGCTTGTCATCGTCGACGAGCTCGCCGACCTGATGATGGTCGCTCCGCGCGACGTCGAAGACGCCGTGGTCAGGATCACCCAGCTGGCGCGTGCCGCGGGCATCCACCTGGTGCTGGCCACCCAGCGGCCCTCGGTCGACGTGGTCACCGGTCTGATCAAGGCCAACGTGCCCTCGCGACTCGCGTTCGCGACCTCGTCGCTGGCCGACTCCCGCGTCATCCTCGACCAGCCCGGTGCGGAGAAGCTGGTCGGTCAGGGAGACGGGCTGTTCCTGCCGATGGGCTCCTCCAAGCCGATCCGTGTGCAGGGCTCCTGGGTCTCCGAGAGCGAGATCAACGCGGTCGTCAAGAGTGTCAAGGGCCAGCTGGAGCCGTCCTACCGTGAGGACGTGACGGCGCCGGCCGAGACCAAGCGGGTGCTCGATGACGACATCGGCGACGACATGGACCTGGTCGTGCAGGCGATCGAGCTGATCGTCTCCACCCAGTTCGGCTCGACCTCGATGCTGCAGCGCAAGCTCCGCGTCGGGTTCGCCAAGGCCGGGCGCCTCATGGACATCCTCGAGTCCCGCGGCGTGGTCGGTCCCTCCGAGGGCTCCAAGGCCCGCGACGTACTCGTCAAGCCTGACGAGATCGACGGCGTCATCGCAACGATCCAGGGGGAGAAGTGAGCGAGAGTTCACCACACGTGGTCGTCGAGCCTGACGAGACCGTCGAGCCTGACGAGGGCCGTGTTTCGGATCCTGTCGAGAGCCCCGCCGAAAGCGCTGGGGAGAGTCTCGACGTCGACGTCGTCGAGGTACGCCGCAACGGCAGGCTCGCCCTGGCCGTAGCGCTCGCGTCGCTGCTGGTCGGACTCGCCTTCGTGCTGCGCGGCGGCGTCGAGGGCTACCTGGTCGGGCTGATCCTGCTCGCCGTGGCGGCGGTCCAGGGCTGGACGGCCTGGGACTCGCGGATGCCCCTGCTGCTCGTCGACGAGCAGGGCGTACGCCTTCGCTTCGGGCAGAACTGGCAGGGCATCCCGTGGTCCAAGATCGAGTCGGTCGAGCACACGCCGCGGCCGGCCGGGATCGAGCGTTTCTGGAAGGACGGCCGCATCGGCGTGCTGCTGCACGACGAGGACGAGGTGCTCGACGAGCTCTCGCCGACCGCCCGGCGCCAGGCGATGCTGACCGAACGCCTCTACGGCCTGCCCTTCTCCCTCCCGCTCGGGCTCTCGACCCGTGTCCTGGGCGGAGGTGAGGACGTCACCGAGGCCATCGCGATCGTTGCCGCGGACGGGGTAGAGGTCGTCGAGATCGATCCTGGTCTCGGGGCCGATGAGCCGGACGAGAGTGGCGACGCGATCAGCGAAACCGCGGGCGATGGCGCGGGCGAAGGTACCGTCTCCGACGGTTCCGGCAGCGCCGGTGCCGACGACGGTGACACGGCTGTTCGGCTGCCCGCCGTCGGGCGTGGAGGCGACACCAACCCCCGGATGCTCCGGGTCTTGGACGAGCCTGATATCAATGCCGCGGACGTGGTGGACGAGGCGGGGCAGGACCAGGTGGACCGGGACATTGTGCATGACGAGGCGACGCCGAAACCGGACCCCGATCCCGAGGTAGCCACCGAGGCATCGGCCGGGGATAAACCGCGCCCCGAGCCGGTCGCACCGCTGCGTGAGCCGTCGACGGCGGTCCGGGTGGACGTACGGTATGTGCCCGAGGAGCCGCAGGAGACCATCGCGGTGCACGGCGCGAACGCGCTCGATCTGGCCCCGGTGGAGACCGACGACGCCACCGACGATTCTGACGACTCTGACGGTTCTGCTGACGCGGCCTTCCTCGATGCGAGTGCCGGCCCCGGCATCGCCGAGGCCGGAGCCGATCAGGCAGGTATCGGCGAGGCAGGTGTCGACGACGAGACCGAGATCCTCACGACCGACCCGGACGCCACCCAGGCCCACGAGCTGACCGAGGGCGTGACCCCGGTCGCCGAGCGCGGTGATCGTGTCGAGTCGCACTCCTTCGATGGGGTCGGTGTCCGGGGGACTGGTTCCGGGACGAACGACAGCCCCGAGATCGGCGCCGAGATCTCCGCGGCGCGCCATCGCCTCGGCCTGGATGCCGAGGGCCTGGCGGAATGGACGCGTATCCGGCCGCACGTGATCGAGGCGATCGAGGTCGACGACTTCGGCCCGTGCGGCGGCGACTTCTACGCCCGCGGCCATCTGCGCACGCTGGCGCGTGTCCTCGGTATCGAGGTTGCGCCGCTGCTGCGTACCTATGACGAGAAGTACGCCTCCGGTCCGGTCAGCCCGCGCACCGTCTTCGAGGCCGAGCTCGCCCACAGCGCCGCCGTCCGGCCGGTCAGGCGGATGCGCGGCGGACCGTCGTGGTCCGTCCTGGTCGCCGCGGTGATGGCGGTCATCCTGGTCTGGTCGGTAGCACGCCTGGTCATCGACGGCACCGACCACGAGCCCGAGGCCGGCGCGATCCAGCTCGACGGCTCGGCCGGAACAGACAACCCCTACGGCGACTCCTCGCCCGTGCCGGTGACCATCTCCGCCGCCGGTGGTGGCGCGCACGTGGTCGTACGCGACTCGCGCGGCAAGGTCGTCTTCAGCGGCGACCTCGCCTTCGGCGAGTCCAAGCGGCTCCAGGTCACCCCACCGCTCCGCGTCCAGACCTCCGACGGCTCGCTCAAGGTCGCCATCGGCGACGGCAAGGCCAACGAGCTGGGCAAGACCGGCGAGTCGGCCCAGCGCACCTACACCGCCAACTAGCAAGCGATCGCCGACTCGGCACGAAATTCTGGGGCAGTTGCGCCGACTCGGCAGGTTTCTTAAAAATAGGTCGGTTTGGTGACGCTGGTCACATTTCGCTGGGACGATTGATCCGAGAGAGCGCTCTCACGAGTCATCGGGACTCATCGCTCGTTCATCGGAAAGCGAGTCATCATGAGAAGTCTCAGAGCATTAGGAGCGGCGGCGATCGCGGCCGGGCTGGTCGCTGTGGCCGTTCCCCTGGCCTCGTTGGGTCAGGCCGCCGAGCCTGACCCGCCGGCAGGCTGGACCAAGGTGTGGAGCGACGACTTCACCGGGTCGGCCGGGTCGCGGATCGACACCAGCAAGTGGATGTACGACATCGGTCACTCCTACCCCGGCGGTGCTCCCAACTGGGGGACCGGGGAGATCGCCTACCACACCGACAGCACCCAGAACGTCTACCAGGACGGCAACGGCAACCTGACCATCAAGCCGATCCGTGACGGCGCCGGCAACTGGACCTCCGGCCGCATCGAGACGACGAGAAGCGACTTCGAGCCGCCCACCGGAGGGGTGCTCCGCGTCGAGAGCCGCATCCAGATGCCGAACGTCACCGGCGCTGCCGCCCAGGGCATCTGGCCGGCCTTCTGGATGCTGGGCGAGCCGTTCCGCGGCAACTACTGGAACTGGCCGGGCATCGGCGAGATCGACATCATGGAGAACGTCAACGGCGCCAACCAGGTCTGGGCCACGCTGCACTGTGGCACCTCACCCGGCGGCCCGTGCAACGAGACCGTCGGTCTCGGCGGCACGATCCAGGGCTGCCCCGGATCAAGCTGCCAGTCCACGTTCCACACCTACGCCATGGAGTGGGACCGCAGCACCAGCCCGCAGCAGCTCCGGTTCTACGTCGACGACGTTCACTACCACACGGTCCGCTCGGACCAGGTCGACGCGACCACCTGGAACAACGCCACCAACCACGGGTTCTTCATCATCCTCAACGTCGCGATCGGCGGCGGCTGGCCCGGCAACCCGACCTCCGCGACCGCCTCCGGCGTACCGATGCTCGTCGACTACGTCGCGGTCTACTCCAAGGGCGGCGGTACGCCCGACCCGACCGACCCGCCCGCACCGGGTGACCGCGACGCCTACGAGACGATCCAGGCCGAGTCGTACAACGCCGAGAACGGAACCCAGACCGAGGCGACCAGCGACTCCGGAGGTGGACAGAACGTCGGCTACCTCAGCAATGGGGACTGGCTCCGCTACGACGGCGTGAACTTCGGGTCGACCCCGGCCCACACGTTCTCCGCGCGGGTCGCCTCCGGCGCGCCCGCCGGCGTCAGCGGCCTGGTCGAGGTGCGTCTCGACGACGTGAACAGTGCGTCGGTGGGCACCTTCTCGGTGGGCAACACCGGCGGCTGGCAGACCTGGCGTACGGTCCCGGGCAGTCTTCCGGGAGTGACCGGCACGCACACCGTGTATCTGCGGTTCACCAGCGGCCAGCCGGCCGACTTCGTCAACGTCAACTGGTTCACGTTCGCTCACTGACCCGGACGCGATAAGTTCCCTACATGCACGAGACCTCGGCCGCCCGGCCGACCCTGGAGACAGTGGCGCGGGCTGCCGGGGTCTCGCGGGCGACCGTCTCCCGCGTCGTCAACGGCTCCACGACCGTGCGCGCCGATGTGGCCGAGACGATCCGCCGCGCCATCGCCGAGCTCGGCTACGTGCCGAACCCGGCGGCGCGCAGCCTGGTGACGCAGCGTACGGACTCGATCGTACTGATCCTGCCCGAGTCAGCCACCAGGGTCTTCTCCGACGACGCCTTCTTCCCCGGCGTGATCCGCGGTGTCGGGGAGGCGCTGGAGAAGGCCGACAAGCAGCTGGTGCTGCTGCTCGCCTCGACGCCGTCGAGCCACGACCGGATCCTGCGCTACGTGCACGGACGCACCGTCGACGGTGTCGTGCTCGCCTCCATGCACGGCGCCGACACCCTCCCCGAGGAGCTGAAGGCGGCAGGGGTTCCGGTCGTCACCAGCGGACGCCCGTTGGGTGAGGCGACGGTGCCCTACATCGACGTCGAGCACGCCAGCGGGGTGGAGGCCGCGATGCGTCACCTCGTCGGCCTCGGCCGGCGCAGGATCGCGACGATCGCCGGCCCGCAGGACATGGTCGCCGGGCGCGAGCGCCTCGCCGGCTATCACGCCGGCCTCCCGTCGCAGGCGAAGCCGCTGGTGGAGACCGGCGACTTCATGCGGCAGTCCGGGATGGACGCAATGGAGCGGCTGCTGGAGCAGGATCCCGACATCGACGCCGTCTTCGCGGCCTCGGACCTGATGGCCGACGGAGCCCTGCGTACGCTGCGGCGGCTCGGCCGACGGGTGCCCGAGGACGTGGCGGTGATCGGGTTCGACGACGTCGAGGCCGCGCGGTTCACCGACCCACCCCTGACGACGGTGCGCCAGCCGATCCACGAGATCGGCACCCGCCTCGCCGAGCAGATCCTCCGCCTGGTCGCGGGCGAGGAGGTCGAGGCCTCGCTCGTTCTCCCCACCGAGCTGGTGATCCGCGAGTCCGCCTGAGGGTCAGGCTCTGGCGGTCCGGTAGCGGCGCTCGGGTCTTCCGGCGGTGCCGTAGTTGAGACGTACGCCGATCCGACCGATGCTCGCGAAGTGCTCGAGATAGCGGCGGGCGCTCACCCTCGAGACCCCGATCGCGTCGGCGCACTCGGCGGCGCTGAGCTCGTCGGCGTCCTGGAGCGCGGCGAGCACGGCCCGGGCGGTCTCAGGACTCAGGCCCTTCGGCAGGCGCTCACGAGTCTCGCGAGCACCGGCCTGGTGGCTGAAGACCTCGTCGATCCCGGCCTGGACCTGCCCGGCCGGCTGCTGCTCGATCCGGGCGAGCGCGTCGCGGGAGCGGCGTACGTCGTCGAGCCGGGCGGCAAGATCCTCGAACGGGAAGGGCTTCACCACGTAGTGCGCGGCCCCACCCGCGGCGGCGGCACGCACTGTGTCGGCCTCGCGAGCGGCGGTGATGACGATGACGTCGGTGTCGTCGCCTCGTCCGCGCAGCCGCCTCAGCAGCTCGATGCCGCTGAAGTCCGGCAGGTGCACGTCGAGGAGCAGCACGTCGGGGGAGAGGCGAGCGGTCTCCTCGAGCGCCTGGGAGCCGGTGGCGGCCACGCCGACGACCCGGAACCCCTCGACGCGCTCGACGAAGCGGGTGTGGATCGAGGCCACCATGAAGTCGTCCTCGACCACGAGCACGGTGAGCTCCGGCGCGGACGTCATCGGGCCTCCTCGGGGGCAGCGGTGGTGGGTGGGGCGAGCGGTGCGGCACTCGGCAGGGTCGCGATGAAGACCGCTCCGGGGCGCTCCGCCGACCCGCTATTCTCCACCTCGACCTCGCCGCCGCGTGCACGGCACACCAGCTGCACCAGCGCGAGCCCCACGCCGCGGCCGCTGGCGTCTCGTGGCTTGGTGCTGAAGCCGCGCCGGAAGATCTCGGCGACCTGGTCCGCCGGCACCCCGCCACCGGTGTCGGAGACACGGACGGTCACGGTCTCGCCCTCGGCCGTCAGGCGTACGCCGACCCGACCGTCCAGCGGCCCGACCAGCGCCGCCGCGTCGACGGCGTTGTCGACCAGGTTGCCGAGGACGGTCACGACGTCCGCGGACCCGTCGGGGGTGAGCCGAGGAAGAAGACTCGCGGCCTCCAGATCGATGCTCACCCGCCGCTCGGCGGCCAGGCTGGCCTTCGCGATGAGCAGGGCCGCGACGGCGGGATCGTCGATCCGGGCGGTGATGTGGTCGCTCAGGGCCGCCCGGCGCGCGGTCAGCCCGACGACGAAGCGGCCCACCTCGGCGTACTCCTCCAGCTCCAGCAGCCCGGTGATCGTGTGCAGCTGGTTGCTGAACTCATGGGTCTGCGCCCGCAGCGTCTCGGTGACGCTCTCGCGGGCGTTGAGCTCGCTCTGCAGCGCCACCAGCTCGGTGCGGTCGCGCAGCGTGGTGACGGTGCCGGCCGGTCGGCCGTCGTGGTGTACCCGGTTGCGGTTGAGGACGAGCACGCGGTCCCCGGTGACCAGCGGCGCGTCGTGGATCTCCTCGGCCCCGCTGAGCAGCGCGAGGGTGTCCGCAGGCAGGCCGAGCCCGTCCAGCCGACGCCCGGTCGGGTCCTCGGTCAGGCCGAGCAGGTCCCGGGCGCTGTCGCTCATCAGGCTGACCCGGCCGTCGGCACCGACGGCCAGGACTCCCTCGCGGATCGAGCGCAGCAGGCCCTCGCGGTGGTCGGCCAGGGCGGCGATGTCGCGTGGCTCCAGGCCGCGCGTACGCCGCTTGATCAGCCGGGCCAGCAGCCACGAACCCAATACTCCGAGCGCGAGGCCGGCCAGCAGCACGGTCACGGCGTCGGCCCAGGTCCGGGCGAGCCGTTCGGTCAGCGGCGGGTAGTCCTCGGTCACCACGACCACCCCGACCGGCCGCGGCGCCTCTGCGTCCGCACCGGTCGAACCGCCGCCGTAGACCGGCACCTGGGCCGCGATCGCCCGGCGACCGGCATCGTCGATGTCACCCGCCCAGGCTCGGCTCGCCTCGTTTCTGCCGAGGTCGAGGGTCTCGCCGACCCGGGTGGGGTCGGTGGAGACGAGCACCCGGCCGTCGAGCCCGGTGAGGTAGGCAGTGTCGGCCCCCGCGTCCGCGGCCCGGTTCTGCAGGTAGAAGGCCAACGCCTGCTTGTCGGGCGTACGACTCAGCCCGTCCTGCACCGCGGCGATCCCGGCGAGGCTCTCCGCGGCCGCGCGCAGCCGGTCCTCACGGGAGTCGCGGAAGTCGGCGTCGCTCTGCCGCAGGGACACGATGCTGGTCGCCACGACGACGACCAGCAGCACCGAGAGCTGCAGGACCAGCACCTGGCCGGCCAGCGAGAGGTGGCGCCGAGCACCCTGCGACCACAAGTTCCACAACCTCCTTTGGTTGCCCAACGGTGACGGCGGTCACCACGGACTGTGACCATCGCCACTGACCGTTTCATCCCTTGAGTCTGGAGGCCAGCCGTTGTCGACGCCGACATCGCAGTCCCCGCCCGATCCGAGCCAGCCGCCGCTGCCGAGGCAGCAGAGGCAATCGAGTCGGGCAGCGAGCATACGCCGCACCCGTGCCCTGGGCCGCGGCCTAGCCGTCGTGCTCGCGACCTGTCTGCTGGCCGCCGCGTCGGCCTGCGGCGTGACCCGTGGCGAGGAGTCGCGAGACCTCGACATGTGGATCCCGAACAGCCCCGGCGGCGGCTACGACCAGACCGGCCGTGCCGCGGTGGGTGTCCTCGACCGCGACAAGCTGACCGGCGGCGACATCCAGGTGACCAACATCCTGGGCGCGGGCGGCTCCGTCGCGATGTCGCGCCTGATGAGCGAGGAGGGCAACGGCAACCTGCTGATGACGATCGGTCTCGGCGTCGTCGGCTCCACCTACTCCTTCGGCGTGGACGCGCGTCCCCAGAACGCCACCCCGATCGCCCAGCTCATCGAGGAGCAGGAGGGCGTGCTCGTACCTGCCGACTCGCCGTTCAAGACGATCGACGACCTGGTCGAGGCCTGGCGCAAGGACCCGTCCTCCGTGGTCGTCGGTGGCGGCTCCTCGCCCGGCGGTCCCGACCACCTCTTCCCGATGCAGCTGGCCAAGGCGGCCGGCATCGACCCGAAGAAGGTCAAGTACGTCACGTACGACGGTGGTGGTCCGCTCACCAGCGCGCTGCTCGGCAACAAGATCGAGGTCGGCTTCTCCGGCCTCGCCGAGTTCGAGGGGCAGGTGGAGGCCGGCGAGCTCCGGGTCCTGGCCACCTCCGGCGAAGAGCGCGCCACCGGCTCCTTCGCCGACGCGCCCACGCTGACCGAGAGCGGCATCGACCTGGTCTTCCTCAACTGGCGCGGCGTGCTCGCCCCTCCGGGCATCAGCGAGAAGCGTCGCCAGGAGCTGATCGACCTGCTCACCCGCATGCACGACTCCGAGCAGTGGCAGCAGGCGCTGAAGGACAACGGCTGGACCGACGCCTTCGTGACCGGCGACGACTTCGACGATCTGCTGGTCGAGCAGGACCAGCGCGTCGCCACGACCTTGAAGGAGCTGGATCTGCTGTGACTGGATCTGATGTGACTGGCCACGACACCCAACCCGCCGAGCCGGCGGGGGAGAAGAGCACCGCGCGCCGGGTCGACCTCGGCCAGTACGGTCTGGCCGCGTTCATGATCGTCGTCGGCGCGTACACGATCTTCGACGCCGCCCGCCTCGAGGTCGGCTTCGCCGACCCGGTCGGCCCGCGAGTCTTCCCGTACGTCATCGGCGCCGGCCTCCTCCTGGTCGGTGCGCTGCTGGCGGTCGCCACCTCCCGCGGCTCCCAGCCGGAGCCCGAGGAGGGCGAGGACGTCGACCTGACGTCGTCGGCCGACTGGCTGACGGTCCTCAAGCTGGTCGCGGTGCTGCTGTTCACCGTGGCCACCGTCAACCTGCTCGGGTGGGCGATCTCCGGCGCCGTGCTGTTCGCCGGCGCCGCCTGGTCCCTCGGCAGCCGCACGCTGGTTCGAGACGTCCTCGTGGGCCTCGTCCTGGCGATCGGCAGCTGGTACGCCTTCCACGTCGGTCTGGGCATCCCGCTCACCCCCGGCGTGCTCGACGGAATCCTGTGAGAGGGATCGACTGATGGAGAACTTCGAACTGCTCATGGGTGGACTCGAGTCCGCCCTGACCCCGATGAACCTGCTCTACGCCGCCATCGGCGTGCTGCTGGGCACCTTCGTCGGCGTCCTGCCCGGCATCGGGCCGGCGATGGCCATCGCGCTGCTGCTGCCCGTGACGTACCGGCTCGAGCCGACCAGCGCGTTCATCATGTTCGCCGGCCTCTACTACGGAGGCATGTACGGCGGCTCCACCACCTCCATCCTGCTGAACACACCGGGGGAGTCCGCCTCGGTGATGACGGCGCTGGAGGGCAACAAGATGGCCCGGGCGGGGCGTGGCGCGCAAGCACTGGCGACCGCCGCGGTCGGCTCGTTCTTCGCCGGCACGATCGGCACCATCCTGGTGGCGTTCTTCTCGCCGGCGCTGGCCGATGTGGCCGTGGAGCTGGGTGCGCCGTCGTACTTCGCGCTGATGGTCCTGGCCCTGGTCATGACCACGACGGTGCTCGGCACCTCGGCCCTGCGCGGGTTCGCGGCGCTGTTCCTCGGCCTGACCATCGGTCTGGTCGGTCTCGACCTCAACACCGGCCAGCCGCGGCTCACCTTCGGGGTGACCCAGCTCGTCGACCGGCTCGACATCGTCGTCATCGCGGTCGGCATCTTCGCCCTCGGTGAGGCACTGTGGGTCGCCGCGCACCTCCGCCGGAAGCCGGCGCACGTGATCCCGGTCGGCCGTCCCTGGCTGTCGCGTGATGACTGGGGTCGCTCCTGGAAGCCGTGGCTGCGCGGCACCGTCTTCGGGTTCCCGTTCGGCGCGCTGCCGGCCGGTGGGGCCGAGCTCCCGACCTTCCTCTCCTACCTGACCGAGCGGAAGCTCTCCAAGCGAGGCGACTTCGGCCGCGGCGCCATCGAGGGCGTGGCCGGACCCGAGGCGGCCAACAACGCCTCGGCCGCCGGGATGTTCGTGCCGATGCTCGCCCTCGGCCTGCCGGTGACGGCCACCGCCGCGGTGATGCTCTCGGCGCTGCAGGGCTACGGCATCACGCCGGGTCCGCAGCTGATGACCGACCACGCCGACCTGGTGTGGACGCTGCTGGCCAGCCTGCTGATCGGCAACACCCTGCTGCTGGTGCTCAACCTGCCGTTGGCGCCGCTGTGGGCGCGACTCCTGCGGATCCCGCGTCCGCAGCTCTACGCGGGCATCCTGTTCTTCGCCTGCCTCGGGGCGTACGCCACCAACCTGGACCCGTTCGATATCGGCCTGCTGGTCGCCTTCGGCCTGCTCGGGCTGATGATGCGCCGCTTCGGTCTGCCGGTGCTGCCGCTGATCCTCGGCGTCATCCTGGGCCCCCTCATGGAGACCAAGCTGCGCGAGGCGCTGACGATCTCCGGCGGTGACTACGGTGGGCTGCTGAACGAGCCGCTGGCGGTGATCATCTACGTCCTGATCGCGCTGTTCATCCTGGGCCGCCCGCTCATCGCGCGGACCCGGGCACGGGTGGAGAAGTCGGCCACCGTCGATGACGAGAAGGAGCTGGTGAACTGATGAGCATTCCCGCAGGTGGCTGGGTGATCGTGGCCTGGGCGCCCGACGAGTACGGCGCGGTGGCGCTGGACTGGGCCCTCGCCGACGCCGAGCGACGCGACCGTGGCGTCGTGGTCGTCAACGCCTCGAAGGGCGACGCCCTGGTCGACGACCGCTACGCCTTCGACGACCAGCTGGCCGAGCTGGAGCGTCGGCTCGCCGACTCCGGCCGGCCCCACGAGATCCGCCAGTCCATCGACCCGGACGTCGGCGGGGCGGTCCTGGACGCGGCCGAGCAGCTCGACGCCAGGCTGATCGTGGTCGGCCTGCGCAGGCGTACGCCCGTGGGCAAGCTGCTGATGGGCAGCGTCGCCCAACGGATCCTGCTCGCCGCGGCCTGTCCCGTGCTGTCGGTGAAGCCGGGCTCGGTCCCCGACTGACCGGGTCTCCGGCGCGAGGGTTCGGTCTCCGGGGCGTACGCGCGTCATACTTCACGGTGATGAGCACTGCCACCGAACCCTCGCACCCGACCACCCCGACCGACCAGCCGCTCCTGTCGGTCGCGATGGTGACCCTCGGGTGCACCCGCAACGAGGTGGACTCCGAGGAGCTCGCCGGACGGCTGACCGCCGGTGGGTTCCGGCTCGTCGCCGACCCCGACCAGGCCGACACCGTCGTGGTGAACACCTGCGGGTTCGTCGAGCAGGCGAAGAAGGACTCGGTCGACACGCTGCTCGAGGCGGCCGACCTGAAGGCCTCGGCCAACAACGGCGGCAAGGCGCAGGCCGTGGTGGCGGTCGGCTGCATGGCCGAGCGCTACGGCAAGGACCTGGCCGCCGAGCTCCCCGAGGCCGACGCCGTGCTCGGTTTCGACGACTACCCCGACATCGCCGCCAAGCTCCGCTCGATCGTCGCCGGCGAGACCCATCACCCGCACACGCCCCAGGACCGGCGCAAGCTGCTGGCGATCTCGCCGGTGGAACGTGACGCCGCCACGATCTCGGTGCCCGGCATGGCGGCCGTCGACCAGGTGCCCGGCTTCGCCGGACGTACGCGGCTCGACGACGCTCCCTGGGCGCCCCTGAAGCTGGCGAGCGGCTGCGACCGGCGCTGCACCTTCTGCGCGATCCCGCAGTTCCGCGGCTCCTTCGTCTCGCGGCGGCCCTCCGACGTGCTCCACGAGGCCCAGTGGCTGGCCCAGGAGGGCGTCAAGGAGCTCTTCCTGGTCTCGGAGAACTCCACCTCCTACGGCAAGGACCTCGGCGACATCAGGCTCCTCGAGACGCTGTTGCCCGAGCTGGCGAGCGTCGACGGCATCGAGCGGGTGCGGGTCTCCTACCTGCAGCCCGCCGAGACCCGGCCCGACCTGCTGAAGGTCATCGCCACCACACCAGGCGTGATGCCCTACTTCGACCTGAGCTTCCAGCACGCCTCCAACGCGGTGCTGCGACGGATGAAGCGGTTCGGCGACCCGGAGAGCTTCCTGGGGCTGCTGAGCCAGATCAGGGCGTACGCTCCCACCGCCGGTGTCCGCTCCAACGTCATCGTCGGCTTCCCCGGCGAGACCGAGGAGGACCTCGAGATCCTCACCGACTTCCTGGTCGAGGCCCGCATGGACGTCACCGGCGTCTTCGGCTACTCCGACGAGGAGGGCACCGAGGCGGCGGCCTTCGACGACGCGCTCAAGCTCGACGAGGACGAGGTCCGCGCCCGCGTCGAGCACGTCAACGAGCTCGTCGAGGAGCTCACCGCTCAGCGCGCCGAGGAGCGGATCGGCGAGCAGGTCGTCGTGCTCGTCGAGGAGATCGCCGACGGTGAATACCTCGGCCGAGCCGCTCACCAGGGGCCCGAGGTCGACGGGATGACCTCGCTCGAAGGTGACGTCGAGGACGTACGTCCTGGTGATCTCGTGCACGCGACCGTCATCGCCTCCGAAGGCGTTGACCTGGTCGCGTCGGTGAACGGCTAGGGTGCGGCCCGTGAACGAGAGTGCCGGTGTCGGCAGCCCTGACCAGAAGACGAGCAACTGGAACGTACCCAACGCGCTGACCACGCTGCGGATCATCGCGGTGCCGTTCTTCGCCTGGACGCTGCTCGCCGACGGCGGCGACAACCCGACCCTGCGCTGGGTCTCGTTCGTGATCTTCGCGCTCGCGATGATCACCGACAAGATCGACGGCGACCTGGCGCGCAAGCACAACCTGGTCACCGACTTCGGCAAGATCGCCGACCCGATCGCCGACAAGGCGGTCACCGGGATGGCCCTCATCGGGCTCTCGATCGTCGGCGACGTGTGGTGGTGGGTCACGATCATCGTGCTGCTGCGCGAGTGGAGCGTCACGCTGCTGCGGCTCTCGGTCCTGAGGAAGATCGTGATCGCGGCCGACCAGCTCGGCAAGATCAAGACCACCGTGCAGGCGGTCGCGCTCGGCGGCCTGCTGCTGCCCCTCCCGCACGGTACCGCTCACGGCGGCGCGTTCGGCGACGCTCTGGTGTGGGAGCTGCTCTTCTACGCCTTCCAGGCCTGCCTCGCGGTCGCGGTCGCGCTGACGATGTGGTCGGGCGGCCAGTTCTTCCACAGCGTGTGGAAGCAGCGCGGCGCGCTGCGCGGCACCGCTTCCTGAGGGACGTACGGCTAAATTTCGGGTAGTTGTAACTCCGTTACCCGACGTTCACCGCAGATCCCCGCCACGACGGTGTTCGCCGAGTTATGGTCGCGTGGTTTCGGTCGGTGCTGAATCGGGCAGACCGCCCACCGTCTTCTACCTTCCACGCGGGGAGTTCATCAATGTTCTCAGCACGTCAGGTGCTTGGCTCGGTGGTAGGCCTGACGGCCGCCGTCACCGCCGTCACCGGAATCAGCGCGGCCGCCATCCCGACCGCCGGCGCCGCCACGACGGCCGAGGCCGTCGCGATCGCCGACATCCAGGGCACCGGGACCTCCAGTCCGCTCGACGGCGAGACGGTGACCACGAGCGGCATCGTCACCGCCGCGTACCCCTCGGGTGGTTTCTTCGGGTTCTACCTGCAGACCCCGGGCTCGGGCGGGTCGCTCGATCTGGGTGCGCACGACGCCTCCGACGCGGTCTTCGTCTACCAGCCCCGCTCCGCCGGCGCGGTGACCGTCGAGCCCGGTGACGTGGTGACGGTGACCGGCGAGGTGACCGAGTACGCCGGGCTGACCGAGGTCTCGGTGGCCGCGGCCGGCGACATCGTCACCGACGGCACCGGGTCCATCGACCCGGTCGTATCGCAGTGGCCGGCCACCGCCGCGCAGAAGGAGTCGCTGGAGGGGATGCTGCTCGCGCCGCAGGGCGACTTCACGGTGAGCAACACCTACGGGGTCGAGAACTACGGCGAGCTGGGACTCGCCCAAGGCGACCGCCCGCTGCTCCAGCCGACCGAGGTCGCCCGCCCGGGCTCGGATGAGGCCGCGGCGGTCGAGGCGGACAACGCCGCTCGCTCGATCGTGCTCGACGACGGCTCGTCGGCCACGCTGCGCCCGCCGACGAGCCGCACGATTCCCTACGTCTCCAACACCGCGCCCGTCGTGGTCGGTGCCTCCGTCGACTTCCGCGGCCCGGTGATCCTCTCCGAGGGCGGCTCGCCGTCGTCGCCGACCTACCGTCTCCAGCCGACCCAGGTCGCCACCGCTGACCCGGGCTCGTGGGCGGCCGACTTCGGTGACGTACGCAGTGACGCCCCGGACGAGAGCAAGATCGGCCGGCGCGCCGACGTGAAGATCGCCTCCTTCAACGTGCTCAACTACTTCACCACGCTGGGCGACGCCGACGACGACAACGTCGGTGACGGTGGCTGCACCGCCTACAAGGACCGGGACGGCGACGGCAACAACGTCAGGAGCGGTTGCGACCAGCGCGGCGCCTGGGACCCGGCCGACCTCGGTCGCCAGCAGGCGAAGATCGTCTCCGCGATCAACGCCCTCGACGCCGACGTGGTCGGCCTGATGGAGATCGAGAACTCCGCGCGCATGGGGGAGCGACCCGACGAGGCGACCATGTCGCTGGTCGCCGCGCTCAACGCGGCCGCCGGACACAAGGTCTGGACGGCCAACCCGTCCTCGGCCGAGCTTCCCGACGCGTCCGGCTCCGATGTGATCACCAACGCGATCATCTACAAGCGCTCGGCGGTGCGTCCGCTCGGCAAGGCGCGTGCGCTGGGTGACCAGAGCGGCGACGACCAGGCCTTCGGCAACGCCCGTGAGCCGATCGGCCAGGTCTTCAAGCCCGCCGGCGGCGGCGCGCCGTTCCTCTTCGTGGTCAACCACTTCAAGTCGAAGGGCTCGCCCGGTCCGTGGCCGGGTGACGAGGACTCCGGCGACGGCCAGGGTGCCTCCAACGAGTCGCGGGTGCGCCAGGCGACCGCGCTGGTCTCGTGGGTCTCCTCGATCAGGTCCGAGACCGGGATCGCCGACGTCGCGCTGGCCGGCGACTTCAACTCCTACACCCAGGAGGACCCGATGCAGGTCCTCTACGAGGCCGGCTACGCCGACTCGGAGACGCTGAGCGGAAACGAGGAGTACAGCTACTCCTTCTCCGGTCTGGTCGGCTCGCTCGACCACGTGCTGCTCAACCGGCACGCCCAGCGCCGCTTCACCGGCTCCGACATCTGGGGGATCAACTCGGGTGAGTCCGTGCTCTTCGAGTACAGCCGCTACAACTACACCGGTGCCGACCTGCACACCGACTCCCCGTTCCGTTCCTCCGACCACGACCCCGTCGTCGTCGGCCTGAAACGCAACGGCGGCTAGCACCGGTCTGTGCCAAGCAATGTGCCGAGTCGGCTCGTTACGACGAGCCGACTCGGCATTGATCTGGGGCAGGACGGGCCGACTCGGCGGGTGGGCCGTCGGCTAGGTTTCTTTCCATGGCAGTCGTCGAGGACCTTCACGCCGCTCTGCGGGAGGCCGGCGCGACCGTTGCGACCGCCGAATCGCTGACCGCCGGGCGCCTGGCCGCTCTGCTCACCGAACCAGCGGGGGCCTCGAAGACGTTTCGCGGGGGCTTCGTGACGTACGCGACCGAGCTCAAGCACACCCTGCTGGGTGTCCCCGTCTCGGTGATCGAGACCGCCGGCGTGGTTTCTGCGGAGTGCGCGGCGGCGATGGCCGCGGGTGCGCGGGAGCGATCGGGCGCGACGTACGCGCTCTCCACCACCGGCGTGGCCGGGCCCGATCAGCAGGAGGGGAGGCCCGTCGGGACGGTGTATCTCGGCATTTCCGGTCCGCACGGTGAAACAACTGCGCGACTTGGTCTGTCGGGCTCGCGTGCGGAGATTCAGCGTGATACCTGTTTGTTCGCTGTCGATGAACTCCTCGGACTACTTCGGCGGGAAGTTCGAGGGGTCAGGTAGCGTTAGAGCAGGACGTCACCGAGATGTCGGTGGCTTGTGACCAATAAGGAGGCTGACCGCAATGGTGCTCTTCCGTCGACTTCTCGGCGACGTGCTTCGTGCCCAGCGGCTCGAGCGCGGAATGACCCTGCGCGAGGTCTCCGCGGAGGCACGAGTCAGCCTTGGTTACATCTCCGAGATCGAGCGTGGTCAGAAGGAAGCCTCCTCCGAGCTGCTCGCGTCGCTGTGCAGCGCCCTCGACGTGGCGCTCTCCGACGTGCTTCGCGACGTCTCCAACGCAGTCGCCGTCGAAGAGGCCACCATCCTCCCGATGCCGGTCCGCGCCGCCGCCGACGACGTGGCTGCCGCCTGATTCTCTCCCCAGTTTTGGGGTCCTCTGCCCAGGTGGGTATCTGAGCGAGCGCCGCGCTCTCCTTGGGTGATGTGGGACACGAGGAACTCTCAACGGCGGCGGATCTGCTCGAAGCTCAGCTCTTCGGGCTCGAGGAGACGCTGAGCATCCTGCGCGAGGAGCTCACCGCCGTCACGCCGGGCGAGAGGGTCCACGTCGCACGCAGCATCAAGGACACCCGGCTGCGCATCGCCAAGGTCCGGGTCGGGTTGATGCTGCACGGCCGGGCGTGATCGAGATGATCAGCGCTGGCACGAAGGGCACAGATAGGCGGGCCGCTCCCGGCCCGGCGGGCCGACCCTGGCCACGGTCACGGTGCTGCCGCAGCGGCGACAGGCCCTGCGGCCGTAGACCCACATCCGGCGCGAGCGTGACCACTCGGCGTGCATCAGCTCGCGGGTGCGCCGCAACATGGCGGGGAGCCGCTCGCTGGCGTCCGCGACCGTACGCAACGGACTGATTCCCGCGATGAAGCAGGTCTCCGCGGCGTAGATCGTGCCGATCCCGGCCAGGTTGGTCTGGTCGCGCAGTGCCTCGAAGAGGGTGCTGTCGGGGTGTTGCCGGAGACGTCGGAGGGCTTCGTCGGGGTCCCAGGTGTCGGCGAGGATGTCGGGGCCGAGGTGTGCGAAGGCTGCCTGCTCCTGGTCGCGTCGGAGCAGCTCGACGGTGCCGAGGAGGAAGCCGACGGCCTCGGTCGTCTCGGAGCGGAGCACCACCCGTGCCTGGAAGCCGGGCTTCGGCCAGCGCCGGCCGGCCTCGAGGACCCGCCAGGAGCCTTCCATCTTCAGGTGGGTGTGCAGCGTCCACTCGCCGGAGCGGTGGTCGATCCTGGTCAGTAGGTGCTTGCCGCGCGTCGTGGTCGTGACGACGGTGCCGCCGGAGAGGTCGACCGTGGCCAGCTGCGGGACCCGGAAGTCCGTACGCGTCAGAACCTGCCCGGCCAGTCCCTTGTCGAGCGCGCGGGCCGTACGGAGCACGGCGTCGCCCTCAGGCATGGCCCTGCGAGGTGGAGCCGCGGGAGGTGAGGCGCAGGCCTCGCGGCGTGGCGATGAAGCCGGCGTAGGTCAGTGCCTGGCGCAGCGGGGTCTCGCCGGAGCCGAGCAGCGGTGCCCCGTCGGCCTTCTCGACGGTGAGACGGCCGAGGGCTCCGCGCCTGACCGCATCGGCGAGTGCCGCGGCGCCGGGCTCGAGGAGGTTGGGGTCCTCGGACCAGGTCAGCAGCGTACGGCCGCCGCGCTCGACGTACATCGCGAGCTCGCCGTCGACGAGCACCACGATCGCGCCGGCCTTGCGACCTGGACGATGACCGGCGGAGTCCGGGGTCGGGCCGGTCGAGACCGGCCAGGGGAGCGCCGCACCGTAGGGGTTGGCCGGGTCGGTGGCGGCGAGCGCGAGGGCGACCGGTTTGTCGCTCGGCTCGACCCGGGAGAACGTACGCAGCCGGTCGACCGAGCCCGCCGTGCCGAACTGGGCCGCGCCCAGGCCCTCGACGAAGTAGCCCCGCCGGGCCCGGCCGGACTCCTCGAAGGCACTGAGCACCTTGTAGACGGCGGCGAACCCACCCGGCGTACGCTCCGACTGGACGGCGCCGCGGGTGACCACGCCATGGCGTTCGAGCAGCCGCTCGGCCGCCGCGTGGGCGCGCTTGGTCGGGTCCGGGTCGGGCTCGGGAAGGATCGTCCAGCGCCCGGCCGTCTCCGGGAGACTGGCTCTGGCCGGCATCCGCACGGCGCCGGCGTAACGCCCGCCGCGGGCACGCGGAGGTGGTCGTCTCGATCGGTGTGAAGGCGTACCGGACCGGGTCAGCGCGCGCAGCGGGAGCAGGGTGTCGTTGCTGACCCGTCCCGACCAGACCAGCTCCCACAGGGCTGCGCTCAGATCGGCGTCGCTCGGCTTCTGGTCGGTGTCGGCTGCCATCGTCCGGGCGAGCTGGTGGAAGAACCAGGCGCCGCCGGGCTTCAGGGCGTCGAGCAGCTGCTCGGCAAGCGGTCCCGGCGGCATCTCGGCGGGTGGCGGCAGGGTCAGCTCGGCGGTGTCGGCCGGGTGCAGCGAGACCCAGCCGTCGGTGCCGGGCAGGGTGCCGTGGCCGGCCCAGAGCACCTCGCCGCCGGAGGTCAGCTCGTCGAGGAACGCCGGCTCGTAGTCCACCACTCGCGCGGGCATTATCAGGCTCTCCAGCGCGCTGGCCGGCACCGGGCAGCCGGCCAGCTGGTCGACGACGCTCAGGACGCCGTCGACCCCGCGCAGCGCCCCCTTGCGTACGGACGTCTTCTGCCACGCCGGGAGGAACCTGCCCAGCGCTGCCGGCTCGACGGGCTCCACCTCCTTGCGTAGGCGGGCGAGGGATCGCCGGCGCAGCATGCGAAGGACCTCCGCATCGCACCACTCCAGCCCGCTCCCGCCGGGCCGGAACTCGCCGTCGAGCACCCGGCCGCGGGCCGAGAGCCGACCCAGTGCGTGACGTACGACCGCCTCGCCCAACCCCAGCCGTGCCGCCACGTCGGCTGCCGTGAACGGACCGTGTGAACGGGCAAAGCGCGAGACCAGGTCACCGACCGGGTCCTCGACGGGCTCGGTGAACGCGGACGGTACGCCCGGCGGCACCGCCACCCCCAGCCCGTCCCTCAGCCTGGCCACATCCTCGACGACCGCCCACCGGGCCTCACCGGCCACCCGGACCTCAACCACCCGCCGAGTCGCCGCCAACCCCTCCACCATCGCCGAGACGTCACTTATGTCGGCCGAGAGGTCACCCCCGTCGGCCGAGAGGTCACTTGCGTCGGCCGAGAGGTCACTTATGTCGGCCGAGAGGTCACCCGGTGACTTCTCGGCCTGCAGAGGTGACTTCTCGGCGGGGGTGGTTCGGGTTCGGGCGGCGATCTCGGCGAGGGTCAGTGGGCCGATGGTGCGGATGAGGTCGGTGATTCCCTCGGCGCCACGAGCCCGCCGGGTCGGCGCGAGGCGTTGGAGCTCGGACTCGACCTCGGCGAGGACCTCGGGGTCGAGGAGCTCGCGGAGCTCGGCGCGGCCGAGGAGCTCTGCGAGGAGACCCTGGTCGAGGGTGAGGGCGGCGGCGCGGCGCTCGGCGAGCGGTGAGTCGCCTTCGTAGAGGAACTGGGCGACGTAGCCGAAGAGCAGGGACTGCGCATAGGGCGACGGGGACTGGGTGGAGACGTCGACGATCGAGATCTCTCGGCGCTCGATGCGCTTGAGGAGGCCGACGAGGGAGGGAAGGTCGTAGACGTCGCGGAGGCACTCGCGTACGGCCTCGAGGATGATCGGGAAGCTCGGATACTGGGAGGCGACCTCCAGCAGCGCGGCCGAGCGCTGGCGCTGCTGCCACAACGGCGAGCGGCGGCCGGGATCCCGCCGGGGAAGCAGCAGAGCTCGCGCCGCGCACTCGCGGAACCGGCTGGCGAAGAGCGCTGATCCGCCGACCTCGGTGGTGACCAGGTCCTCGATCTCGTCGGGCTCGAAGACGATGATCTCGCCGGTCGGGGCCTCGGCATCGGTGTCGGGAAGCCGGATCACGATGCCGTCGTCGCTGTCGATCGCCTGTCCGTCGACCCCGTAGCGCTCCCGGATCCGTGCGTTGATCGCCAGCGCCCACGGTGCGTGGACGGGGCGGCCGTAGGGAGAGTGGACCACCAGCCGCCAGTCGCCCAGCTCGTCACGGAACCGCTCGACGACGAGGTTGCTGTCGGAGGGGAGGATGTTGGTGGCCTCGGCCTGTTCGTGCAGGTAGGTGACCAGGTTGGCGGCCGCGTAGGCGTCCAGGCCGTCCTCCTGCGCCCGCGCCTCCGCCTTCTTCGCGGGCAGCGCGGCGAGCTCGCGGGCGTAGGCGCCGACGGCCTCACCGAGCTCGGCCGGACGACCCAGCGAGTCGCCTTTCCAGAACGGCAGCCGCCCAGGGATCCCGGGAGCCGGGGTCACCAGCACCCGGTCGTGGGTGATGTCCTCGATCCGCCATGACGTCGCACCCAACGCGAAGACGTCGCCGACCCGTGACTCGTAGACCATCTCCTCGTCGAGCTCGCCTACCCGGCGCCCTGAACCCTCGCCGGCGAGAAAGACGCCGAAGAGGCCACGGTCGGGGATGGTGCCGCCGCTGGTGACGGCCAGCCGCTGCGCTCCCGGACGCCCAGTCACGGTCCCGGCGACCCGGTCCCACACGATGCGCGGGCGCAGCTCGGCGAACTCCTCGCTCGGGTAGCGTCCGGCGAGCAGATCGAGCGTCGCGTCGTAGGCGGAGCGGGGGAGGGCGGCGTACGACGCCGTCCTTCTGACCAGCGTGAACAGCTCCTCGACGTCCCAGGACTCCAAGGCCGTGGCCGCGACGATCTGCTGGGCGAGGACGTCGAGCGGGTTGGCCGGGAGGCTCATCGACTCGATCAGGCCGGCGCGCATCCGCTGGACAGAAACCGCTGTTTGGGCGAGGTCACCGCGATGCTTGGGGAAGAGTACGCCGCGGGAGACCTCGCCGACCTGGTGACCGGCTCGCCCGACGCGCTGGAGTGCGGAGGCGACGCTCGGCGGCGACTCGATCTGGACCACCAGGTCGACCGCGCCCATGTCGATGCCGAGCTCGAGGCTGGAGGTGGCGACCACCGCCGGCAGACGGCCGGACTTGAGGTCGTCCTCGATCAGCGCCCGCTGTTCCTTCGACACGCTGCCGTGGTGGGCCTTGGCGATGACCTGGGCCGCGCCGTACGACTGCCCCGACTGCGCCATCACCTGCGCCGGAGGAGCTCCGGGTCGGGTGGTCATCTCGACAGGCTCGACCACCGGAGGCTCCGGTGGGTCGGTCTGGAAGACCCGGTCCGAGGCGATCTCGTTGAGCCGGGCGGTCAGCCGTTCCGCGATCCGGCGGGAGTTCGCGAAGACGATGGTGGAGCGATGGGCGGTGACCAGGTCGGCGACGTGCTCCTCGACGTGGGGCCAGATCGAGGAGGCCCGCTGCGGGTCGTCGTCCTCCTCCTCGCCGTAGGCGCTCGGCGCGGTCATGTCCTCGACCGGCACGACGACGCTCAGGTCCCAACGCTTCTCCGCCGGCGGCGCGACGATCTCGACGGGCTGGGCGCCGCCGAGGTAGCGCGCGACCTCCTCCAGCGGACGTACGGTCGCCGAGAGCCCGATCCGCTGAGCGGGCTTGTCGAGGAGCGCGTCGAGCCGCTCCAGGGTCAGCGCCAGGTGGGCGCCACGCTTGGTCGCGGCCACGGCGTGGACCTCGTCGACGATCACCGTCTCGACGCCACGCAGGATCTCGCGGGCCTGGCTGGTGAGCATCAGGAACAGCGACTCGGGCGTGGTGATCAAGACGTCGGGGGGAGTGGTGGTCAGCCTGCGCCGGTCGGCCGCGGTCGTGTCGCCGGACCGCACCCCGACGCGCACCTCCGGCGCCTCGATCCCCAGCCGTTCGGCGGTCTGCCGGATCCCCACCAGGGGGCTGCGCAGGTTGCGTTCCACGTCCACCCCGAGCGCCTTGAGCGGGGAGATGTAGAGGACCCGGCACCGCCGCTTCTTCTCGGGCACGGGCTCGGTCAGCAGCTTGTCGATCGACCACAGAAACGCCGAGAGGGTCTTCCCGGATCCGGTAGGCGCCACGACGAGCGCGTTGCGCCCCGCCCCGATCGCCTCCCAGGCGCCGGCCTGAGCGGCGGTGGGCGCGGCGAAGGCAGCGGCGAACCACGTACGTGTCGCTTCGCTGAACCCCTCCAGTGCCACCCCCACATCCTGTCACCGACCACCGACAGAAACCCGGAGGCGTACGTCGGCCGACTGAGCCAACTGACGCCGCGCACGTCGTCGCGGCATTTTCCCGCCATGGCGGGAAAATGCCGGGGGATCAGGACCGACATGCCGGTATTTCCGCGCCATGGCGGGAAAATGCTCCCGCCGCCAGCACCGCTAACGTACGTTGCGCCGCACCCTTTCCTCGTACGCCGCCCGCGCGGCCGGGTCGACGCCGGCGAGCAGCTGGGAGGCGTTGGTGGCCCGGTCGACGAAGTCCTGGAACCGGCGCGGCATCGCCTGGGTGACCTTGGTCAGGGTCTGGGCCCAGCTGGGCACCCAGGTCTCCGGGCGAGGGGTGATCAGGACCGACTCGATCGCCGCGGCGACGTCGTCGGCGGTGACCGGCTTCATCCCCTTCGCCGCCGGCACTCCGTCGGCGAGCTCGGTCTGCACCACGGCCGGCAGGATGAGTGACACGTCGACGCCGGACGGCGCCAGCTCCATCCGCAGCGCCTCGGAGAAGCCGACCACCGCGAACTTCGAGGCCGAGTAGGTCGCCGCGTCCGGGACTGGCACCCGCCCGACGGCCGAGGCGACGTTGACGATGTGTCCCCGGCCCCGTTCGACCATCGCCGGCGCGATCGCCTTGATCCCGTTGATCGGACCGTGCACGTTGACGTCGAAGATCGCGCGGGTGAGCGCGTCCTCCTCCTCGAGTACCGACCCGAGCGGCATGATCCCGGCGTTGTTGACCAGCGCGTCCCACGGCCCCAGGCCTGCGACAGAGTCGAGAAAACCACGCCACGAGGCGGGATCGGTGACGTCCAGATGAGCAGCCACCACCCGGCCCCCGAACGCGGATGTCGCCTCCGCGGCGAGGTCGGGGTCCAGGTCGCCGACGGCCACCGTGGCACCGGCGCGGGCGAGCCGCTCGACGGTGGCGCGCCCGATGCCGCGGGCACCCCCGGTGACGATGACGGACATCCCCTCGATCTGGCGTGTCATGACTCTCCTTCGGTGGTGCGGACGATGCTGCGTACGGCTTTCCTGTCGGTCTTGCCCACGCTGGTGACCGGCACGGCGTCGAGGATCAGCACCTCGCGCGGGTACTTGTGGGCGGCGAGCCGGGTCCTGGCGAAGGCCAGCAGCTCCTCGGAGTCGACGGCGGCACCGGGGTGGAGCGAGACGACCGCGACGACCTCCTCCCCGCTCTTCTCGTCCGGCCGCCCGACGACCGCGGCCGCCGAGACGGCCGGGTGTGCGAGCAGCGCGTCCTCGACGTCGCGCGGGAAGACGTTGAACCCGCCGCGGATGATCAGGTCCTTGATCCGGTCGTCGACGTAGAGATAGCCGTCCTCGTCGAAGTGCCCGACATCGCCGGTGTGCAGCCAGCCGTCGACGACGGTGGCGGCGGTCTGCTCGGGGGAGTTCCAGTAGCCCATCATCACGCCCGGCCCGCGCGCCCGGATCTCGCCCGACTCTCCGGCGGGGAGCGGGGAGCCGTCGGGCCCGGCGATGACGACCTCGGCATGGGGGAGCGGCTTCCCGACACTGCCGGGCCGGCTCTCCTCGACGGTCGAGGCGGCCAGGACGGCGCTCGACTCGGTGAGGCCGTACCCCTCCATGATCGAGGCGCCGAACGCCTCCTCGGCCCGCGCGCGCAGGGCCGGCAGCAGCGGTGCGCCGCCGCTGCCGATGAACCGCAGCGAGCTCAGGTCATAGTCCTGGTGGGGCTGCTCGAGAAGCATCTGCAGCATCGAGGGCACCACCGAGCTCGACTCCAGCCGGTGCTCCTGAACCGCCTCGAGCCAGCCCTCGGCGTCGAACCAGCGCTGCAGCACCGCCGACTGCGCGCGTTTCGAGTGGAGCGCGGCGATGACCACGATCAGGCCGTACGCGTGGGACAACGGCAGCGGCAGCAGCGACCGTGTCGTCTCCGCCTTCTCGGCGACGACACGGAGCGCGTTGCCCGACTCCCACAGCCCGCGATGGCTGAGCATGACGCCCTTCGAGCGGCCCGTCGTGCCGCCGGTGTAGAGCAGCGCGGCCAGGTCGTCGTCGGCCCGTGGCTCGATGGGGATCGGGTCGGCGACCTCCAGAGTCTCGTACGCAACCACGTCCGCGTCGGTGGGCACCTCACCCGCGACGATCACCGTCAGGTCCAGGCCCTCGCTCGCCGCCTGGATCAGCGGCAGCAGCTCGGGGGTGACCACGGCCGCCTTCGCGCCGGAGTCCTCCAGGATGTGGCGCAGCTCCGGCGGGGTCTGCAGGAAGATCACCGGCGTCACGACCGCACCGCAGCGCCACAGCGCGTGATAGGTGACGTACACCTCCGGGGTGTTCATGGTCAGGACCACGACCCGGTCGCCAGGCTCGATCCCGAGCCCCCGGATCCCGCCGGCGACGCGGGCTGCCCGGTCCACGATGTCCGCAGAGGAGTGCCAGACGCCCTCGAAGTGGATCATCGGATAGTCGCCGATCCGCTCGTGCCACTGCTCGGCGAGCACGGCGAGGTTGTGCGGTCCCGGCTGCGTACGCTCGCTCATCGCATCCCGATCTTCCGCAGCGCCTTGAGCTGTCCGTTACCGAGCCGCACGAACTTCTCGATCGTCTGCCCCTTGAACGGCCCGATCGGACCCATCCGGGAGGTGGCGACGGTCTGGGCATCGGTGAACTTCCGGATCCCGTCGGCCCCGTGCCGCCTGCCCAGCCCGCTCGAGCCCATGCCGCCCATCCCGGCCTCGATGCTCCCGGCCGCGAGCGCGGCGCCGTCGTTGATGTTCACCGCGCCCGCACGGATCCGGCGGGCGATCATGTCGGCCTCGCGTACGTTCTTGCTGAACACGCTCGCCGAGAGCCCGGCCTCGCCCTGGTTGGCGATCCGGACCGCCTCCTCGTCGCTGCCGGCGCGGTAGAGCGCGAGGACCGGACCGAAGGTCTCGCCCAGGCACAGATCCATCTCGTCGGTGACGCCTTCCAGGACCGTCGGTGCGAAGGCGTACGGCCCGACCTCGGGCATCGGTTCACCTCCCGCCAGCACGGTCGCGCCCTTCGCGACCGCGTCGGTGACGTGGGCGGTGACCTTGTCGAGCTGTGCCTGCGAGGCCAGGGAGCCGACGTCGACCGAATAGTCGAAGGCCTGCGCGACGACCTGGCCCTCGGTCTCGGCGACCAGGGCCTGGCGGAAGGCGTCGTAGACGGCCTCGTGCACCACCACGCGCTCGATGTGGACGCACATCTGCCCGGTGTTGGCGAACGCCGCCATCACGGTGCCGCGAGCGGCCTGCGCGAGATCGGCGTCGCGCCGGACGATGAGCGGGTTCTTACCGCCGAGCTCGAGGGAGGCGCCGATGAGCCGGCCGGCGGCCCGCTGGGCCACGATCCTTCCTGTGGCCGTCGAGCCGGTGAAGGCGATGTAGTCGACGTTGTCGATGAGTGCCTCTCCGGTGGCGGCGCCCGGTCCGGTGACGACCTGCCAGACGTGCTCGGGCAGACCGGCCTCGGCCATCAGCGCCCGCGCCCACAGCAGCGTGAGCGGCGCCTGCGGGTCGGCCTTGCTGATCACGCTGGTGCCGGCGAGGAGGGCCGGGATGGTGTCGCCGATGCCCAGATAGAGCGGATAGTTCCACGGCGAGATGATCCCGACGACCTTCTTCGGCACCCGCACCTCCTTCACGGCCGTGAGGGCGGGAAGGGCGCCCCGGACCTTGTGATCGGCCAGATAGCTCGGGCCGCGCCGGGCGTAGTGGCGGGCGATGGTGCCGACCTGCAGGATCTCCTGCCAGGCGTGGAACCGGGCCTTGCCCATCTCCCACTGGATCAGGTCGAGCACCTCGTCCTGCCGCTCGACCAGCAGGTCGTGGAAGGCGAGCATGACCTGGGCACGGTCCTGGAAGGGCAGCGTGGCCCAGTCGGGCTGGGCCGCTCGTGCCTCGGCGGCGGCCTCGGCCACGTCCTCGGCCGTGACCGAGGGGACCGGTGCGGTCGGCTGCGCGTCGTACGGGGCCGTCGCGGTCAGCGTCCCGTCGCCGCCGGAGACCGGGCAGGCCACCCATCGGGTCCAGGAGGCGAGCCTGGCCTCGTCGACCCAGGCGGGACGTACGGTCGTGATCGCTTCAACAGTCATCGGGATCCTTCGGGGGTCGGGAGGCGGGTCAGACTGATCGGGTTGCCGTCTTTGGGGAAGGGCAGCGAGCTGTTGTCCAGGGGTGCTCGGTAGGCGGGAGCGACGCTCCACCGGTGGTTTCGCAGCAGCCGATGCAGGATCGACTTGATCTCCAGCCCGGCGAAGTAGAGGCCGATGCACTTGTGCACCCCGCCGCCGAACGGCTCCCACGCCATCCGATGGCTCTTGTCCTCGCGTCGCTCCGGGCCGAAGCGCTCGGGGTCGAAGACGGTCGGGTTGGTCCAGTAGGCCTCCATCATGTGGCTGAACTGGACCCCGACCATGACCGCCGTGTCCTCCGGGATGCGGACACCGAGGAGGTCGGTCTCCTTGACCGTACGCCGCATCAGGGCCGGCACCGGAGCGCGCAGCCGCAGCGCCTCCTTCATGACCAGGTCCAGGCTCTGCAGGCTCTCGATCTCGGCCATCGTCGGCGCCGGACCCAGTGTCAGCGACTCCTCGCGGCAGCGCTGCTGCCACTCGGGATGCTGGCCGAGATACTGGAGCATCGTCGAGGTGGTGATGGTCGAGGTGTCGTGCGCGGCCATCATCAAGAAGATCATGTGGTTGATGACGTCCTCGTCGCTGAACCGCTCGCCGTCCTCGGTCTCGATGTGGCACAGCACCGAGAAGATGTCGCCGGTCTGCTCGGCCCGTCTGGCGGGGAGATAGTGACG
>NZ_JBOHDN010000287.1:0-17954 GCF_050699375.1 Nocardioides sp. | reverse complement strand
GGGCTGGGCAACACCGGCTTCTTCGAGGTCTTCGCCAGCCGCCCGCTCGGGCTCCCCATCTCGGCATGGGTGATGATCGCGCTCGCCATCTTGGCCTCGATCCTGCTGGTCCGCTCGCCGTTCGGCCGGTGGCTCTACGCCAGCGGCAGCAACGAGCGCGCGGCCGAGCTCTCCGGCGTACCCGTCACCCGGGTGAAGACGCGGATCTACGTGATCGCGGGCACCTGCGCCGGCATCGTCGGCCTGCTCCAGATCGCCAACATCAGCTCCGCGACCGCCGACCTGGGCCAGTTCTACGAGCTCAACGCGATCGCCGCCGTCGTCATCGGCGGTGCGGCGCTCTCCGGCGGTCGCGGCACGGTCAGGGGCACCATCATCGGCGCGTTCGTGATCGGGTTCCTCGCGAACGGGCTGGTCATCGTCGGCGTCTCGCCGTTCTGGCAGCAGGTCATCACCGGCGCCGTGATCATCCTCGCGGTCGCCGTCGACCGGATCCAGCAGATCGCCCAGAACCGTGGAGCCGCGCGACGCGCCGCGGCGGAGGTACGTACGGCAGCGAGCACGAGCGCATGAGCGCCACCGAGCATCCCCACCACCAGGACGCGGTACGTCCGCGGCCGATCGAGAGGAAACACACCATGAAGCGAATTCTCGCCGGCATCGCCGCCACCGGGCTCGCCCTGAGCCTGGCCGCATGCGGCTCCGAGGCCACCGACGACGAGGGCGGCAAGGGCGGCGGCACCATCGCCATCATCACCGTCGACCCGTCCAACCCCTACTGGAAGGCCGAGGTCGACACCGCGAAGAAGGCCGCCACCGACCTGGGCTACGACTCCTACACCGCGGCGCACGGAAACGACCCGGACGAGCAGAACACCCTGATCGAGACCGCCGTCAACGACGAGGTCGACGGGATCCTGCTCGACCCCGCCGGCGCCGACGAGTCGATCGCCGCCGTACAGAAGGTCGTCGACGCCGACATCCCGGTGGTCCTGATCAACGCCGAGATCTCCGAGACGGGGCTCGCGGCGTCCCAGATCGTCTCCAACAACGCGCAGGGTGCCACCGTCGGCGCCGAGGCCTGGGCCGCGTCGATGAACTACAAGGGGACGTACGTCGAGCTGTTCGGCAACCCCAGCGACAACAACGCCCAGGTCCGCTCCGACGGCTATGAGCAGGTCCTCGGCCAGTACCCGGATCTCAAGAAGGTCGGCGAGGAGATCGCCAACTGGGACCGCCAGGAGGGCCAGGAGAAGATGGAGGCTCTGCTCGCCAAGAACCCCGACATCACCGGGGTGATCTCGGGCAACGACGAGATGGCACTCGGCGCGGTCAACGCGCTCAAGGCCGAGGGCAAGCTCGACCAGGTGAAGGTGCTCGGCTTCGACGGAAGCCAGGACGCCGTCGAGGCGGTGGGGGCCGGCGATCTGGTGGCCACGGTGGTCCAGCCGATCGTCGAGGGCACGAACAAGGCGATCGAGCAGCTCGACAGCGTCATCAAGTCCGGGAAGACCGGTGTGTCCGAGGAGAAGCAGGCCCTCGACTGCGTCCTCGTCACCAAGGACAACGTCGACACCGTCAAGAACTTCGTCATCAGCGAGTGACCCGATGACCCACATCTACAACGACCCCGACACCTTCAAGAGCGATGTCCTCACCGGCTTCGCCGCAGCCCATCCCCGCTATGTCGAACGGGTTCCCGAAGCCTCCGGATTCGTCCGCGCCGGCGGCCCCCTGGCTGGCAAGGTCTCCCTCGTCATCGGCGGCGGGTCTGGCCACTACCCCTCCTACAACGGGGTCGTCGGCCCGGGCTTCGCCGACGGAGCCGTGCTCGGCGACATCTTCGCCTCACCCTCGGCCGAGCAGGTCTACCGCATCGCCCGCGCCGCGCACGGCGGCGCGGGGGTGGTGCTCGCCTTCGGCAACTACGCCGGGGACCGGCTCAACTTCGGCGCCGCGGCCGAGCGGCTGCGCGCCGAGGGTGTGGACGTACGCGTCGTGTGGGTGACCGACGACGTGGCCTCCGCACCACCCGACGCCGGTGAGGACCGTCGCGGCATCGCCGGCACCTTCACCGTCTACAAGATGGCGGGCGCGGCGGCGGAGGCGGGCAGCGACCTCGACGAGGTCGAACGGCTCATGCGGCACGCCAACGCCTCGACGTACTCCTTCGGGGTGGCGTTCGACGGCTGCACGCTGCCGGGGGCGAGCGACGCTCTCTTCCACGTGAAGGCCGGCCAGGTCGACTTCGGCCTCGGGATCCATGGCGAGCCCGGCATCAGCACCACCGACTGGATTCCCGCCGCGGAGCTCGCCGACCAGCTGGCCGACCAGGTGCTCGCGGAGCGCCCGACGTCGGCCGACGGGCGAGCCGCCGTCCTGCTCAACGGCCTCGGCGCGACGAAGTACGAGGAGCTCTACGTGCTCTGGAGCGAGGTCGAGCCCAGGCTGCGAGCCGCGGGAGTCGACCTGGTCGAGCCGGAGGTCGGTGAGCTCGTCACCAGCCTCGACATGGCGGGCTGCTCGCTGACCGTGACCTGGCTCGACGACGAGCTCGCGCCGCTGTGGCGAGCCCCCGCCGACACCCCGGCCTACCGCCGTGGGCAGGCCACCGCGGGGAGCGTCTTCACCGAGCGTGCGGTCTCCGCCGACGCCACCGCGAAGGAGGCCCAGGAGACTGCCGGCCCGGCCTCCCGCCGGGACGCGAAGGTCGCTCTCGAGCTGATCGCCACCCTGGCGGCGACGGTCGAGGAGCACAAGGAACGGCTCGGCGAGATCGACGCGGTCGCCGGCGACGGCGACCACGGCATCGGGATGAGTCGTGGGTCCAGGGCCGCCACTGAGGCGGCCGAGGTGGCTGTCGCGGCCGGTGGCGGGGTCCGCTCGGTGCTCGGTGCGGCTGGTGCCGCCTTCGGCGACCGTGCCGGCGGCACCAGCGGGATCCTGTGGGGCATGCTCCTGGACACCGTCGGCGAGAGCCTCGGCAACCAGGACCCAGTCACTCTCGGCGGGCTCGCCGAGGCCGTACGTGCCGGGGCGACCCGTGTTCAGACGTTCGGTCGCGCCGAGCTAGGTGACAAGACGATGCTCGACGCGCTCTGCCCCTTCGCCGACGCGCTCGAGCAGGGCGCCGAGGCAGCCCTCCCCCTGACCAAGGCGTGGCAGGCCGCCGCGGAGGCCTGCACCAGGGCCGCCGAGGCGACCGCGCCGATGGTGCCGAAGGTCGGCCGGGCCCGCCCGCTCGCCGAACGCAGCGTCGGCACCCCCGACCCCGGCGCGATCTCGCTCGCCCTGATCGTCACCGCGATCGGAGCCCAGCTCGACCAGACGTGCCAGACCACCCTCGAGGAGTCCTCATGACCGAGCCAGCACGGCCCACGCCGGCACCGACCGCGGAGCCCACGCCCGGGCTGCGGATCGCCGTCGGCTGCGACGACGCCGGGGTGTCCTACCGCGACATCTTGAAGGCCGACCTGGAGGCCGATCCTCGGGTCGCCTCGGTGGTCGACGTCGGTGTCACGGCCGAGGAGCACACCGCCTACCCCCACGTCGCGGCCTCCGCGGCGCAGCTGGTCGCCAACGGCGACGTCGATCGCGCACTGCTCGTGTGCGGCACCGGGCTCGGCGTCGCCATCAGCGCCAACAAGGTGCCGGGCGTACGTGCCGTCACGGCGCACGACAGCTTCTCCGTCGAGCGGGCGGTGCTCAGCAACAACGCCCAGGTCCTGTGCATGGGTCAGCGCGTCGTCGGGATCGAGCTCGCCCGCCGGCTCGCCAAGGAGTGGCTGGGCTACGAGTTCGACCCGGAGTCGGCCTCCGCGGCCAAGGTCGCGGCCATCGGCGAGTACGAGACCGGTGGCACGGAGCAGCCCTCGAGCTGCTGAGTGCCCGACGGCCACGGCGCACCACTAGGATCGTCCGATCACGCCGTCGACGCTGTCGGACACGGCCGTCCGGCACGACTGGGAGGGTTCATGGCTGCCTTGGTCGTGGGGGTCGATGTCGGCACTGGAAGCAGCAAGGGCGTGCTGGCCACCGCCGACGGCGAGGTGATCGCCAAGACGATGCGGCGACACCAGATGTCGCTGCCCCAGGCCGGGCACGCGGAGATGGACGCCGAGACCATCTGGTGGGGCGAGGTCGTCTCGATCTGTCGCGAGCTGGCCCTGCACGCCCGGGACCACACGATCGCCGGGCTCTGCGTCAGCGGCATCGGCCCCTGCGTCCTGGTCACCGACGACGACCTCAACCCGCTCCGGCCGGGGATCCTCTACGGGATCGACAGCCGGGCCTCGGCCGAGATCGAGGAGCTCACCGACCGCTTCGGCGCCGCGGAGATCCTCGACCGTGCCGGCAGCGACCTCAGCTCCCAGGCGGTCGGCCCCAAGCTGCTCTGGCTCCGCCGTCACGAGCCCGAGGTGTGGTCCAGGACCCGCCGGTGGTTCGGGTCGAGCTCGTACGTCGTGGCCCGGCTCACCGGCGAGTACATCCTGGATCACCACACCGCCAGCCAGTGCACCCCGCTCTACGACCTCGCCGCCAAGGGCTGGGCAACGGACTGGGTCGAGGAGATCCTCGGCGACATCGAGATGCCCCGGCTGGCCTGGTCCGGTGACGTCGTCGGTGCGTTGCACGCCGACGCCGCCACGGCCACCGGGCTGCCCGTCGGCACACCGGTCATGGCCGGGGCGGTGGACGCGTGGGCCGAGGCGTTCAGCTGTGGTGTCCGGCAGCCGGGCGACCTGATGCTGATGTACGGCTCCACGATGTTCTTCGTGCAGATCGGCCACGACCTCAAGGCCTCTCCCCCGCTGTGGACCGCGATGAGCGTGCAACCGGAGGTGATGACGCTCGCGGGCGGCATGGCCACCTCCGGCAGCCTGCTCTCCTGGGTTCAGGAGCTCACCGGGAACGTGGACATCGCCACGCTCGCCAAGGAGGCGGAGGCCACTCCGCCCGGCTCGGAGGGCCTCATCGTGCTGCCCTACTTCGCCGGTGAGCGGACGCCGCTCTTCGACCCGCACGCGCGCGGTGTCGTCGCCGGGCTCTCCCTTCGCCACGGCCGTGGGCATCTGTATCGGGCCGTCTACGAGGGGATCGCCTACGGCGTACGCCAGATCCTCGAGCTCCTGGAGGACGCCGGTGGCCCCGCGTCCCGCGTCGTCACGGTCGGCGGCGGCACCCGGAGCGGACCATGGACCCAGATCGTCAGCGACGTCACCGGCATCCGGCAGCTCGTGCCCGAGCAGACCATCGGGGCGTCGTACGGGGATGCGCTCCTGGCGGCCATCGGATCAGGCCTCGTACCGGCCGACACCGACTGGACCCGGATCGTCGGGGAGGTCGCGCCGATCCCGGAGAACCGGGCTGTCTACGACGAGCTCTACGGCGCCTTCACCGAGCTGTATCCGGCCACCCGTGACCAGGTGCACCGCCTTGCGCTGATGCAGGAGGCCGTCACCCAGGTGAGGCCTGGTCCCCGGCCTTCGCGGTGAGGGTGTGGGCGGCCTCGAGGAGGAGGCGGCCGAGCTCGAGCTGGCGTGGTGGTGCGATGCGCGCCTCGATGCCGGTGATGCTCAACGCTCCGTACGGCTGCCCGTGGGCGTCGAAGACCGCGGCCCCGAGGCCCCAGCTGCCGACCACGATGAGCCCGGGGTTGACGGCGAACCCGAGCTTCCGGGTGGCGGCGACGCGCTCGCGCAGAGCCTCGGCGGAGTGCTGCTCCCCGTACGCGGCGACGAGATCGGCTCTGGCGAGGTAGGCCTCGCGCTGGGAGTCGGGGAGGAACGCGAGGAGCGCCAGGCCGGCAGAGGCGACGCCGAGCGGAAACCGGATCCCTTCGTGGAGCACGTGCGAGCGGATCGGGAAGCTGCCGTCCTCACGCAGGACACAGACGGTCTCGTCGCCGCGCCGGACGGAGAAGAACGCACTCTCGCCGGTCTCGCGGGCGACCTTCAAGACGATCTGGCGGGCCACCGGCGTGATGTCGTGGCGGGTGGTCGCGGCCGCGCCCAGCAGGAAGCACTCCGGACCGAGATGCCAGGCACCCGTGCTGTTGTCGCGCTCCACCAGGCCCTCCTCCTGGAGCGCGCTGAGGAGCCGATGAGCGGTCGGCCGCGGGACGTCGGCGGCCTGTGCGAGATGTGTGGTGGTCGCTCCCTCCGGCTCCTGCGCGGCGAGCAGCCGCAGCAGGGTCGCGCTCCGGCGGATCACGCTGGGACCGGGTTCCATGGACGTACGATATGCCGCGTCCACTCATCGAACGCAACTGTCCGGCAGGGATCGATCAACGAAAGATTGAGCGTGAACTTACGCTCACCTATTGACCGGAGCGTCTGGCGAACCTTGACTGAACCCCATGGACAAGGTCATCTCTACTGCCGCCGAGGCGGTGGCGGACATCCCGGACGGCGCGACCCTCACGGTCGGCGGCTTCGGGCTGTGCGGCATCCCCTCGGTGCTCATCAACGCCCTGCTCGAGGCCGGCGCGACCGACCTCGAGGTGGTCTCCAACAACGCCGGAGTCGACGACTGGGGCCTGGGCCTGCTGCTGGGCGCCGGACGCCTGCGGCGGGTCGTCGCCTCGTACGTCGGGGAGAACAAGGAGTTCGCGCGGCAATATCTCTCCGGGGACCTCGAGGTCGAGCTCACCCCGCAGGGCACGCTGGCCGAGCGGATGCGCGCGGGCGGCTCCGGCATCGCCGCGTTCTACACCCGCACCGGCGTCGGCACGCAGATCGCCCAGGGCGGTCTGCCGTGGAAGTACGACGACGCGGGCAACGTCATCAAGACCTCGCCCGAGAAGCCGTTGATGACCTTCGAGACCCGCGACGGCGAGCAGGAGTTCGTCCTCGAGGAGGCCATCCTCGCCGACTTCGGCATCATCCGGGCCTGGAAGGGCGACCGCCACGGCAACCTCGTCTTCAAGGACTCCGCCCGCAACTTCAACCCGCTCGCCGCGATGGCCGGGCAGGTCACGATCGTGGAGGTCGAGGAGCTCGTCGAGCCCGGCGAGATCCCGCCGAACGAGGTCCACCTCCCCGGCGTCTACGTACACCGCGTCGTGCCCCTGACTCCCGAGCAGGCGGCCGAGAAGCGCATCGAGAAGAGGACGGTCCGCTGACATGGCATGGACACGTGAACAGATGGCCGCACGAGCCGCCGCGGAGCTGACCGACGGCGACTACGTCAACCTCGGCATCGGACTGCCGACGCTGGTGCCCAACTACGTCCCCGACGACGTCGAGCTGGTGCTGCAGAGCGAGAACGGCATCCTCGGCACCGGCGCCTACCCGACCGAGGACGCCGTCGACCCGGACCTGATCAACGCCGGCAAGGAGACCGTCACCGTACGCAGGGGAGCCAGCTTCTTCGACTCCGCCATGAGCTTCGGGATGATCCGCTCCGGCAAGATCGACGCCGCGATCCTCGGTGCCATGCAGATCTCTGCATCGGGTGACCTCGCCAACTGGATGATCCCCGGCAAGATGGTCAAGGGCATGGGCGGCGCGATGGACCTCGTCCACGGCGCGAAGAAGGTCGTCGTGCTCATGGAGCACGTCGCCCGCGACGGGTCCTACAAGATCGTCGAGGAGTGCTCGCTGCCCTACACCGGCCTCGGCGTCGTACAGCGCATCATCACCGACCTGTGCGTCCTCGACATCACCCCCGAGGGCCTGCGCCTGGTCGAGCTCGCACCCGACGTCAGCGCCGACGAGGTAGCGGACAAGACCGAGCCTCCCGTCCTCCGCTGACCCACACCCAGCGCCGAGAAGTCACTTCTGCAGGCCGAGAAGTCACTTCTGCAGGCCGAGAGGTCACGCGGGTGACCTCTCGGCCTGCACGGGTGACCTTTCGGCCTGCACGGGTGACGTCTCGGCCCGCACAGCTGACCTCTCGACCTGCACGGGTGACCTCTCGGCCCGCACAGGTGACCTCTCGACCTGCACAGGTGACCTTTCGGCCTGCGGGGTGACCTTTCGGCGGGTCTGCGACAATGTGCGGCGTGGAGCTGAGGGTGGTGAGGCCGACACGCGGGAGCGTGTGGCTGGCGCTGCTCGCGGCGATCGAGATCACGACCGGGTCGAGCCTGGCCCACCTGGGCGGTGGCGGGCAGCTTCCGGACGTGTTGTGGCTGGTGGCGACCGGGTTCGCCGCATTCAGCGCGGGCGTCGTGGTGCTCCAGCGCCGCCTCGGGATCGTGCCGGGTGCGCTCCTCGCCGGAGTCGCACAGCTCGGGATGCACGAGGCGTTCGAGGCGTACGCAGCACCGGCCGCTCACGCGCACGGCGGCGGCAGTCCGTCGATGCTCGTCGCGCACACCGCGGCGGCCGTGCTGACGGTCGTCGTCTGGATGCTCCACCGCCGGGCCTGGCGGGTCTTCGCGCAGGCACTCGCGCTGCCGCGAGCCGTGATCGCCGCCCGCCTCCTCGCTCATGCGCAGCCGATCGTGGCCCGCATCACCCTGTGGACATATGTCGCTGCGGGTCGAGGGCCACCGGTCGCTCTTCGCTGACCCAAGTCCCCCTCGATGCGGCTGGGAATGCACACAGTCGTTACGCATGTGACGTTTGAGGCACCTCATCCGTCCCGCCAGTAACGACTGTGTGCAGCGGCCGCCGATCCACGCACACCACAGAAAGCAACCCAATGTCTCGACGCACCATCGCGCGCCTCGGCGCGCCCGTCGCCGCTGCCGCGGCGATCACCTTCCTCGCCGCCGCTCCGGCCTCCGCCCACGTCACGGTCACGCCGAGCGAGACGGCTGCCGGCGCGTACACCGTGCTGACCTTCAGCAACGGCCACGGCTGTGAAGGCTCGCCCACCAGGCAGATCACGATCCAGATCCCGGAGGAGATCAACGACGTGACGCCAACGCGACAGCCGTTCTACGACGTCAAGGTCACCACCGAGAAGCTCGCCGAGCCGATCGAGGACGCCCACGGCAACAAGCTCACCGAGCGTGAGGCGACCATCGTCTACACCGCGAAGACCCCGCTGCCCGATGGCCAGCGCGACGCCTTCGAGGTCTCCCTGCAGCTGCCTGAGAAGGAGGGCACGCTCGCCTTCCCGGTCATCCAGACCTGCGAGAAGGGCGAGACCGCCTGGGTCGAGGAGGCGCCGGAGGGCGCTACCGAGGAGCCGGAGAAACCGGCTCCCGCCTTCGAGGTCACCGAAGCGACCGCCGAGGACGCCCACGGCGCCTCAGCGACCTCCGACGATCACGCGGAGACCGAGCCGGCCTCCGCCGAGTCCAAGAGCGACAGCAACCTGTGGGGCGGTGTCGGCGCCGGCGCCGGGATCCTCGGACTGATCGCGGGCTCGACCGCCCTCGCACTGGGTCGTCGCAAGGCGTGAGTGCTCCCCAGGCGCGCCGGCCCAGCTCCCTCCTCGCACGTGGTCCCGGCAGGCTCGACCGCCGGGGGCCGGGCCGGCGCGCCCTGGGACGTCTGCTGGTGGTGCTCTCTGCCGCTGCGTACGCCGTCCTTCTCAGCATCTCCCCCGCCCAGGCGCACGCCAGCCTGATCGGCACCACCCCCGAGGACGGTGCGGTACTCGAGACCGCGCCCGGTGAGGTGGTCTTCACCTTCGACGAAGGGGTCACGCTGCCCCCGGAGGGCGTCACGGTCTACGACGCCAAGGGCGAGGAGGTTGCCTCCGAGTCGTCCGCGGGCGGGACCGAGATGACGGTCGCGCTCCCCGAGGCGAGCAGCCTCGGCGACGGCAGCTACGTCGTCGCCTGGCGAGTCGTCTCCAACGACGGCCACCCGATCTCAGGGTCGCTGACCTTCGCCGTCGGCGCCCCGAGCCTCAGCGTCGACCCGCCCCCGTCCACCGAACCGTCGACGGCGACCTCGGTGATCCACGGGGTGCTCCAGTTCCTTCAGTACGCAGCGCTGTTGCTGGTGGTGGGGCTGATCTGGTTCCGCGCCCTCATCTTGGGTGGGCACCGTATCGGTGACCACCGCGTCCCCGACCGTGCCACGGCACGGGTCCAACGCCTCCAGATCCTCGCCGGCATGGTCGCCGTGGTCTCGCTGGTGTTCCTCGCTCCGGCCAGCGGCGCGCTGCAGAGCGAGAGCGGGCCGGGCGCGATCTTCACCTTCGACGCCTGGTCACCGGCGACTGTCGGCAAGGAGTGGCTCAGCGCGCTGGTGGGGATCTTGGGCATCGCGGCCGCGCTCGCACTGCGCGACCAGCCACGGCCGGCCGCTGTGGCCGCGCTGGTCGCGATCTGCTCACCGGCGCTGGTGGGCCACACCCGCGCCGTCACGCCCGCCTGGCTGGTGACCATCACCGACGTCATCCACCTCGTCGCCGGCGCCCTCTGGCTCGGCGGCCTGGTCGGACTCGCGCTGACCCTTCCGCTGATCACGCGGCGCGGCACGGTCGCGGCCGAGATCGTCACCCGCTTCTCCACCCTCGCCGCCGTGTCCTTGGCCGCCCTCGCGGCCTCCGGCACGCTCCTGGGCTGGCGCATCCTCGGCTCCTGGGACAACCTCCTCAACAGCACGTACGGCACCCTGCTGATGACCAAGGTCGCCCTGGTCGTGGCGGTCGCGGTGATGGCGGCCGGCAACCGGCTGCTGGTCCTCCCCCGGGTCCGTACGGCCGCCGGCCACGACGACACCGTCGAGGCCGGCTCGGTGCTGCGCAGGGCGGTCATGATGGAGGCCGGGGTGCTCGTCGTCGTGCTCGCGGTGACCGGGTTCCTGGTCGACAAGCCGCCCCAGGCCGGTGAAGGCTCGACCGGCGCAGGCTCGACCGCGGTCGCCCAGAGCACCACCCAGGCGGCCGAGCTCGGTGATGACCACCGGGTCTACGCGACGCTGACCCCCGGCGGTCCGGGACCGAACGTGCTCCGGCTGCAGATCCAGGACGCCGGCGGTGAGCCCCTCGAGGCTGCCGCGATCCCGACCGCCAAGCTGAGCTCCGGCGATGTCGACCTGGGCGACCAGCCCCTCACCTCGGTCGACGCCGGCACCTGGGAGGCCGACGTCGTCCTGCCGAAGGCCGGCACCTGGGAGGTGACGATCGGTCTGCGACTGGGCGAGTTCGAGAGCCCGCTCGGGCTGTTGAAGTTCCCGGTCAGACAGTGACCGGGAGCCGGAGCGTGTGGACCATCCCGTCGACGCGTGCCTGCACGAAGAACACGTAGTCACCCGCCTTCGGTGGCTTCACGTGGATGCCGAGCCGGGTGCCGTTCTCGCCGTTCTCCGGGCCGCCGAGCGGGTGCAGGTGGATCACCTCGCCCGTGTCTCGGCTGAACGCGGTCACGTGCGCGTAGACACCGAGGTAGGTGCCCAGGTTGACCGGCCTGCCGGCCGGATCGGTCAGCAGCACACCGATCTCCTGGTCGACCCCGGGCTTCGGGGTCTCCTCGAGCGCGGCGATCAGAGTGCCGTCCTCGGAGCCGGGTACGTCGACCTCGGACGGCCCCGCGACCTTCGCGGTCGCGCCGAGCATCGCCTGCTCACCCTTGCCGTCGGGAGTCTTGGCCGCGAACTCGGCGACCAACCGGTAGGTCCCGCCGGCCGGGAGCGTCAGGTCACCGGACCAGACACCGTCATCACCCAGGGACGGGTGGACGTGACGGAAGACCTCCAGGTCGTCGCGTACGACATAGACATGGATGTCCTTGGTCTGCTCCTCGATGTAGTCGGTGACCGGGTCGGATCCCTTGGTGATCGTGAAGCTCACCTTCCCCGGCTCGCCCGCCTCGGCGGGCAGGCTGAGGTCGCCCAACGCGTAGCCGCCTGCCGTCGCGGTGGTGCCGTCGGCGCCCTTGATGGCGGTGACCACCGTCGCCACGTTGGCCGACGACTTGGAGGACGGGGCGTCCGCCTCCGGTTCGCCGCCGCAGGAGATCAGGGTGATCGCCAGGCCGAGACTCAGAACTACAGCAGCTATTCCGACGCGCACGGAGCAAGGGTGTCATATGGGGTGGTCTCGACAAGCTCGACCACCGGGGACTCGATCGACCACCGGGGACTCGATCGACCCCGGGGGCTCGCTCGACCCCGAAGGGATCAGAAGCCGGAGCCGGGGTTGAGGATGCCGAGCGGGTCGAGGGCGGCCTTGATCCGGTGCTGCAGGTCGATCGAGTCCGTGCCGATCTCGGACTCGAGCCACTTGCGCTTGAGCCGGCCGACACCGTGCTCGCCGGTGGTGGTGCCACCGAGGTCGATGGCGAGGGCGAAGATCTCATCGCTGGCGGCCGTCTCCACCGGCGGCATCACGCCGGGGATGTCGCCCGGGGACGGATCCCAGCCGATGACCGGGTGGAGGTTGCCGTCGCCGGCGTGGGCGAGTGTGTAGGTGCGTACGCCATGTCTCTCGGAGATCTCGGAGATCCGGTCGACCGCCTCGGCGAGCCGGGAGCGGGGCACGCAGATGTCCTCGATGAAGAACGAACCCTCCGCCTCGATCGCGGGCAGGACCTGGCGGCGGGTCTGGACCAGGCGCTCGGAGGACTCCTCGTCGACGCCCTGCTCGATCCAGGTCGCCTCCTTTCCGAGGACTGCCGCGATCGCCTCGATCTCGGTCTCCGCCGCGGGACCGTCGGCCTGGGCGATCACCAGCGCGTCCCCGCGAGAGGCGTACGTGGTGCCCGCGAACCGGTCGATCGCCTCGAGGCAGCGCCGGTCGATGAACTCCAGCATCGACGGCAGCCGCCGAGCTGCGGCGATCTCGGCACAGGCCCGGGCAGCAGCGGCCGTGGAGGCGTACGCAGCCGACGCGGTCAGCGTCGTCACCGGCCGGGCCTTGAGCCGCAGAGTCGCGCCGACGACGATCCCCAGCGTGCCCTCCGAGCCGACGAAGAGGGCGGTGAGGTCAAGGCCGGCCACCCCCTTCATGGTGCGGCGACCGGTGTGGATCAGGGAGCCGTCAGCGAGGACGACGTCGAGGCCCAGGACGGCTTCGCGGGTCACGCCGTACTTCACGCATCGCAGCCCGCCGGCGTTGGTGGCGACGTTGCCGCCGATCGAGCAGATCGCCGCGGAGGCCGGGTCGGGCGCGTAGCGCAGCCCCACCTTCGCCGCGGCCGCGTCCAGGTCGGCGGTGAGCAGCCCGGCCTCGACGACCGCGATCTCGTCGACCGGGTCGAGCTCGAGGATCCGGTCCATCGCCGAGAGATCGACCACGAGATGGCCGGTCCCGGCCACCGCTCCCCCGGCGAGCCCGGTGCCCGTGCCTCGCGGGATCACCGGCACCCGGTGTGTGGACGCGATCCGCATCGCCGTCCGGACGTCATCGACGCTGTGAGCCTTCACGACCGCCAGTGGCAGGCCGTCGGCGACCGACCCGGATCTGTCGGTCGAGGCCGCCAGCAGCGAGATCTCGTCGGTGAGCACCTCCGAGACCTGGGACGCGAGGTCATTGAGCAGGGGAAGATGTGACGCCGTCGACATCGTGACATTGTGCCGCCTGGCCGTCTCCCCTGGCGACCGTTTGCGAATCCCTTCCCTCGAACCGGTACGATCTGCCGTGAGGGGAGTACCTCATCAAGCTCCTTCCGGTCAGTACGTCGGCGCCACCGCCGACCCGGAGGACGCCCCAAGGCTCGTTCAGGGGTGAGGGAGACCTCAGACGTCTCGACACGCCTGAGGACCCTGATGCTCGACACCATCGCCACGCCCACCCTGTGGGCAGTCACCATCGCCGCCGTCGCGGCCCTGATCGCGCTTGACTTCGTCCTGACCCGGCGCCCGCACGAGGTCTCCATGAAGGAAGCCCTGGGCTGGTCGGCCTTCTACATCGCCCTCCCGCTCGCCTTCGGGGTCTGGGTCTGGAACGCCCACGGCAGCCAGACCGGCTTCGAGTACTACACCGGCTACATCGTCGAGAAGTCGCTCAGCGTCGACAACCTGTTCGTCTTCATGCTCTTGCTGGCGGCCTTCGCGGTCCCACGGCAGCTGCAGCAGAAGGTGCTGCTCTTCGGCATCGTCGGCGCCCTGGTGCTGCGCGGCATCTTCATCGCGCTGGGCGCCGCGGCACTTTCCCAGTGGGACATCGTCTTCCTCCTCTTCGGCGCGATCCTGGTGGTCACCGCGGTGAAGCTCCTCATCGAGGCGCTCCAGGGCCACGAGCAGTCGGTGGACCCCGAGGAGATGCTGGCCGTACGCCTCGGCCGCAAGATCGGCCTGAAGCCGATGGCCGTCGTGGTGCTGGCCATCTTCGTCACCGACGTCATCTTCGCCGTCGACTCCGTGCCCGCGGTCTACGGCATCACCGGCGACCCCTACCTCGTCTTCGCCACCAACGCCTTCGCCCTGCTCGGCCTGCGCGCCCTCTACTTCGTCCTCGAGAGCGCGCTGTCCAAGCTGGTCCACCTCTCGTTCGGCCTGGCCGCGATCCTCGCCTTCATCGGCGCCAAGCTCGGCCTGCACTGGGCCCACGGCCAGTGGGACGGCGTCCCGGTCATCCCGACCTGGCTCTCGCTGGTGGTCATCATCGGCATCCTCGTCGTCACCGTGACGACCAGCCTGATCGCCTCCGGGCGCTCCGCCGCCCGTGAGGAGCAGCAGGAGCACGCGGAGGTCTGATCGAGCGGGCGCCCCGGGGTCAGTCCAGCGCGAGTCCCTCCGCCGGGCTGACCTTGGTGGCCCGCTTGGAGGGCACCACGCAGGAGAGCAGGCCGGCCACTCCGGCGACGACCACCACCCCGACCAGCTGGAGCACCGGCGGGTCGAAGCTGGCGGTGCCTCCGGCGACGATGTCGCTGAGCAGAACCACGCTGCCGCCCCACGCGATGAAGACGCCCAGGACCGTGCCGACCAGGGCCGCGACCGCGGAGAGCAGCACCGCCTCGGCGGCCAACGTACGGCGCAGCTGACGGCGGGTCAGTCCGAGCGCCCGCAGCAGGGCGTGCTCACGGGCACGCTCGAGCACCGAGAGGCCGAGGGTGTTGGCGATGCCGGCCAGCGCGATCAGCACCGAGATGGCCAGCAGACCCACGACCGACCAGGTCATCACGTCCAGCTGGAGCTCCACCCAGGCTCGGTCCGCCTTGCCGTTGGAGAGGTCGGCGTCGGGCAGGATCGCGCTCAGGGAGCCGCCCAGCTCCTCGGGATCGGCGTTGTCGGTGGCGCGGACCCAGATGGCGTACGTCTTGGGGTCCTGGGTCAGCTCGGCGAGCGTCGCCGCGGAGACCCGAGCGGCCCCGTCGACGTCCGCGAAGACCACCTTGACCGTGGTCGAACGGCCCTCGAGGGTGAGTCGCACCTTGTCGCCGTCGACGAGCTCGTCGGCGGCTTCGTAGCCGAGGGCGATCGTGCCGGGGGCGACGCTCACCTTCTGCAGAGGTACGTCGCTGGCCGGCGGTGCGACCACCGGCAACGGCAGCGGCGCGCTCTCGCCCTTGTCGACGGCTTCGATCGTCGGCACCGCGCCCGGGACCGCGACCGCGTCGGCGACACCCTCGGCGTCCTCGACCTGGCCGAGTGCGTCGGCCGCGATCGGCTCGGAGCCCGACTGCAGCACGGCGTCGATCGGGTGCTGGGCGGCCATCTCCTCCGAGACAGCGCCACGGATGGTGTTCATCCCGGTGAGTACGCCGGTGGTCAGGGTGACCCCGACGAGCAGCGAGGCGGCGGTGGCCGCGGTGCGCTTCGGGTTGCGCCCGGCGTTGGCCGAGGCGAGCTTGGCGGGCGTACCGACGACCACCGCGAGCGCATGACCGGCCAACCGCACCAGTCCGGGCACCAGCGCGGGACCGAGCAGCATCACCCCGACGAAGGCGATCGAACCGCCGGCGAGCACGGCGAGCAGGCCGGTGAAGGCCTCACCCAGCGCCATCGAGGCGAAGATCGTGGCTACACCGAGGAGGACGACCACGACACCCAGGACGAGACGGAACCTCCCGGCGCCACGTACCTCGAAGCCCTCCTGGGGTCGCAGCGCGGCCAGCGGGCTCAGCCGCATCAGCCGGCGCGTGGGCAGCCACGAGGCGACCAGGGTCGTGAGGATGCCGATCAGGGCTGCGCCGACCAGCCACGGCCACTCGTAGGCGACGTCGCCCAAGGGCGCGTTCTCGGCGAGCCTGCTGACGATCGCGACGATCCCCCAGCCCAGGAGCGTGCCGACGACGAGCCCCGCGAGCGAGGCCAGGATGCCGAGGGCGAGGGCCTCGCGGCGTACGGAGCGAAGGATCTGGCGCTTGGTGGCGCCCATCGCCCGGAGCAGCGCGAAGTCGCGCATCCGCTGGGCGAACAGGATCGTGAAGGTGTTGGTGATGACCAGCACCGAAACGAACAGCGCGATGGCGGCGAAGAGCAGCACCATGTAGGCGATGACGTCGATCTCCTGGTTGAGCTTCTGCTGCAGGTCGTCGACGAGCGGACCCGAGGCGACCCAGCCGTCGTCGGCCGAGCCGGTGGAGGCGGTGAGGAGCATGGGAACCATCGCGTCGTCCCACTCCTGCATCTGCGGCCAGGTGACATAGAGGTTCGAGGACCACATCGAGGGCGCGTCCACGAGGCCGACCACGGCGACATCGAGCACCTTGGTCCCCGCACCGACGCGGAGGGTGTCGCCCACCGCGACCTTGTTGGCCTTGGCTGCGTCGGCGTCCACGACCGCCTCGCCGGAACCGGTCGGGAAGCGGCCCGCCTCGAGGCTCTGCCACTGCCAACGGTCCTCGGTCGAGACCGTGCCGACCGAGACGTCCTCGCCGACCTGCTTGGTCTCCGTGCGCACCGGCTGGTAGGTGGTGCCCATCGGCCAGCCGCCCTGGTCGACATACTTCGCGACGGCTTCCTCGCTGGGGTTCTCGACGCCACCCGCCGCATTCTGGAAGGGCTCGTCGAGGCCGGCCTGGAGACCGGACTTGGTGGCCGAGGTGAGCGCGTTGGTCACCACGATGAGGGCGACCGCGGCCACCACCGCCACCACTGCTGCCGCATAGCGGCGGGCGTAGGTCCGCAAGGATGCGAACAACACCGTCCGCATCAGCGCGTCACCCCTTCGATGTGTCCGTCGACCACGGTGACGATCTCGTCGGCGTACGCTGCGGCCGAGGCCTCGTGGGTCACCATGACCACGGTCTGACCGAGCTCGCGGACGCTCCGGCGAAGATGGTCGAGCACCTCGGCCGAGGTCTCGGAGTCGAGGTTTCCGGTGGGCTCGTCGGCGAAGAGGATCGCGGGCTGGGTGACCAGCGCTCTTGCGATGGCCACGCGTTGCTGCTGTCCGCCGGAGAGCTCGGAAGGCTTGTGGCCCAGGCGCTTGCCGATGCCGAGGGTGTCCGCGATCATCTGGGCCCTCGCGCGGGTCTCGTCGCTGACCCGCTTGCCGGCCAGCTCCAGGGGCAGCTGGATGTTCTGACCCGCGGTCAGCATCGGCAGCAGGTTGAACGCCTGGAAGACGAACCCGACGTTCTCCCGTCGGAAGATGGTCAGCTGGTCGTCGTTGAGGTTCTCGAGGGGCTGTCCGGCGACCACGACGGTGCCGCTGGTCGGCCTGTCCAACCCGGCCAGGCAGTGCATCAGCGTCGACTTGCCCGAGCCGCTGGGGCCCATGATCGCGGTGAACGCACCACGGCGGATCTCGAGGTCGACTCCGCGCAGCGCGTGCACCTCGGTTTCGCCCTTGCCGTAGGTCTTGGTCAGGCCCACCGCTCGGGCGGCGGCCGTCATCGTGGGAACAGAGGTCTGTGTCATGCCCCAGAGCCTGTCGTTGTGGGGTATCAACCCGCATCGGGCTGGGGACTGATCTCGGCGTACGACCTGGGGTTGATCGGCAGGGGTCGGCTCGGGGTCTTCCCCTACGTCTGCGGGTATCTTGGCGGGCTTGGTTGTCGAGCTTGTCGAGACCTCCCGCCTCCGGTGGTGGTCGAGCTTGTCGAGACCACGCCGCCCCGGTGGTCGAGCCCGTCGAGACCTCCCTGCCGGAACGTTCCCTTCGACGGGTTGGTGTGGGCCGCCGACCCTTTCTGGAGGGTGTTCTCGATAGAC